>CAYUAW010000597.1:0-3840 GCA_964442485.1 uncultured Polyangiaceae bacterium
AGCAGCACCGTGACCGCGTCCTTCTCGGTCGCCGCGCCTCCGGTCATCTGCTTGACGAATCCGACGAGGTCGTCTTTCGAGAAGTCGAAGCCGGCTTGCTTGCCGAGCTGCACCCAGGCGCTGGTGCTCTTTTCTGCAGCCGCGACCTTCTGGTTGAGGTCCTTCTTTTCAGCTACGGCCTTGATGAACTGCGCGACCTTCTCTTGTGACATGGCGAGCTCCTTTCCTACCTCTGGTTTTCGTTCGCAGGCTCAAGAGTGACAGCACCGCACGCTATCAGAGACCAATCAAGCTCGCTACGGGTTCGAACAGGGCGCGCCCATGCGGCGTCAGCCCCTCGCTCATCGCTATCGCGCGATGGCTTCGCTCAAGTGCGGGAAACCATTGTGCGAGCCATTTATCGGCGTCGTTCCCGCCGATTCGCAGGTAATACGCCGCGATATTTGCAAACGCATGAAAGCCGAGGAGCATCCTGCGAACGTCGCGATCGGCACGCGCGAATGGTGAAAAGTACTGGTGAGTGTCATATCCGTTCGAGATAGCGACAACAGGCTCTACCAGGTGCAGAAGCTGGTGGCTCGCTTCGTGGACGAGAAGCTCGCCCAGCGTGGCGGAGTCGGCAGGCAGCCCGATCACGACGACGCCGTCGACGTTCTGAATACTCTTGCTGACGTTGGCGTCGGGGGGCGAATCGACGGGTACGATCGTATGGATTCCATGCTCGATCCAGCCGAGGTATTCGGGCGCATCGCGCGCGAGGACATCGAGCGACGTCGATAATGCCGCGACACAGTCCGGGATGGCGTCACTCGGCTTCCAGCGGAAGCGGGGCGCTTCGATGGGACAGACCTCGTCGAGCTCATTCGGAAGAACCGCGAACGACCCTTCTTGCACCGCGAGCGCGGGCAAGCGCACCCATCCGCGTGCTTCGACGTCCTCGAGCTCCGCGGTGTCGAGCTCGCCGAGGGGCGGTGAAACCCAGGCGGCGAAACGGACACGTCGCGGGGTTCTGAACCGCACGCTCCACGGGTCGAGCACGCCGGCGTGCCGCAGAGCCAGCCCGACCTGGGCCGCGACCCAGCCCGCATCGTCTTCCCTGCCGCACGTCGAGGCGACGAGGGCCGCTTGCTGACAGGGAATGGCGTCAACGAACAGACTGGCATCGTCGCGACTGCGCTGGAGAAGAGCGGCGAGCGCGGGTGCCTCTCGCGCGAGCGCTTCCCCGCTGCGCACGAGCAGGCCCCAGACGTACTCGCGCTGAAGGTTCGCGCGCAGCTTCGCGACGATCCCCGCACGTTGCTCTCCAGGACAGGAGAGCGCCGAGGCTTCCAGCGCGGTCAGCATGAACGGCTCAGGACGACGTGGCGGCCTTCGGCCCGGCCTCGGGCCAGCCGTTGGCCTCCCGGAATGCCGCCGAAAGCATACCCGGCGTGTCGAGGACGCCGGCTTGCACGAGCCGCTTCTCGAGATGCTCGAAGAGCCCGCGCGCAACCACACACCGACGCGAGCCGTCTGGCTGGGCCTCGTGCATGGTCGCTCCGCCCTCGGCGACATGGTGGCCGTTGCACCGCGAGAGGTAGTAAGGGCAGCCGGGACAGCTCCTTTCGATCTGTGTACGGGCCTGCTCGGCGCGGCGCTCCTGAGCAGCGCTGCGCATGATGACGTCGAAGCCGGTCTCGAAGACGTTACCGGGGCTGTTGGCTCCGTCGAACCCGTCGGTGTAGCCGAGGATCTGACCGTTGGTGTCGAAGAGGACCACCCACTGCCAGCCCGTGAGATCGTAGGGGAGGATCCGCACGTCCATCTGTCCGGCGGTGCTCACCAGCACATCGAGCGACGAGTGAATGGGCTCGATGCGGAGCGGGGGCGCCTCGGTGAACCAGAGATCGGCGAGCTTGCAGAGCGCCGACAGGATCTCCTTCGCGCCGAGCTCGAAGAACTGCCCCGGCTCGTACAGCCCGGGCTCGATGGGCAGGACGCGGAAGTTCATCCCGCGATCGCGGTAGAACCGGTACACCGTCTCCAGCCGGGACATGTTCGCACGGCTGAGAACGGTGATTCCGCCGGGAGTGAGGCCTCTCTCGCGTACCCGTTCGAGGTTCTCGACCGTCCGGTATTCCTGGTCCTTGCCGGCTGCGTTGACCCGCAAGCCGCCGACGACATCCAGCGAAACACCGACGGCGTCGAAACCATTTTTCATGAGATCGAATCGCGCGTCGTCCAGCACCGTCAGGTTCGTTTGCAGGTTGTTCACGACGCGATGGGGCGACCCCGCGAAGACCTCGCGCTGCAGCTCGAACGCCTTCCAGTAGTAATCCGGCTCGATGAGCAACGGCTCGCCGCCGTGCCAGCAGAAGCGGATCGTGGTGGGCTGCTCGACCTTGCGGAAAAACGCGTCGAAGTGGCGGAAGGCGATCTCCAGCTGCTCGAGCGTGATGCGCGTCTTGTCCGACAGCAGCGGCAGCTCGTAGCAATACCTGCAACGGAGGTTACAGAGCTTCGACGTGAACACGACGATGTCGACCGTTCTCACGTTAGCCCGCAAGGATAACACGCCCGTGCCGCTCGGGCCGAGAAGGATTTGTCCCGACCGGGCCCGCGAACCCCGCGTGATTCATTGCCCGAGGCCCACAAAGCCGTTTCAACACGGCTGCCCCTCACCCTCACGCTGCCCCTCACTCTCACGCTGCCCCTCACTCTTCCTCTTCTTCCCGTTCCCGCGCGTGCGACGCCAGCGTGCCTCGCCATCATTTCACGTTCCTCGGGCGACTCAGGATCACCCCATGCGTCTCCGACGACGTTCGCGTCTCGCACCAGCTCGATCGCGTGCGCAAGCGTCTGTACCGAGCATTCTTGGAATTGCCGATCACGTCTTTCCAGGTGGATCGGCAGACGCATCTCGTAACAGTTCGAGTGGTGCACAGCCGGGCGCGCTCGCGGCGCCAGAACGGAGCGCGCTTTGACGTCATTTGGTCAGCTGCCTTCGGCCGCGATCGGGGCCGTGTTACTCGCGGTTGCGGCGACGAGCTGTTCGTCGAACGGCTCGTCGAACTTTTCTCCGACCAAGCCGAGCGTCACGGACCCGATGGCGGGACAATCGGGCGCCGCAGGAACCAGCGGGCTCGACACGACGAATGTCGCCGGCGGCTCTTCGACAGGTGGCTCTGCCGACGTCCCGTTCACGGTCACGCCGCAGGCGACGGTCTGTCAGCAAGATCTGCTGTTCAAGGTTCCAGGTTGTAGCTGCCAGCCCGGCACGCCCGATCAAGCATGCTGGACGGGGCCGCCGAACGAACGACACGTGGATCACTGTCGGGACGGCGTGCAGAAGTGCACGGGCAAGGAAATCGCGCAGTGGGGCCCTTGCGAAGGCGAGGTACTGACCTGCCACTACCCGCCCGAGCACATCGACGCCGGAACGCCGGACGCCGGGAAGACCGACGCAGGTACGCCGCCTCCGTGCTCGTGCGTGCCAGGGGTGACGGTCGGGTGCGACGAGGACTGTCAGACGCTCGTCATCTGCTCCTTGACCGGATACAAGACGTGTCAGCCCGACGGGACGTGGGGAGCGTGTCACGAGACGACCGATCTCGCGGGCATCGTCAACAACGTGCTCGGGTGCAGGAACTGGCTGCACGGCTGCTTACCGGGTGCAGACGACGGCGTGTTCACCGGTGATTGCAGTCAGGCCTTCACCTGCGGTCATCCACCCGGCACCCAGTAGTTCCGCATCGACGCCACCGTCGTCGCCGAGGCATCAAGGATGCGGAACTACGCGAGCGAAGCGAGCGCGCCGAAGGCGGCGCGGGGAGCAGTTCGCCGTAGGCGAAGCTGCGGGGG
>CAYUAW010000598.1:0-3838 GCA_964442485.1 uncultured Polyangiaceae bacterium
CTCATCGCCGTCACGGCGTTCGCGAAGTCGCCGACGTTCGCACGCAGCCCCGGCGAAGCGCCGTGGGCCGGGGCGTCGAACGCGACGACCGAGAAGCCTCGCTCGACGAGCGGCGACGCGAAGGCGCCGAGCTCTGCGCCGCGCCCCTCCCAGTCGTGCACGAGGAGGACGGGCGGCCCGCTCCCCCAGCGCCATGCAGCGAGCCCCTGCACGCGGAAGGCGCGCGCGCGCGCGAGCAGCAGGTTCTCCGAGTCGGGGCGAGCGTGCCGGGCGGGGCTCGAGAAGAGCCGCACCGCTGTCCGCTCGCCCATCGCCGGCGAGAGGCAGGCACCGAGCACCAGCTGGACCCGCTTCCATTCGGCGCCAACAATACGACCGGTCGTGCTATTTCGGAACCCAGGAAGGGCTTGGGCCATGGACGTTTCCTCCAATCCGATCAATTCGAGGGAGAGCGGGAAGACTCGACGAGCCGTTCGAAGGCCGCCTGCGCACGGGCGAGCGCCCCGGGTTGTCGCATCAGCCGACTGTGATGGTGCAAGCTGAGGGCGATCCCGTAGACCTCGAAGGTGAACTGATCCGGATCGACGTCGGCGCGAAAATGGCCCTCTTCCACCGCGCCGCGAACGGCCTGCGAGATGGTCGAGAACCAGTCGCGCTGCGCCTTCACGAGGACGTCGCGCACCGGGCCTGGGCGGTCGTCGAGCTCCGCGGCGGCGGACACGAAGATGCAGCCGCCGGGCTGAAATTTGGCTCCGCCCCATTCCACCCACTTCGTGATGAGTGCCCGCAATCGCGACTCTCCGCGGGGTTCGGCGAGCGCAGGGAAGACGACGAACTGACGGAAGCGCTCCGCGGCCACCTCGAGCACCGCGACCTGCAGCGCCTCCCGCGAGCGAAAGTGGGCGAAGAGCCCGCTCTTCGACAGGTCGAGCGAGCTAGCGAGGACGCCAAGCGTCAGCCCCTCGATCCCGGTCGTGCTCGCCAGGGCCAGGGCCTGATCGAGGATTCGCTGCCGGGTGTCGCTGCCCTTCGACGGGGGAGCTTCGCGTGCCATCCCTGAACGAATAGTACGACCGGTCGTAGCGTCAAGCCTCCCCGGGCGGCTCAGCTGACGGGCAGCGGCCGGTCCTTCGCGTAGCGCGCCGTCACCCATCGTCCCGCGGGCCTCGCCCGGAGGGCTTCGCGCCGGGGCACGAGCACCGCGGGGACGTCGTAGGTACCCGACCACGGCGAGCCGGGCGGCGCGACCAGGGGGGCCAGCAAGGACGCCGCCGTCACGTCGGCGAGGGTGAGCGAGCTGCCGACGAGATAGCGGTCTGGATCGCCGTCGATGAGCTGCTCCAGACGTTCGATGGCGCTGTCGATCTGCCTGGAAGCTTCTTCGATGCCGGCGGCGTCGATGCGATACATCCGCCGGATCTCCCGTTCCAGAACGACGGAGATGAACCGCCCCGCCGCGCGCCCGAAGGCGCTGTAGCCGCGAAAGAACAGCGAACGAACCATCCCCGGCGTCTCGAGCGCGTTCCCGTACACCCACGTTCGCACCGCCGGGCCGAGGGTGTCGTCGAAGTAGGCCTCTGTCTCGAGGATGCGAGCGCGCCCCTCTCCGGGCAGCAGGGGCGCCTCCGGATACGCCGCTTCCAGGTGCATGGCGATGGCCGTCGAGTCGCCGATCGCCCGGCCGCCGTCGATCAGCACCGGGACGGTACGGCCCGTGGAAAGCCTCTTGTTGATGAACACGTGAGCACCGGGGAGCACGTTGCGCAGCTCGTATGGGAGCCGCTTCCGGTCGAGGTGCCAGCGCGTCTTCTCGCAGTAGTGCGATATCGGAAACTGTAGCAATACGCGCCGAGCGTCACGCATGGCCGTAGCGTACCGCGTTGGGAGACCCCAATCCATTGCGGCGCAACCTGTGGCAGCATGCGTTCCGCCATCATGCAAAACCGTCGCATCGTGCTCGCGTCCCGCCCCGAAGGAGAGCCGTCGCTCTCGAACTTCCGACTCGAAACGACCTCGCTGCCAGACGTGCCGCCTGGACGCGTGCTGGTGAAGAACCTTTACCTGTCCATCGACCCGTACATGCGGGGTCGGATGAGCGATCGCGCGAGCTATGCGCGACCGGTCGGGATCGGCGAGGTCATGGTTGGCGGCACCGTCGGGCGCGTCGTGGAGTCGAACGCAAAGGGCGTCGGCAAGGGCGACTTGCTCGTCGGATACGGCGGATGGCAGGACTACGGAGTGCTCGATCCCAGCGACGTCAACGTGCTGCCGGCCTCGACGGATCTGCCGCTGTCTGCGTCGCTCGGCGTCGCCGGGATGACGGGAGCGACGGCGTACTTCGGGCTCCTGAAGCTCGGCGAACCGAAGCCGGGCGAGACGGTCGTCGTCGCTGCGGCATCGGGAGCGGTCGGCTCCATCGTCGGTCAGATCGCGAAGCTCAAGGGATGCCGGGCCGTCGGCGTGGCGGGCGGGCCCGCGAAGTGCGAGTACGTGACGAAGGAGTTCGGTTTCGATGCCTGCATCGACCACCGCTCGCCCACGATGGCCGAGCAGCTTCGCGCCGCGTGTCCACGCGGCATCGACGTGTACTTCGAGAACGTCGGGGGCAAGGTGCTCGAGGCGGTCGCGCCGCTCCTGAATCCGCGCTCGCGCGTACCGATCTGCGGGTTCATCTCCCAGTACAACGAGGCGAATCCGTCGACGCCGTTCACCGTGCTCGGCGCGCTGCCCTCGCCGCCCATGCACCGGTTCTTCCTGGTGTGGGAATGGCCGACCGAGTACCGCGGCGCCATCGAGCAGCTCGTGCGGTGGGTCAATCAGGGCAAGCTCGTCTACAGCGAGGATGTGTCGGAGGGTCTCGAGCAGGCGCCGCGCGCATTGATCGACGTGCTCTCGGGGAAGAACTTCGGCAAGAAGATCGTGAAGCTCGAGAGCTGAACCGCACGAGCCGGTGGCGCGCGGCCGCGCGTCACTCGGTGGGCGCGAGCGCGCGGGCGAGCCATCCGTCCATGTCGTCCGCGAACCGATGCCCCACGCGGCCGAGGCTCATGAAGGTCGCGTCGACGCCTGCCGCGTGAAGCCGCCGCGCGGCGAGCTCCATGTGGACGCGCGACGCATCCAGATCGCCGGCACCGAGGACGAAGCGCGTGGAGCCGCGCAGCAGCGCTCGCCGATCGGGCGTCACCTTCGCGCCGAGCAGGACGACGCGCGACCAACGGGTGGGCGCGTGATTCACGACGTCCATCGCGACGAAGGCGCCGAGGGAGAAGCCGATGAGCGTGTCGTCGGTGCCCGCCGCGACGCGGCCCGGATATTCCGCCTCGACACGACGGATAGCCGCGTCGATCGTCTCGGCGCGCCGCTCCCACGCCCACGTCGCGCCGCCCGATTCACAGCGCAGCGGACCCCGGGGACAGACGAGCCACGAGTTTGGCGTGACGGCCTCGGCGAACCACGGGCACTCGCGCTCGGGGACGTCGCACATGCCGTGAAGCATGATGGTGACCGCGCGCGGAACCCTCGGGTCGCCCTGCGGCGGGAAGACGAGCAGCCCCGGGCTCTCCGCCGTCGCACCGAGCCAGCGCGCCCCGGTCGTTTCCCCCGCGCTTGCACGAGCCGTCGCCGCGCCAGCGACGAGCCCGAACGCCACACACGCCGCAACTACGCATCGTCGCGTCGTCGAACTCGAGCTTCGACGGATCTGTCCCGTTGCGCGTCCGGACGGACGCCCACTGTTCGGTCGCATGATCGCCTCCTCGCCGCGCGACGGCGGCGTTCACGCGAGGGCGGCACCGGGCAACGACCCGAGCATCCACTCGCTACAAACGATCATCGAACA
>CAYUAW010000599.1:0-3833 GCA_964442485.1 uncultured Polyangiaceae bacterium
GGCGGCTCGATGCCGGACACGGCGGCGCGGACGGCTTCGACGATGTCGTCTGCGGCGGCCGGGGAGAGCGTCAGGAAGCGGCCGGCGGAGGTCTTCGTGATGGCTCCGCGCACGGCGTCCTCGATGCTCGGGTCGAGCAGGACGACCTCGAGCGAGCCGGCACCCTGGGTGAGCTCCCACGTCAGCGCGCGCCGGAGCTCGCCGCGGACGTGCTCCGAAAGCGTCGCGGCGTCGCGGTCGCCTGCGGGGGCCCGGGTGAGCGCTTCGAGGATGCCGCTCAGGTCGCGGATGCCGACGCCCTCGTCGACGAGGAGACCGAGGACGTCGGAGAGCGTCGCGATGTCGATGGACTTCGGCACCACCTGACGCACCGTCGCGGGCGAGACGGCGTCGAGACGGTCGAGCAGCGCCTTCGTCCCGGAGATGCCGAGGAAATCCGCGGCGCGGTCGAGGAGCAGCGCGGCCGCGCGCGCCTCCACGACGGACGCCTCGAGCACGCCGCTCGCGCGGGCGTCGATGGTGGCGGCTGGGACCTCGCGGATAGACACGACGGCGTTGCCGTCGGGGAGATCGTCGTCGACGCCTATCCGGCAGGGAGGGAGCGCGACGCCGAGCTCGCGGAAGACGCGCTCACGGAGCCTGTCCGGCAGGGTCTCGAGCTCGCCGCGCAGGGCGACCGACAGATCCCGGCTCACGTCCATGGACCAGGGAATGACCGCGGGAACGAAGGCCCCCACCCCAAAATGCAACGCGTCCTCCCGCGCACGCGCCACGCTGCCCACCGCGCGCCGCCGCCCGCCGAGGCGCGACGCGAGGAAGAGCGCGCCGCCGGTGACGAGCAGCGGCGCCGCCGGCAGCCCGGGCACCACGGCGAGCATCGACACGACGATGCCCGCGGCGCCGAGCGCGCGCGGCACGCCGAGGAGCTGCGACGACAGCTCGGCACCGAGCGCCGCGCCCTCGTCCTCGTCGGGGACGCGCGTGACGAGGATGCCCGCCGCGGTCGCGAGCAGTAGCGCCGGGATCTGCGTGACGAGGCCGTCGCCTATGGTCAGCAGGCCGTAGCGGCGCAGGGCGGCCGTCAGATCGAGGCCGTGCTGGCCGACGCCAATGGCGACGCCGCCCACGATGTTGATGATCGCGATGAGGAGCGTCGCGATGACGTCGCCCTTCACGAACTTCGCCGCGCCGTCCATGGCGCCGTAGAACTGGCTCTCCTGCTCGAGGCGACGGCGTCGCGCGTGCGCCGCGTCGCGATCCAGGGTGCCGGCGCGCACTTCGGCGTCGATGGCCATCTGCTTGCCGGGGAGCGCGTCGAGGGTGAAGCGCGCGGCGACCTCCGCGACGCGCTCGCTGCCCTTCGCGACGACCACGAACTGGATCACCGTGATGATGAGGAAGATCACCGCGCCGACCACGAAGTTGCCGCTCACGACGAACGCCCCGAAGGCGCGGATCACCTGCCCGGCGTTCGCGTGAAGCAGGATGAGGCGCGTCGAGGAGACGTTCAGCGCGACGCGCACGAGCGTCGTGATGAGGAGCAGCGTCGGGAAGGTCGTGAGCTCGAGGGCGCTGCCGACGTAAAGGGTGACGAGCAGGATCGCGACGGAGATCGCCAGGTTCGAGGCGAGCAGCACGTCGAGGAGCCACGTCGGCAGCGGCACGACCATCAGCGCGACGATGCCGATCACCAGGACGGCGAGCCCGCCGTCGGCGAGCGCGATGCGGCGCGGCGCGCGGATCCCCGTGGCCCTCCCCGCGTTCATGTCTCAGCTCGGCGAGGTGAAGAGCGCGAACACGCCCGTATAGAGCTGCATCGTGGGGCGACCGAAGTGCGGCGCGATCTCGAACGACGAGGCCATGCCGGCGAACGGCAGCCCGGGAAAGCGCGCGCGCAGGATCTTCGTGTCGATGTCGTGCGCGCCGTACAGGCCGGAGCCGCGGCCGGCGCAGTTCAGGTAGACGCCGAAGCGCGGCGCCGCGCCCGCGATCTCCCGCTCGAGCTCGCGCGACATCGCCTCGAAGTCCTCGCGCGCCGCGCGACCGTCCCGCACGGCGAACGCGACGCGCATGCCCTCGCGCAGCTCGTCGGAGACGACGATCGCGCGGCGGTCCGGGTCGACGCCCTGGATGCCTCGGACGACCAGCGCGGGCCGTCCGGAGTCGCCGTTCTGCGCGTCCGCTTCGTCGGCGAGCACCAGGAGCAGCAAGGGCCGATCGGCGAGGCTCTCGCCGTGCGCGGCGAGGACGTCGAGCGCCGGCTCGCCGTCGATCTCGACGAGGAGCGCGCCGCGGCACGCCGTGATCGGACGGAGCGGGCCGAGCAGACGGCACGAGTGCGCCGTGCGCACGACGGGCGCCGACAGGCCGCGCAGGATGACCGCGACGGAGCCCGTGACGATGCGCCCGCTGGCGTCGAGCGCGGCGGCGCCCGGCTCTCCCACGGTGCCCGCGCCGAAGACGTGAGGCGTCGAACGCAGATCGCGCAGCGGCTCGAGCGTCGAGGGGCCGAAGCCGTCGGGTTGCAGGAAGAGGAGCACGGTCGGCGCAGTCTTCCCGGTGCGATCGCCGAGCACGCGCGCGAGCGACTCACCGACGTCGCTGTCGTCGCCTACGATCTCGACGATCTCGGTGCGGCCACCCGCCCACACGATGCCGGCCGCGGCGGATTGCTCTTCCAGCTCGCCGCGCTCGGTGAGCACGCCGCCCGCTGCGACGGCCGTGACGGGCACATGGAGCCCCAGGATTGCAATCGCGCGGACGATGGACTCCACGTCTCCCGCGAGCGCGCCGCTCGCGAAGATCACCCCGCCGGCGGGCTTCTTCACCTGCGCCACCGCCTGGGCGAACGCAGCCGCCACCCGCTCGGGGCTGGATGTCTTCGTCTCCCAGCTCACCGCCGCCGTTCCCATGGCCTTCGGAACGAACGCTACCGGGCCTCGTCACGAGCACGCAAGGCCCGCGGCTCTTCAGGTGAAAACGGCGGTGTCCCGGGTCTCTCAAGTTCGAAAGACGTGGTAATCCCTTCCTTCGTGGCGGGCTTTTCTCCTAGCCTATGGATTGGTCCATGAGCCCGCCCTCACTGGTGGTCCGGTCTTTCGGCGGCTCCGACGTGGGCCGCCGCCGGCAGGCCAACGAGGACGCCTACCTCTGCGACGACGAGCTGGGCCTCTGGGTGGTCGCCGACGGCATGGGCGGTCACGCGGCGGGCGAGGTCGCGAGCCAGGAAGCGGTTGACACGATCTACGGCATGGTGAAGCGCGCACGCCGCAACCCCGAGGCGCAGCGCGAACCCGACGTGGCCCTGCGCGCCAACGTGCGCCTGCTCGAGGGCTCCGTGCAGGCCGCGACGTACATGATCTACGCGATGAGCGAGCTCGACGCGCGCAAGAGCGGTATGGGCACCACCATCAGCGCGATGATGCTCTCGGCAGGATTCATGATCACCGCCCAGGTCGGTGACAGCCGCATCTACCAGGTGCGCGGGGACACGGCGCGCCAGCTCACGGAAGATCACACGCTCATCAACTGGCAGCTGAAGCAGGGCATCATCACGGAAGAGGAAGCCCGCACCAGCCGCCACAAGAACGTCATCACCCGCGCCGTGGGCAACCGCGACTACGTGCAGGTCGACACCAGCATGGTGGAGTTCGCGGAGGGCGACACCTATCTCCTGTGCTCCGACGGCCTACATGGGTACCTCAAGATCGAAGAGATCCCCTCGCTCATCAACCTGGGGGGCAGCGACTCCGTCCACCGTCTCATCGACCTCGCCAACAACCGCGGGGGCAAGGACAACATCACGGCGGTGATCGTTCAGGTCACGCTGTAGC
>CAYUAW010000600.1:0-3831 GCA_964442485.1 uncultured Polyangiaceae bacterium
ACGCTCGCTCGCTACGGCGTCGTCGCTTACGCCCCCGCGTATCCGCTCTGGAGCGACGACGCTGGGAAGCTGCGGCACATCCGCGTCCCACACGGTACGTCGGTCCAGTTCGACCCGCAAACTCAGACTTTCAGCATCCCGCCCAACACCCGGTTTTACAAGACGTTCCTCAAGAAGGTCGTCGACAAGAGCGGCAAGGAGAGCTACCGCAAGATCGAGACACGGCTCATCGTCTCGCGTCCGGACGATTGCACGGTGACGCCCTGCAAGCAGACGGCTCTCTTCGCGACCTACGCATGGAACGACGACGAGACCGAAGCGCCGCTGATGACGGATACGCTGCGAGACGGCACTCCGTTCGGCGATCGCCTCTTGACGTACATCACCGACGAGACGAAGACCGGCACCGACGACGGCGGCGTGCCCACGCGCCACTACGGCATCCCCGGCAGCTTCCGCTGCACCCAGTGCCACATGGGCAGCCCGAGCTCGAGCTTCGTCCTGGGCTTCACCCCGCTCCAGATCAATCGAAAGCCGTACGTCGAGGAGCCGGACATGCTGGCGCCTGGACCGCAGCTGAAGGGATACGGCGTCCTGCAAGAGAATGCCCCCGTCGGCGACGAGCTCACGCAGCTACAGCGCCTGATTGACTACGGCATCATCACCGGCATCTCCTCCCCCGACCAGGTGAAGTCGCTCAAGGAGGCCGAGCAGGTTCCCCCGCGCAACGGGTATGAGCTCAAGGCGCAGTCGTACATGCTCGGCAACTGCTCGCACTGCCACAACCCAAAGGGTTTTCCAACGGTCGAGAACCCGGTTCTCTCGAATCTACTGAATTTCCTCCCGAGCCTGACCGGCGGCATCTTCGGGTTCCCTCTCGACAGGACCAGCCCGCGTCAGGAGCGGCGTCAAGACGCGAGCATCAGGATCCCCTACATCACCCCATCGCTCTACGATGGCATTCCTGTCGTTCAGGACCAACTCGACACCGACGCGTTCATTCACTATTCGCCAAAGGGTTACTTCAATCCTCTCCAGACGTCACCGGACGCGTACGAACCGCCACGCCCCACGGACGGAGCATACTATGTCCTCGCTCCCTGGCGGAGTTTCATCTACCGCAACGTCGACGCCACTTTCACTTACGGCGACGACTACGTCATTTTCCCCCACATGCCGTTGAATACCCCCGGTTACGATTGCCGGGCGCCCAGGATCCTCGGGGATTGGATGGTGAGCATCCCGGCGCGCCGGGTCGTTCCGGCCACCGGCCCCGTTCCGGACGAATGGAATGACCTGACGACGGAAATCCCATATGTCGAGGTGAAGAGCGACGAACCACAATATGTCGGAGCCGTCCTGTCCGCGAAAACACGTCTCAGCTATTACCATACCGGTGAGAGGTATAACTATTGTCCGGACACGTCCGACATCGTGGATCCGAGAGTCGTGGCCGGGTTGGCCAGCTCACCGGCGAAGAGCGGCCTCGTCATGAGGCACTCCACACCGGAGGCCCCCTGGGTGAGCGGCGTCCCGGACCGTGCCCACTGGACCAATACCGACATCACGAACACCACCGGGCCCTGGTCGCCCCGCCGCAGCGACTGGAAGGAACTACTGCTGAAGCACGACCTGGGAAGAGTGAAGGATCCGGACGAGGCCCACGTCATCGGTTTGCTCTCGCATATGCAGATCGACTCCGATTTCAAGACGTTTGCCCTGCACGAGACGCCCTTTGCCTTCTGGAGTCACCCGGAACAGTGCGCCGCTCAGCTGGCAGGTGAGCCTACCATTGCGTCCCTGCCGGAAGCCGGGCGGCCCTCCTGGTGGCCGTTCTACCGGGACGACGCGAAGCTTCACCCACGCGCGCCGGGCGATGCGGGTACGGTCGACATCAATCGTCTACCTTTGTACTCCATAGCCCCCGGCGCTGCCATCTTCCAGAACATCTGTATAAATTGCCATGGAACACAGGCGGACGGTCAGAGCAGCCTTGGCGCCACAATCCTGCAAATGACCGGTGGCGAGACGCGAGTCGCGGATCTGCGCGACGGCTTGTTCGGGCCCCCAGGGCAGCCGGGCACGGCTCGACAATCCGTATTTGGCAAGGACGCGGCCGAACACGGTCTCGGAACCGACGATGTCGCGCTCCGCTATCTGCTCTGGATGGCGCTGGGAGGCACCAACCGCGACATTCCAACAGAGGCCCTGACCGCCGTGGGCAACACCCTGATTGCAGGCCAGAAGCGCAATTTCTCTGCGACCATTGCCAGCCTGGCGTCGCCGAACATGCTCGCCACGGCGAGGGCGCTCTGCCAGGCCGCCGTGTTGCATGACAATTCCTCGCACGTGGGTAGCGTCAAATATTCGAGCACAGCGGGGTATGTCCGGGATCCGAATGTGCAAAACACCATGCTCATCGAATCGACCGGTGACGGTGAGCTCTGGCGCCAGATCTGCAGTCGGGGTCAGAAGTCCCCGGTACATATGCTGGTGTCGTCGCAGGAAGGTCTCATCGAGAACGATGTACAAGAACCAGGTGACACTTCTGGTCACCGGTTCCAGAAGCTCTACGACCCTGATGCATATGGAGACAACCCGGTCATGACACCCAATGGTGTGTCGCAGCACGGCGTCACGAACGGCGACATCGACACGTGGTGCTTCGACGGTCCGCCTTCCTTCAGCCAGGGGATCCCCCTGTGTCCCGATCCGTCGAAGCTGAATCCGCCGAGGACGTCGGATGACGTGCTCTGGTACAGCCAGAAGCAAACGGAGTACTCGATCCGGGGGGCCATGAACGCCGGGGAGGCCGTCTTCGTCTACCTTGATGCCCTCGCAAGGCCCCTTGCAGAAGGGGGTGTGCCGCCGACGCTCCAGTACAATCAATGCGACAAGCTGACGAGCTCACCGTGAACTCTGCTGCACCTCGAGATCGACGAGATTTGCGATGAAATCTGGAACCTCGAGGCGGCGCCTCGTCGCGGGTTTCGCGGGCGCTGCTGCTTGTGTGATGGCCTGCAGCAACTACCACGAAACGGGGGTTCCGAGCGACGCGGGCGCGAAGGGGGCCTCTGCCGAGATGACGTCCGCCGGCGGGAGATCATCCAGCACCGAGCCGAAGTCTGATTCCGGAACCGATGGCGGCGATGCTCGGCCCTCCGGTGGAAATGCCGGTGGAAGCTCCTCCGCGGGCTCGGCGGGCGTATCTGGAGGTTCGGCGGATGCGTCTGGAGGCGCTGCGGGTGCGTCTGGAGGCTCTGCGGGCGCGTCCGGGAACGGCGGTGCTGCGGGAGGCTCGCAGGGAGCCGGGGGCACGACAGGCGACGGAACTGCGCCCAGCTTCGGCGCGAGCTGCAACCAGTGCGTAACGAAGCCGCTGATGGGAGCGGGCGCTCCGGCCACATGTGCCGATGAGCTCTCCGCCGAACAAGCCTTGTGTGCCGCGCACAAATGCGACCCCGTCTGGCAGTGCATCACTCAGAGCGGCTGTTCCGTACAAAAGGGATTCCCGGACCCCTTCACCGGCCTGCCCGGCATCGAACTCATCGACTGCTACTGTGGTGAGATGGACGTGGCAGACTATGCCAGGTGTTTCAGCGCCGTCGTCGATGTGGATCCATTGTATCCAAAGGGCGCGTGTAAGCAGCAGATCGAGACACTCGTGGGTTCGCAGGATCCGAAGGTCATCGGTCCTCTGTTCAACGATGCGACCAGCGCGCTGCACGCCTTGAATGCCTATGTCAACTGCGCGAACGTGAATTGCCTGGCTGATTGCAAGTGCGATCTCAGCGGTTCGAGCGGTAGTTGTGGGGCCGGAGGGGCGGCGAA
>CAYUAW010000601.1:0-3828 GCA_964442485.1 uncultured Polyangiaceae bacterium
CTTCCGGGTCGATACGGCCGCCGCGCCGCTGTCGTTCCGGCTGTGCCACTCCAGCGTCCGCCTGAACGCCATCGCGGAGGCCGGGCGCCGACTCGTCCGCGCCTGGCTCGTGTTCCGTCGCCACGCGCTCGCCGTCTCCGTCGGGCGCTGAAGGCGTGGCGATCCGCCTCGATGCCTCCGGGGTGTGGCGATCACGCTGGACTCCGAACTGCGTGACCGCATGCGGCGCCCCTGCGACACCGCGGAACGCCCCATCACCACACCGATGGAACGCCGGATGCATTCTGCCCCGCCGCCTATCACGCCCATGAGCGACAACGCGCAAGAGCACGCGACCGAGCACGGTTTTCTCGACGAGGTGTGCGAAGGCCGTCCGCGAGCGGGCGTCCCGGAGTCACCTCACGAGCTCGTGGAGCGTCATGCAGTCCTCTCGCCGGATGCAGTCGCGCTCCGTCACCGTGATCGCTCGATGACGTTCGCGGACCTCAATGCGCGTGCGAACCGGCTCTCGCGGTTTCTCTCGGCGAGAGGCATCGGCGCGGAGAGCCGCGTGGTCGTCGCCGTGGAGCCCGGCCTCGACATCGTCGTCGCGCTCCTCGCGATCCTGAAGGCGGGCGCCGTCTACGTGCCGCTCGACCCCGCGTATCCTGCGGCGCACCTGCGGACCATCCTGGACGACACGAAGCCTTCGCTCGTCATCGCGACCCGATGCCTCTCGCCGGAGCTCAGCGACGGCGTCGAGACGCTCCTGCTCGACGAGGCCGACGCCTGGCTCCCGTCCTGCGAGGACGGCAACCCGGGGCGGCTCACGGAGCCAGATCGAACGGCGTACGTCTTTTACACCTCGGGCACGACGGGCAAGCCGAAGGGCGTCATGGCGAGCTACGCGAACCTCGCGAGCTACGTCGCCGCAGCCCGCGAGCGGTACGGATTCACGAGCGCGGACGTCATGCCGGCGATCGCGCGGTTCAGCTTCAGCATCAGCCTGTTCGAGCTCCTGACGCCGCTCTCCGCGGCCGGCACCCTCGTCGTCCTCGACCGCGATCACGTCATGGCCCCGTCGCGGCTCGCTGCGACGATTCGCGAGGTCACGATCTTTCATGCAGGCCCGAGCCTGCTGCGCCCACTGCTCGAATACATCCGGACTCACGACGAGGACATCGCCATGTACGACGGCGTGCGCCACGCGTCCTCGGGCGGCGACCTGATTCCGCCGGAGGTGCTCGAGTCGGCGAAGGACACGTTCCGGAAGGCGGAGGTGTTCGTCATCTACGGATGCAGCGAGATCGCCTGCATGGGATGCACCTACGAGGTGCCGCGTGACCGCCGCATCACGAAGACCTACGTCGGCCGCCCCTTCGACGGGATGGCGGTGCGTGTGGTCGACGAGTCGCTCGAACGGGTCGCCGTCGGCGAGGTCGGCGAGATCTGCTTCTCGGGCGCCGGCGTCGTGAAGGGCTACCTGAACCGCGCCGAGCTCACCGCTTCGCGGTTCGTCGAGATGAAGGGCCGCCGCTTCTACCGCACGGGCGACGTCGGGCGAGTCACCGGCGAGGGCTTCGTCGAGATCCTCGGCAGAACGGACTTCCAGGCGAAGATCCGGGGGATGCGCGTCGAGCTCGGCGAGGTGGAGTACCACCTCCGGCGCGCTCCGCGGGTGAAGGAAGGCGTCGTGATGCCGCGCGACGGTGCCGATGGCGAGAAGGTGCTCGTCGCGTACGTCGTCCTCGACGGAGCGGCGAGCGCCGCGCGAGCGCCCGGCGAGCCGGCGTGTGCGGTCGCGATCCGGCGTCACATGGTCCAGCACCTGCCCGACTACATGGTACCGGCCATCTACCTGGAGCTCGAGAAGCTGCCCCTGAATCACAACTTGAAGGTCGACCGGCGGGCGCTCCCGGCGCCGGCGCGGGACACGGAGGGACGCGCTCCGGAGACGCAGACGGAGCGGGCACTCGCGTCCATCTGGCGGCGGCTCCTCGGGGTCGAGCAGGTTTGCCTCGACGACAACTTCTTCGAGCTCGGCGGGCACTCGCTCCTCGCGGTCGCGCTGCTCGTCGACGTGAAGCGCGACCTCGGCGTCCAGGTGGACGGGATGGACGTCCTGCGCGAGCCGCTCGAGGTGCTGGCGCGGATCTGCGACGTGCGCCGCGGCTGGCCGCCGGGGGCTGGGACGCGCGCCGCGAGCAGCCGTCCTGCGGAACGGCGCGAGCTCTTCCACTTCGGCGCGGGCAGGACGCTGTACGGCGTGCTGACGCGCCCTGCAGAGCCGACGAAGCACGAGGCCGTGCTCGTCTGTCCGCCCGTGGGGCAAGAGAAGACTCGAGCGCATTTCGTCCTTCAGAGCTTCGCGAAGCGCCTCGCGGCGCGGGGGATCACGTCGTTCGTCTTCGACTACTACGGCACCGGAGATTCGCTCGGCGAAAGCGTCGACGCGACCCTGGCACGCTGGCAGGGTGACATCCTGGACGCCTTCGACGAGCTCGCACGACGAACGGACGGCGCGCGCATCACCGCGGTCGGCGCCCGGCTCGGGGCGACCCTGCTCGGGAGCGTCGCGCCGCGCCTCGACGTCGCGGGGTTCGTGTTCTGGGACCCGGTGCTGAGCGGGTCGGCACATCTGTCGACCCTGAGGCGCCTGCAGCGCGACCAGCTCGCCGCCGCGGAGCGCTTCTCGCTCCGCAGGGGCCCCCGCGCTCGGGGCACCGAGCTGCTCGGGACGACGTACTCCGCGCCCGCTCTCGACGAGCTCGCCGCCCTCGCGCTCTCGGGCGACGCGCCGCGTGCGCGCGTGAAGGCACTGCTGACTCGCGCAGCGGCGGAAGGCCCCGCACCCCATCCTGACGACGCGTCGTCGTTCGCGGCGCACCTCGAGCGCCTGGACGTCGACTGCTCGTGGTACGCGCTCGATCGACTCGAGGACACGCTGCCCGACGTCGGGATCTCCACGGCGTTGACGGCGCTATGCACGGAGGCGCAGTGAAGGAGCAGTGCTGTCAGTTCGGCGAGCGCGGGCACCTGGCCGGCATCATCACCGAGCCGGACGCGGCGTCGGGGCCGCCTCGTGGCGCGCTTGTCCTGATCAGCGCCGGTCTCGTCCCCAAGTCAGGGCCGTTCCGGCTCTACGCCGAGCTCGCGCGCCGACTTTCGCGCGAAGGGATCGTGACCCTGCGGTTCGATCTGGGCGGCGTGGGCGACAGCCAGCCCGCGCACGCGGGCCTGACGCTCCGGGAGCGAACGGCTCGTGACGTCGCCGAGGCCGTCGACTGGCTCGTCGAGCACCACGGGCCGCCGGCGCTCGTGCTCGGCGGCCTTTGCTCGGGGGCCGAGGACGCATTCCGGAGCGCGGAGCGTGATTCGCGCATCGGAGGCGTCGTGCTCGTCGACCCGTTTGCGTACAGGACGCGAGGCTTCCTGGCGCGCCACCTGCTTCACCGTGCCGTCCGTCGTGCGCGACGCGCGCTCGGGCTGTACCGGCCGATCGCACCGGGCCGCACCGCTCTGGCTCCTGGCTCGAGCGAACGCGTCGTGGACTACGAGTACATGGAGCACCATGAATCGAGCCGCATCCTCCGCGAGCTCGTCGCCCGCCGCTCACACGTGCATTTCGTCTACACGGGCGGCGCCCGCGAGAAGTTCAACCACGCGGGGCAGCTCGACGCGATGTTCGAGGGTTTCTCTTTCGACGGAATGGTGACCGTCGATCACCTTCCCGCGCTCGAACACACCCAGCTGCTCGCCGCAGATCGTTCGACGCTGATCGACGCGATCGCACGACGGCTCCACTGGCTCACGGAAGCTGTGAGCTCTGCTCCGAAAAAATCTGCGCCG
>CAYUAW010000602.1:0-3825 GCA_964442485.1 uncultured Polyangiaceae bacterium
ACGGCACGGTGCGCGTCACCACCACCGAGCAGCGCAGCGGTCCGCCGCTCGCCAATGGCAACCAGAACGAGGTGAGCCACGTGTTCGTGCTGAAGAACGACGGGCAGGCGCTGTCGCTGCTCGGTGACGCCGGGGAGATCGCCCCCGGGGAGCAGCTCTATTCGACGCGCTACGTGGGCGACAAAGCCTACGTGGTGACCTGGCACGTGACCGATCCGCTGTTCGTGATCGATCTCGCCAACCCCGCGCACCCGAAGATCCTCGGCGAGCTCCAGATCCCCGGGTTCAGCGAGTACATGCACCCGCTCGACGACACGCACCTCCTCACCATCGGGCGCGAGACGAACGATACGGGGCACCAGCACACCGACGCGGGCTACTGGTACGGCCTATCGATCCAGATCTTCGACGTCACCGATCCGCTGAACCCCGCGCTCGCCTACAAATACGTCTACGACGGCGGGGACTACGCCACCTCGGAGGCCACGCAGGATCACAAGGCGTTCACCTACTTCGACGATCGCAAGCTGCTCGCCTTCCCCTACGTCCGCCAGCCCGGCTACGGCACCACTCCCGACATGGGGCCCTCCAGCACGCTCGAGGTGTTCCACGTCGACGTCGCCAGCGGCATCCAGAAGCTCGGCAGTGTCGACCACTCGTCCCTCCTCGGCACGATGCCGAACGGCAACTACGGATACTGCGGCGGCTACTTCGACGGCGCCGTGCGTCGCGGAGTCTTCTTCGAGAACGTCGTGTACTCGATCTCGTACGGCGGCATCCTCGCGAACGACGTATCGAACCTGGCGACCCCGCTGAGCACGCTGAAGCTCGAAGCGCCCACGATGCAGGGACTGAGCTGCACCGCGCCGGTCGGGCTCTGAGGCGGGGCTTGCACCCCGAACCAGCAGGGATAGGCTGGGTGCGCACGTGGACATTCTGCTTCGAGCAGCGACGGAGGCAGATCATCCCTTTCTGTGGACCCTCGCGCGGGAAGCGAACCGCGACGTGGTGACACGTCAGTTCGGTGGCTGGGACGATGTATGGCAGCGGCGTCGCTTCGAATCGAAGCTGCCGGGCTCGGCGTACCGGATTGTCTCGTGGGAACCCACGTCGGTCGGAGCCATCTGGTCGGTCGAGCACGACGACCACTTCTTCATCCAGCAGCTGCTCGTCCTGCCCGTGTTCCAGAACCGCGGGATCGGTTCGCAGCTGCTCCGTGGCGAATGCGCAGCTGCGCGCGCGGTTGGAAAGGGGGTCCGCCTTCACACGCTCAAGATGAACCGCGCAGTGACCTTCTACCTGCGACACGGCTTCGTCGTGACGGGGCGCGACGATACGTTCATCGACATGCAGCTCGCTTGAAGTTGGTGGAACGCGCCGCGCTGTCTCCGCCGGGATATACGGACCCGTTCAACTTGCTACTCGAATCGGAGATGCGGATTGCTGGTTCAGCGGAGCCAGCTACGTTCGGCGAGAGAAACCGATGGGACGCTGGGGTAGTGGTCTAGGCGGACCGAGCGAGATAGAGTTAGCCGGACGCGAAGGACGCTTCGGAATGTCGACGATCGAGATTGTCTGGAGCGAGCGCGCTGGTACCTCCAGCAAGCACGCACGCCGTTTTCGTGACTTCGTTGTCGACGGTGTTCGGCTGTCGACGTGGGTTGCGGACCAGGTAACCGTGTTCGGCTGGGACTCGCCCGAGGAGCAGCTCCGCGCAGTGGAGCGTCTGTCCGGCACCGCACCTCCAGACATGCCGTCCGGTCGGGTCTCCCTGTACGTCTGTCCCGAATGCGGCGACCTCGGATGCGGTGCGAGCGGCGTGTTCGTCGAAAGGACCTCCGACAGCGTTGTTTGGCGAGATTTCGCCTACGAGAACAACTACGACGGGCTCGTCCACTCGCCGGACGATGCCCCGCTGGGCACATCCGTGCTCGCGTTCTCACGGGAGTCCTACGACGCACTCCTCGAGAATCTTCGGAGTGATGCGGTGCGCGACGCCGGGCTAACAAGCCGCTCTGAGGTATCCCCTCGATCGGGAGCCTGATTCGGGGAGAAAAGTGGTGGTTGGGGGATCGACGTGCATGGAGGTCTCTGATCTGGATGTGGCGCTCCGGCTGCTGACGGATTCCGGTCAGGAGGTGACCATCTTTACCGACGGCATTGGTTACTTCGTCCATCTCAGCCTCGACCGGTACGTTCGGGCAGCGTGGCAGGCACACGCACTCTCGCGACGGGTCTTTACAGCGGGCCGGGCGTTGAGTGCAGCTGACGAGTCCCTCGCTTACCTAATTTCTGAGCAACGACACCAGTGCGTCGAGCAAGACCAAGTCCGCTTTGGTGACGCCGTCGTCCGTCAGGCCGCTTTCACTCGGCGTGCAAGGGCGATTCTGAGCGGAACTCCGCGCAGGCATCCGCCGCCCTGATAGACTATGGTCGTGCTCGACGACTCCTTCTTGTTCGATGCGTTCGGGCATCCGGATGACCTCACGGCGGGGGAGCGCACGCACATCCGTGCGTCGTTCGAAGAGTGGCGTGCGATCCGTGACTGCGCGAAAGCAGCGGATCGCGCGCGCGCGGAACGGGCTGTCGGCGAGGTGTATGCGCGCTCTGGCCGAGCACACCCGCAAATCGTCTGGTGTGATTCGCCCGGCGCATGCGCGCAATGGATGCGACCTCGGAAGCGCCCTGATAGCCCTTGCCTCGCTCCCGACCTCAACCGAGTGCTCTATCCCGCCGTAGCGAGGGAACGCCTGCACCAAGCCGCATCGGGTTGGTTGTACAGGTCGCAGCCGCGTCCGACCTTGAGTACCCCCATCCTGGTTGGGCTCCAGGTTCAATTGCAAGAGAACTTCGCCGACTGGGACCTTCGCGTGGGGCGAACTGGAACAGCTGTCGAACAGGGACTGTATCCAGTGCTCGGGACGGTCGACAAATGGGCCCTCGAGGGCCAGCACGGCCCCTACTGGCTCCCTGGCTGGTCACTCGCGCGTCGCTTACTCGGCGACGGCGTCATCCAGGGGATCGTGAAAGAGGCGTGGAGGGATCAATGTGAGAGGCTCGCGCTCGCCGAGGAGCTCGCACAATCGTGCGGCTGGTGGTTTCCCTTCGAAGGGATGTGCTTCGTCTCGGAGCGAACGTGCGCCGTGCGACGCGACGACGTAGGGCGATTGCACGCGGCGAACCGGTTCGCGGTCGAATACTCCGACGGCTGGGGCGTCTGCTTCTGGCGCGGCGTTCAGGTCCCCGCCAAGTGGATCTTCCACCGGGACATCGTCAGCCCCATCCACGCTCTCACCTGGCCCGACAAGGCTCAACGAGTGGCGCTGACCGACATGCTCGGGTGGGAGTGCGTCCTGTCGGAGCTACACGCGAGCCTCATTGACGACGATCCTGGCCCGGAGGGAGGCACGCTGTTCGCCGGAAGGCTGGCGGACGGGACGCGTATTCACTTCCTGCGAGGCACCTGGTTCTGCGCGCTGCGCGTTCCCACGGACATGAAGACCGCCCGGGACGCGAAGCGCTGGACGTCGTCCGCACGACTGCCCGGTATCCGCATCCCGGAGCGAGCGGGGTGCTATCGACTGCTCCTCGACCCAGCCGAGGCCGAGGCTACGGTCAGCACCGCGAGTGCATCCCCCGACGTACGGATGTTCGATTGGAAGCACGAGCGTGAGCTCACGGAATCTGGCTGGCGTTGGATGTATCCGCAGGTCGGCTCCGCGATCTTCGAAGGCGTGTTCTAGGACCCGCTCGCCGGATCGTATTCTCACGTGCTCGACTGTCGCTTTTCGGCAGAAGCGAGATCGCGCGACGAGTCGAGAACGC
>CAYUAW010000603.1:0-3801 GCA_964442485.1 uncultured Polyangiaceae bacterium
GAGCTCCAGGTCCGCGCCCTGCGGGCGCTCGTGCAGGAGCTGCGCACGCGCAAACGAGCCGCGACCAAGATGCCGCCCTCGCCGGTGCCAGCGCAGGCTTCGGCTCCCGCGCCGGAGTCGCCGGAGTCGCCGGAGCGGCGCGGCGATGGTCACGTCCCCGCATCGGTGCGCCGCGCGGTGTTCGACCGCGATGGCGAACGATGCTCCTATCGGGACAATCGTGGCGAGCGATGTCGCGGCGGGGGAACGAGCTGTCACGGGTTCGGGTGCGACGTCATGTTTCGTTGGAGTGTCTGCAGTGATGCCGCATCCGCACGCGGGCGATTCGTCACGACGATGCACGTCATGAGCAGGAGCAAGGCGGTGCAACACGTCGGATCCGCTCTTGGCCGCGTTCCTTGCGGGCGGTGATAATCGCTTCCGGGGGGACTCGTGATCCGGCTTGAGTTGGAGAACGGCCATGGACAAGCTCACTACCCTCTCGAAGCTGATGATCGGCGGCATCATCGCCGGCTCCGCGGTGACTGCGATGCGCACGTACGGGAGGCGGCCTGAACAGCTAGCCCCGGATCCGGCGAAGGCACCGCCGGTCGCGACCGCTGTAGTGGCGCCGGCTGCGGCTGCTCCGAAGCGGATCCCCGGGCATCCGCTGCGTGTCGCGATCTCGCAGTGGCCGGGGCACATGCCGCTGGTCGTCGCGGCCGGGGGGTTGAAGACCGAGCCGGGCTCTGCCGCCGCAGCAGAGGGGCTGGACCTCGAGATCGTCTTCATCGAGGACGCTCCGGCGAAGAACAAGGCGCTCCAGGACGGTGACATCGACGCGGTGTGGGAGACGGTCGACGAGCTGCCCATCGCGCTCGGCGGCTACAAGAAGAAGAACCTCGACGTCCGCGCGTTCATCCAGATCGACTGGTCGCGCGGCGGCGATGCCTGCGTGTCCTCGAAGGAGGTGCAGAAGGTCGAGGACATCGTGGGCCGGCAATCGGCGGTGCTCATGTTCTCGCCCGATCACACGGTGTTCGAGTTCATGCTCACGAACTCACGGCTCACCCAGCAGCAGGTCGCCGACGCGCGGAAGGCGACGAAGTTCTCGATGGACGACTTCACGTACGCGCGGAAGCTCTTCGCCGAGAACAAGATCGACGTCGCGTGCCTGTGGGAGCCGGACGTGACCCTGGCGCTCGCGAGCCGGCCCGGCGCGCACCGGCTCTTCTCCACCGCGGACGCCACCGAGCTCGTCGCCGACACGCTGGTCGCACGAAAATCGTTCCTGGACGAGAACCCGGACGTCACGCAGAAGCTCGCGCGCGCCTGGTTCGCCGCGGTCGACAAGGCGGAAAAGGATCGGCCCGCGGCGGCGCGGCTCATCTCCACCGTCGCGTCCCGGTTCCGCGACGAGCTCGGCTACGACAAGACACTGGCGGCGCTCGCCTGGGCGAAATGGACGACGCTCTCGGACAACGTACGCTTCTTCGGCCTGGACGGCACTGCTCCCGGGTTCGACCGCGTCTACAACCAGGCGGACGGCATCTGGATCAACTACCCGGAGGCGGAGATCACCGAGCGCTTCGCGCCCGCCATGCTGCGCGACCCGGACGCCGTGAAGAAGGTCTGGGAAGCGAAAGGCAAGCCCGTCGCGGCGGCGACGGAGACGTACGAGCCGGAGATCGCGAGGACCGGCGCGCCGCTCTTCACGAAGCCCGTCTCGATCACCTTCGGGAGCGGCAGCGAGATGCTCGACGCGGAGGCGATGGCGACCATCAATCAGCAGGTGCTCCCGCAGCTGCAGATCGCCGGCGGCATGTACGCGCGCGTGGAGGGAAACACCGACGCGGTCGGTGACAGGGTGGCGAACCAGGCGCTGAGCGAGCGGCGCGCGCAATCCATCGTGTACTACCTGGTGACGCGAGGCGTGGCGCCGCAACGGCTCGTCGCACGCGGGAACGGCTCCGCGGCTCCGGTGGCGCCGAACACGACTCCGGAGGGGCGCGCGTTGAACCGGCGCACCGACATCCTCTTCATTCGCAGGCCGAAGAGCTGAGCCCCGGAAAAGGAGACCCACACCATGGAAGACTTCAGACACGCATTTCGGGGCGGGTATCGCAAGCGCGCGTTCGTGGTGCAGTACAATCTGATCCTGCTTTTCGGCGCCGCTGCTTTCTCGGCGGCGTCGGCGTCGTGGGTTCCGCTCCTCGTGGGGCTCGGGGTGGAGGTCGTCTGGCTCCTGACCGCGCCGCTCTTCTCGGCGTTCCGGCGCTGGGTCGATGCCGGGCGAGACGACGATCTCGGGTCGAGGCACGAGTCCTTCGCCTCATCGAGAGCGTCGGCAAGAGCGGCCGCGGCGCCTGCGCCGTCGTCGGCGAGGCCCGTGCCGCTGGTCGTTTCGCGCTCGTCCATTTCGCCGGTCGCGGTCTCGCAGCCGTCCTCGCAACCCGGACAAGCGCCGTCCGTCGACGCCGAGTACCGGGAGCGCGTGAAGCGGCTCGGCGCGTCGCTCCGCGAGATCCATACTCTGGCCGACGAGGAGCTTCGCAAGGTCCGGAGCGAGGAGCTCACGGCGGCGCTCGGGACGCTCTCAGAGCTCGCTGCGGCGTTCGAGCGGCTATGCAAGCTGCACCAGCGCCTGAAGCGGTACGTCGCGCAGACATCCAGGGCCGACCTCGAGCAAGAGCTAGCGAGACTCAACGAGGGCTTCTCGAAGGAGAAGGATCTCGGGCTGCGCGTCACGCTGCGCCAGGCGGTGACGCTCGCGCAGCGGCGGCTCGAGCAGCACGGGCGCATCTGCTCGCTCGAGCGCGCGACCGAGCTGCGTCTCGACATGATCGACAGTGCGGCCTCGCACGTGCGCTCGCAGGGGCTCACGATGACTTCTCCCGACGAGTTCGCGGCCCAGATTCGCGATCTTTTCACCCACGTCGCATCGGTCAACGCTCTCGAGCAGGATTCGGCGGAGGCGCCGGCGAGCCGTCGAACCAGCGCCCTTCCGCCCGTGACTCCGGCCGCTGCCGGCGAGAGGTGATAAAGTGAACGCCGATTGGTCCTCCGGGTCTCGCGGTCGGCGTCGCTCTTCGTAGCCTCCTGGCTCACCGCCTGCGCCGCAGGCGCTCGCCCCCCGGCAGGGCCGCGAGCGGCTCCTCCGGTGCTCGTCTCGCCCCCCGCGGGCGTGCAGAGCCTGGCCCCGCGCGCGGTGACTCCCGTGCCAGCGGTCGTGACGCCGCCCGAGGTGGGGACCTTGCCGCCCCTCGCCGCCACCTGGGGGACGGCCGATGTGCTGACCTTCGTCGCGGCAGCGCCGGATCGCCGGTGGATCGTGGTCTGCCAGGCTCGTCGCGACACGAACGGGGACGGCACCGTGCGCGTCGAGGTCGCTCAGGATGGCGCGCTCGCGGGTGACGAGCTCGCCGGCTACCTGGTGGACGCGCCCGGCCCCGGCGCGCCGATAGATGCCTTCGTGGGCGCCGATCCGAGCGGCCGCTACGTGGCCTTCGTGCGAGAAGAGCGCCTGGTGCTGCGAGATACGACCACTCATGTGGACGCTTCTCTCCCCGCCGACGTGCGCGACGACCTCGGGCCGTTCCTCCATCCGCGCGCCGTCGCCTTCGACCCGACGGGGCGGAGGCTCGTCTACCTGCAGAAGCTCGAGCTCGGGGGGAAGGCCGTCGTGCGCGAGCTCGCGACGGGTAACGAAGCCGTCGTGGATCCGGGTGACGGGTTGCTCTACCGCGCCGACTTCGATCCGTCCGGCGACATGCTCGTCCTGCGCGTCATCACCACCGACACCAACGGCAACGGCCGTCTCGA
>CAYUAW010000604.1:0-3790 GCA_964442485.1 uncultured Polyangiaceae bacterium
ACGTCGACGATCGCGACAGCTGGAAGGTCCACTTCGCGGACACGATGCGCGGCGGCCAGTACCTCAACAACTGGCGCATGGCGGAGCTCCACGCGAAGGAAGCTCCGGACCGCGTGAAGGAGCTCGAGGCGTGGGGCGCCCTCTTCGACCGAACGAAGGACGGGCGCATCCTGCAGCGGAACTTCGGCGGTCACAGGTACCCGCGGCTCGCGCACGTCGGTGACCGCACCGGCCTCGAGATGATCCGCACCCTGCAGGACCACGGGATCCATCAGGGCATCGACGTGTTCATGGAGACGACCATCGTTCGCCTCCTGAAGGACGGCGATCGCATCGCGGGCGCGTTCGCCTACGAGCGTGAGCACGGTCGCTTCAAGGTCTTCAAGGCGAAGGCCGTGGTGCTTGCGACGGGCGGCATCGGCCGCGCCTTCAAGATCACGAGCAACAGCTGGGAGTACACGGGCGACGGCCAGACGCTGGCGTTCGAGGCGGGCGCGGCGCTGAAGGACATGGAGTTCATCCAGTTCCACCCGACGGGCATGGTGTGGCCCCCGAGCGTGCGTGGCATCCTGGTGACGGAGGGCGTGCGCGGCGAAGGCGGCGTCCTCCGGAACAAGGAGGGCAAGCGGTTCATGTTCGAGGACATCCCCGAGAACTACAAGAACCAGACCGCCGACAGCGAGGAAGAGGGCTGGAAGTACACGCAGGGCGACAAGAACGCTCGGCGGCCGCCCGAGCTCCTCACGCGCGATCACGTGGCTCGCAAGATCCAGCGCGAGGTGCGCGAGGGACGCGGCAGCCCGCACGGCGGCGTGTTCCTCGACATCGCCTGGATCTCGACGCGCCTCAAGAACGGCGAGGAGCACATCAAGAAGAAGCTCCCGAGCATGTACCACCAGTTCAAGGAGCTGGCGGGCGTGGACATCACGAAGGAGCGCATGGAGGTCGGGCCGACGACGCACTACGTGATGGGCGGCGTGCACGTCGACGGCGACAGCCAGATGACGACGGTGCCGGGCCTCTTCGCCGCCGGCGAGGTCGCTGCCGGCCTCCACGGCGCGAACCGCCTGGGCGGCAACTCGCTCTCCGACCTGCTGGTGTTCGGGCAGCGCGCGGGCCTCTACGCAGCGAAGTTCGCGAAGGAGAACGGCGCCGTGAAGGTCGACGACACGCAGGTCGACGCCGCGAGCAAGTTCTCGCTCGCGCCCTTCGATCGCTCGAGCGGCGAGAACGCCTTCATGATCCAGAAGGATCTGCAGGAGAGCATGCAGGAGCTCGTCGGCATCGTGCGCGTCGAGAGCGAGATGAAGCAGGCCCTCGGTAAGCTCGAGTCGTTCTGGGCGCGGGCGCGGAAGGTCGGCTGCGACGGCAACCGCGACTACAACCCGGGCTGGCACACCGCGCTCGATCTCACGAACCTCCTCACGGTGTCGGAGGCCGCGACGCTCTCGGCCATCGACCGGAAGGAGAGCCGGGGAGGGCACTTCCGCGACGACTTCCCGGACAAGTCGGACGCCTTCGCGAAGCACAACACGTTCATACGCCGCGGCCCGGGCGGAGAGATGGTCCTCTCACGCGAGCCCATCTCCGAGATGCGAGACGACCTGAAGCAGATCATCGAGGAGCAGAAGAAGTAGATGGCAAAAGTCACCTTCCGGATCTCGCGCGGCGACGTCAAGGACTCGAAGTTCGTCGATTTCCAGACCGAGGTGGGCGAGGGCATGGTCGTCCTCGACGCGGTCCATCAGATCCAGGCGGAGAGCGCGCCGGACCTCGCCGCGCGCTGGAACTGCAAGGCGGGGAAATGCGGCTCGTGCTCCGCGGAGGTCAACGGGATGCCGCGGCTCATGTGCATGACGCGGCTCAGCGACATCGATCTCTCGGTGCCGGTGATCATCGAGCCGATGCGCGCGTTCCCCCGCATCAAGGACCTCGTCACCGACGTGAGCTGGAACTACGAGGTGAAGAAGCGGATCAAGAAGCTCAAGCCGCGCAAGCCCGACGCCGCCGACGGCACCTGGCGGATGCAGCAGGAGGACATCGACCGCCCGCAGGAGTTCCGCAAGTGCATCGAGTGCTTCCTGTGCCAGAACGTCTGCCACGTGCTGCGCGACAGCCACAAGCACGCCGAGTTCGCCGGGCCGCGCCACTTCATCTACGCAGCTCAGCTCGAGATGAACCCCATCGATACGGAGGATCGGCTCGACGATCTGCGCGGCAGGGACGGCCTCGGCTACTGCAACATCACCAAGTGCTGCACGAAGGTCTGCCCCGAGCACATCACGATCACGGACAACGCCATCATCCCTTTGAAGGAGCGCGTCGTGGACAAGTTCTACGACCCGATTGGAAAGATGTTCCGTGTCTTCTCTCGCCGGGAGACCCCGGGCGGCTGAAACCTCCGGGCCGAGCGCTCACGGTAGGGGCGAGCGCTCGACGCGGGTCTGACGGAGCCGTACCCTCTTCGCGAGGGTAATGGTACGCGTCATCGGACAATCGGCTCGTGGCTCGCTCGCCCTGAGCGCCGCCTTGGCTTCGGCGGTTCTCGCCGTCGGCTGCGGGAGCAACGATGGCTCGAGCGGCGCCACATCCGAGACGGGCGGAGCGGCGCAGACAGAGGGCGCAACCGCCGGAGCGGCAGGTACGGCGCCGCACGCGGCGACCGAGGGACCGTCCGCGAGCAGCGGCGGCGCGAGCGCCGGCGGTTCGAGTGGTGGCGCGAGCTCGTCCGTTCCGGCTACGACCGTTACTCAGGGCGGCAGCGCCGCGTCGAGTGGCGGCGCGACCACGACGGGCACCACGGGAACCGGCGGTGCGAGCGTTGCGATGCCGGCGGCCGGGGGCGCGTCGGGAGTGGCGGGCGCTCCTGCATCGGCCGGCGGCGCGTCGACATCGGGCACGACGATCGGCGCTCTGTTCTGGCTCGACATCGCCGGCAACCGCGTACTCCGCGCAAACGAGGACGGGACGGCGATGAAGGCCATCGTGACCGGCCAAGGAGTGGCGGCCCCCGACGGCGTCGCGGTCGACGTCGCGGCGGGCAAGGTCTACTGGACGAACATGGGCGTGCTCACGGATGCGCCGCACACGCCCTCCGGCAGCCTGCAGCGTGCCAACCTGGACGGGACCGGCGTCGAGGTGATCGTCGCACCGGGGGCGACCAACACGCCGAAGCAGATGCAGGTCGACGCCGAGCATCACAAGATTTACTGGGCCGATCGCGAGGGGGCGAAGGCCTGGCGCGCAAACATGGACGGAAGCCTCGCGGAAGTGATCCTCGAGGGCCACGGGATCCAGCAGCTCGTCGGGATGGCGCTCGACGTCGCCGGTGGGAAGTTCTACGTGACCGACCGCTACGCGAAGACGATCTCACGCGCGGCCATGGAGCTGCCCGCTGGAGCGACCGCGTCGACGCGGCAGGACGTGGAGACCCTCGTCGTGACGACCGGCGCTTCGATGCCCATCGATCTCGATCTCGATGTGTCACATCACATGATGTACTGGACGGACCGGGGCATCGGCACGGTGATGCGCGCGGGCATGGAGCTGCCCGCGGGAGCAACGGCGATGAGCCGCGCCGACGTGACGACCCTGATGAAGTCGCTCGCGACCCCCATCGGCATCTCCCTGGATCTGACGGCCGGCAAGCTGTACGTGACGGAGATCGCCGGTCGACTCTACGAGGCGAGCCTCGACGGGACGGGGATGCGCGCCATCGGCAGCGGGGGCAGCGGCGTCACGCACGTGGCCCTGCCGACGAAGTAGCGACCCCGGTTACTAACAAAGGGGG
>CAYUAW010000605.1:0-3788 GCA_964442485.1 uncultured Polyangiaceae bacterium
GGTCGGTCTATACTCCGTCCATGCGCCTGGCACTCGCATACGCCGCGTTGGTCGCCCTGGTCGGCGGCCAGATCGCGTACTTCTACGACCGGCTTCCCGACCGCGTGGCGTCGCACTTCAACGCGAGCGGCTTCGCCAACGGATACATGTCGCGCGGTGAATTCGTCGAGTTCTACGCGGGGCTCGTGGTATTTCTGATGATCGTCTTCGGCGGCGTCGCGCTGACGTTCCGCGCGGTGCCAGTCGCGCTGATCAACCTGCCGAACAAGGACTACTGGTTCGCGAAGGAGCGCGAGGAGAGCTCGCGTGCATGGCTCTCGAGGGAGATGGGCGCCTTCGGGCTGGTCGTGATCCTGTTCATCGCGGGCGTGATGCAGCGCGTGTTCATGGTCAACACCACCGGCGAACGGCCTTGCTTGTCGACGCCCTTCGTCCTCGGCTGGATGGGCGCTCTGGTCGCCGTGATCTTCGTCATGGCGTTCCGCATGCTCCGCCGCTTCTCGTGAACGGCGCGCACGCGCGGGCTGTTCACGGCATCTTCGTCGGGGCCGCCGCTTCCGCGGGTGGCTTCGACGGCTCGGCCGCCGAAGCGGACGGCGCGGCGTTCCCCGCCTCGCCCATCAGCTGCTCGATGAGCGCATCGTTGGCGTCGCCTCCGGCCTGCTCCCCTTGCTCGGGGGCGGTGCCGGGCGCGGGTTCCTTGTGCCGGCCCTTGCCGTCGGGGCCCCACTTCGCGCGGTCCTCGTCGCTGCAGGGCAGTGGGTTGTTGCGGTCCTCCTGCACGCACTCGAGCATCCAGGCGTCGCGTGGCGCCTCGTTGCGCGATGCCGCCTCGGCGCGCGCCTTCACGATGTCGGGCTGAATCGCGAAGGTGGAAATGCCGGGCACCAGCATGATGATGGTGAGCCCGAAGAACATGATCCCGAGGAACGGCAGCGCGATGCGGTAGAGCGACGTCATCGGCTTCCGGAAGCGGAAGCTCGTGACGAACAGGTTCTGACCGAAGGGCGGGCTCAGGAACGCGATCTCCAGGTCGAGCAGGAACATCATCGCCAGGTGAAACGGGGAGAAGAGGAACCGCGCGCCGAACGGAAGGAGCAGCGGCACCGCGACCAGGATCGCGCTGAACCCTTCCATGACGGCGCCGATGGCGTACATCAGGAAGTTTCGCGCGACGAGGAAGTGCCAGCGCTTGGTGACGCCGAGGCTCGTGATCCACGCGAAGACGTGCGCCGGCGCGTCCTCGGTGATGAGGTAGTTGGTCAATGCGACCGCCATCGCCATGATGAGGAGCAACGCGCCGGCCAGCGCGAACGAGATGCCGATGATGCGCGGCATGTCCTTGAGCTTCAGGTCACGGTGGATCAGAAGCTCGACGATGATGACGAACACCGCTGCGATAGCCGCCGCCTCGTCGATGGTCGCCAGGCCCACGCCGAGGCCCCCCAGCACGAGCGCCGGCACGCACAGCTCCCACTTCAGCTCCCAGAGCGCGAGGCCCATCTCCTTCAGGTCGGGCCGCGTGCGCGGGATCTTGTACTTCACGCCCGTGTACATGGCGTGCGCCGCGAAGAGGGCGATCATGAAGACACCCGGTACGACGCCGGCCTTGAACGCCTTCGTGAAATCGATGCCGGCGACCAGGGAGTAGATGAGGATCGGCAACGACGGGGGGAGCAGCAGGCCGAGCGACCCGCCCGTCATGATGACGCCGAGCGAGTAGTCCTTCGGGTAGCCGTTCTTGAGGAGCGCCGGGTAGAGCAACCCGCCGACGGCGACGATGGTGACGGCGCTGCCGCCCGTGAGCGTGCAGAAGAACGCGCTCGCGACGATGCAGACGATCGCGAGCCCACCCGGGAGCCAGCCGAAGACGGCGTTGGCCGCGCGCACGATGCGCTCCGGTGCCTTCGACTGGGCCATCGTGTAGCCGACGAACGTGAAGAGCGGCACCGTCACCAGGATGGGCGACCCGGCAAACCGCTCGTCGAGCACGTCGGGCGCGATGAAGCGCACGTGCTGGAGCGCCGCCGAGTCGTGCGTCATCCACGCGACGAGCGTGACGCCCGCCATGATCGCGAACACCGGCGCGCCGAGCAGCGCGAAGACGAGGGCCAGGATCAGAGCCACGTCGGGCTCCTTTCCGCGTGCCGCGTTCGCGCGCGCTGGCCGCGGTCAATCATAGGATTCATCCATCTGGTCGCCCGGGCGTCCGTGCTCGTTCCAGTCGTCGCCCTCCTCCGTCTCGGCGCCGACGTGCCCGCTCAGGACGAGCAGCCCGCGAAGCACGAAGCGCAGCGCGATCACCAGGAGCCCGATGGGGAACACCAGGTAGCCGGCGCTGATGAGCTCCCCGCGCGGCTCCCCTCGCCCCGGCAGAACGATCAGCGGCGCGCGCGTCTCGTTCTCCGGGATCTTCAGCGCGTCGGTACCCTCTTTTCCGTAGCGTTCGGCGAAGCCGCTCTCGTCGAGCCAGGTGTTCCAGTCCTTCCCCGTGAACCAGTCCGAGTACGTCTCGCCGCGGAGGACCACGTGCGGCGTCGTGCGCACGTCGAGCGCGATCTGCTTTCGCGCGATGAAGAAATCCTCGCCGAGCTGCGACGCGACCTGGCCGATCTTCTTGCCAGCAGAGTCGTCGGCGTTCGCTCCGAAGTTCTCGATCGAGATGTGATCGAAGAAGCCCCACGCCGCCACGACGCAGACGGCCGCCGACATAATCCAGCTGACGAGCGCCATGGCCGCGCGCGAACGCGCGCCGACGAAGCGCGTCAGGATGTCGATGACGATGTGCCGCCCGCGGCCCGTCGCGAGCGACCCGCCCACCAGCGCGAGCAGCATCGTGAGGCGCGTCCCGACCCCGCGCAGGCCTCCGACGAGCGTGAGAAACGACGCCTGCTGGTACCAGTTCAGGACGTTCGAGGCGTAGTTCACCCCCAGACCGACCCAGGCCGGTGCGATGAGCATGCTGAACCCCACCGCGAAGAGCGTCGCGCCGCGGCGCACGGGTAGCCGCTGCTTGGCGAGCGCGTGCCACGTCGCGGTTCCGAGTACCGTCGCGCCGAGCACGGCCCGGAACACCGTCGCGCCCGGATGATCCGGCGCTGCCGAGAAGCCCTTCAGACAGACCCAGAGGGCCATCGAGAAGATTTCCAGTGAGAACGCGAAGATCGCGAGCCAGATCTCGAAGTGGGTCCACGCGCGATCGACGACGACGAGCGGCTCTCCCCAGCGCGCGCCTTTCGGCGGCGCTCCTGCCCGGGAGACTGCGCCTGCCGGGGGCGCTCCGGGCGACAGACCGCCAGAAGGCGCGCCCGGGGCGTGTTTTTCGGACATTTCCAGCTCCTTCGCGAGTCTCGCGTTTCCGATCGGGGCGCGCAGCCTACTACTTCTCCGCGCCGGGCACGATCGGTGCCGCACGTTTTGTGCGTTCCCCGGACGGGACGCGAGTCAAGAATTCGTAAAAAACCGGGCGGGGCGTCCGGACGCGATCTTGATCGTGGGAAGGTCTGTCTGGACGGCTTCATGACGCCCTGACGCGCTACAGCGGATCGAGTCGAGCCCAGTCAAATGCTGCTTCCGAACTCCGAACGCGCCGCCGTGCGCCACGCGTCACGCTTTCGTTACACCACCTTCGAGCGGTTCTGGGTGGACTACCTTCTGGCACATTCCAATCCGAAGACGGCCGCCTTCCACGTCTTCGGGGCGGCCCTGAGCGTCACCGCGTTCGCGGCCCTGGTCGGGTGCGGCGAGGTCTTCTTCGCCGCGTTCGCCGTCATCCCCGCGCAGCTGTT
>CAYUAW010000606.1:0-3764 GCA_964442485.1 uncultured Polyangiaceae bacterium
TGGTGCGGCTCGGCGCCTTCCATGGTCGAGATGACCCTTTCTACCGCGATCGGTATGGTGCGACGATCTGGGCAATGCCGGGTGTTCGGTGCGTCGACGGACGTCCGCCGGACGCAGAGCTCACCCCGAACGAACCACTTCCCGCGCACGGAGGGAAGGTCGTCATCTTCGCCTCGGCGGCGCACCCGGAGGCCGCAGTCGTTCTCCCGCAGGAAGGTGGGATTCTCCTCACCTGTGACGCCGTGCAGAACTGGACGCACGTGGATCCGTTCTTCTCGAAAGAAACGGGAGACTCGTTCTCGAGGCAGGGCCTGATCGGTGCTGCAAACATCCCGTCGACCTGGCTCGGCGCGTGCCGTCCCGACGTGGCAGACTACGAGAAATTGCTGTCGTTACCATTCCGACACCTCATCAGCGCGCACGGAGAACCGTTGCGGGATGACGCTCGCTCAGTGCTGGAGCAGAGCCTCGTGAACGCGTTCGGGGGGCTCATCCCTGCGCAAGCCAGGCGGTACCACCCATGAGAGGCAAGGCTGTTGCGACCAAGATGGTCGAGCGGATAGGCGTCATCGGTGACATCCACGCCGAGGACGCTCACCTGAAGGAGGCGCTGACGGTTCTCGAGGACCGCGGGCTCGAGCTCGTGCTGGCGACGGGCGATATTGCGGACGGGGCTGGGTCTCTGGACCTCTGCTGCGAGCTCTTGGCGGCTCGCGATGTGATCGCCGTGAGCGGCAATCACGACCGCTGGCTCCTTTCCGGGACGGCTCGGGACTTACCGGATGCCACTGACGCGGCGTCGGTCTCGGAGCGATCGCGTGCGTTCTTGGCAGGGCTGCCTCGGATGGTCGAGCTGAGCACGCCGGCCGGCCTCGCGCTCCTGTGCCACGGGCTCGGCCCGAACGACATGGCGAAGGTCGGACCCGACGATTCCGGCTACGCGCTGGAGTCGAACGACGAGCTGCAGAGTCTCATTCGAAATGGATATTTCCGTTGGGTCATCAACGGACACAGTCACCGCAGGATGGTCCGAGCCTTCCCCGGCGTCACTGTCATCAATGCAGGGACGCTGAAGCGCTCCCACGCTCCCTGTTTCCTCGAGATCGACTTTGCTTCTGCGAAGGTCTTCGTGTTCGAGTTCGGGCCCGATGCGACGGTGTCGCTCCCGCCCTCCGTCGTCGCGCTCACGTGACTCTGTTAGAGTCCCCGCGTTGGGGGGCCACAGTATGACCGCTTCCAGTTCGACCTTCTCTCGCATCGCCGTCGCCGCATGGACACTGGGCTGCTTCGGGTGCCATCAGCAAGTCGCGAGGTCCGAGCAGAACGTCACGGTAGGGGCGCTCTCTCTACATGTCGTCTGCTCGGGAGAGGGCTCGCCGCCTGTCGTGCTCGATTCGGGGCTCGCGGCGGACTCGACCGCGTGGACTGAAGTGCAACCCGCGGTGGCTCGCTTCACGCAAGTCTGCGCATATGACCGCGCGGGCCTCGGTTCCGGCAGCCCTGCGCCGCGCCCGCACACGATTCATCAAATGGCCGCCGAGCTCGGTGGCCTCCTGAAATCCGCGCGCACTCGAGGGCCCTATGTACTCGTGGACCATTCGATGGGTGCCGTGACGGTGAGGCTGCTCGCGAATGAGCACCCCGGGGACGTCGCCGGCATGATTCTCCTCGACTCCATGACGGGTGAGCAAGTCTCCGGGTACTGGCCGTTCATTCCCGACGGCCAGATGAAAGCATTCCGGGAATCCGTCGGCAAGCTACCCGAAGGCATCGACTTCGCTTCGCTTGCGAAGGAACTGACGGAGATGAAGCCGGACGTCCCTGAGCTTGGTGATAAGCCTCTGGTCGTGCTCGTGCGCGGCAAGGAGGAGGGTTTTCGTGGTGCTTCACCCGAGGTCAAGGGCCAGATGCTCGCGGCCTGGCAACACGAACAGAGCTCGCTTTGCGGGATCTCGAAGAACGGGAGCTACATCCTGGCGGAGCAATCCGGCCATGCCATGCAGCGCGACGCTCCGCGCCTCGTCGTGAGCGCGATCCAGGAAGTGGTCGAAGCGGCTCGTCAGCGGCGGGATGTGGATCGAGGGGCCATCATTCGTCGAGCACGGTAGCGCTACCCCAGGAGTGCACGGACCGTGAATCGAACGGCATGGGGCTCGCCGTCCATTCCGTCGGAGACACTTTCACCGGGTTCGGTCCCTGCGCGATCGGTGAGCTCGTTCTCCGCATCGGTCAGAGCGGCTGTGAGCTGGTGAGCTTCACTCCGCGCAGCCACGGCAGCGAGGTGCACTGAGTAGCGTTGCGGCCGCAGTTTTGCGCCGGTACGTTGAGCGGGAGGAGAATGTCCGACGGAGCTCCACAGCGGATCGCGATCGGACGAACCAGACATGTTCACGACGTTGGAGCTCGACGAGCTGTTTCATCCGTTGCCTCCACTCGAAACCGCCCGCCTGGTTCTCGAGCCGCTACGAACGGTTCACGCCGATGCACTGTTCCGGGTCTACTCCGATGAAGTGATGACCCATCTGGGCAACGATATGCCGCACGCGTCCCTGGAGGTCACGAAGGTGCACGTCGGAGGCATGCTCAGACGGCATGACACCCGCACGGGCATCAGCTGGGCCATTGTTCTGAAGGAGGAAGGGTGCGCAGTGGGCCAGGTTTCCGTGCACTCCATCTCGTGGGCCAATCGCCGCGGGGATCTGGGTTTCGACCTGGCCTCCCGACTGTGGCGCCAGGGCCTGATGAGCGAGGCACTTCGCGCGGCGATGCAGTTCTGTTTCTCCCGACTCCGGTTCATCAAGCTCTGCGCACAGAACACGATCGACAACGACGGCTGTCATGCTCTTCTGCTGGGCATCGGGTTCCAGGTGGAAGGGTTGCTGCGACACCATGGTTTTTGGAACGGCACGGCGCACGACCTTCGCCAGTACGGGCTCGTTGCGGACCTGGACACTCGCCCGCTTCAAGCCAAGTCTGGTCGGCGCCGCTAGGTTGTGTGGAACGCATGCCTTCGATTCACGACAGCCTCCTGACGGGATACGTCGTCGACGGACGCAATCGAGTGCTCACCCTTCATACCGAGCCACATCGGGGGGGCGGGGAAGCATTCATCGATCTCGTGTTTCACGGATTGGTTGCTTACCACCTGGAGGGTGGCTGCTTGCGGAACATTGTCCTCGGACTGAGGGAGGTTCGTCCGAAAGACGTGATCGGCGACGGGGTGGCGTTTCTCGAGCGCCATCGGCAAACTGGGTGGCCGGGCGGCTGGAATTCGAACACAGAGGCGCCGGAGGAGTTCTTCTCGCGTCACGCCGTGAAGGTATTCGAGCTGCAGTGCAGCTTCGGCATCATGGGTTGGGTGGCCGCTGCATCGGTCGAGGAGCGCGAGGTGGCGCCGAGCTGACGACCCCGGGCGAGCGAGTCTCGTCGTCCAGCCAGAGATCGTCGTAGGCGTACGAGAGCTCGCGGAAACGGTCGACGAAGTCGTCGTCCTGCACGGTGCAGAAGAGCGCGGGGTGACTCTTGTACTCGGCCCACACTTCCCCGACGGCCTGATCCGTCGTGAGAAAGCAGCGCCCGAGATACATCCCGCCGTCGAGCTGGTGAAGCCGGCGAGGAGAGAAGGAGAAAGCAACCGCGTCTGGGCTCGGGCGTTCCGCGACACCTTCCCGCGGTTCGCGGAATTCTGTGTCGACGCCGAAGATGCGCGGCGCGCTTTCGCGGAGGACATGCGCGACCGTGCAACTCGGCGGCTCTGGAACTTT
>CAYUAW010000607.1:0-3754 GCA_964442485.1 uncultured Polyangiaceae bacterium
CGCCGCGTCGCTCCATGCCCCGGCAAACCCCTCCTAAATGCGGGGATCCTTCAGCTCCGGCGCGGGAGCCTCTTCGACGTTTAAAGCCCGCTCCGGCGCGGGAGCCGAAGCCGGCGCTGGCACCGGCGGTGGGTTCGTCTTGGTCGCGGCTCGTTTGCGTGTGCGCAGCTCCTGCACGAGCGCCCGCAGGGCGCGGACTTGGAGCTCCGGCAAGGTGGCCCGTGGAGTTTCGTGGCCGATGAGACGGCTCGCTTCCTCGAGCAGGTCCACGAACTCCTGGCTCGCTGTGAACTGGACCCTGTATCGCAAGGGCGTCTGCTGCTCCGCAGCGTCCACTGGCTCCCTCCCGCCAGCCGAGCCCACTTCCTCGTCGTCGTTTCGCGGCGAGTGGTCGGCAGTCTCCACGATCCAGTCTTCTGGCCTCCTGCCCGGCGGCAATTCCCGCACCGGTTCAGCGAGAGCCCGTACGAATGCCCCATGCGTCGCGAGACCGGCCGGCGCGGGCAGATGCAATATGTGTAGAGCGACGCACACGCACGGAGGCGGTGGATGCCACGCCGTTCGACCTCGCCGAGGTGAGCAAGCAGATCGGCGAGCGCGACGTTGGACCGCGCGGTCAGATGCTGTACGGTTGCAAACAGCTCGTCGTCCGAAATGGACGCCAGGGAATCGCCGTGAGTCACGTTTCATCCTACACCCGCGATTTGAACGCCCCGACATTGCCCTTGGAGCGGCGTTCGCGCGCTCGGACGATTCGAGACTCCAATTTCGCGCGAACGACCGTCCAGTGCGCTTGCCGGACACGGACGGCCGACTCTCGCGACGACCCGCCAGAACCACGGCGACAGGCCCGAAAACTCGTCAAGGGCGAATGCGAGAACCCGGCCGATTCGCTCTCGAGAAGATCGGCGAGATGCACGCGCGAAGACAGAGCAGGACGACGCACTCGTTAGAGGCAGACGGCGTAACACCCGCACCTCGAGCGCCGTCGGATGCTCCAGCGTCACGCAGAGCGCGCGAAGGCCCCGAAGGTGCGACGAGCGGTGTTCGACGGCCTTCACAGCGCCTAGTACCTGGACGCATTGGAATGGAATGGTTGGCGATAGGCTCGGCCGGCTCGAGGAGCAGGCAGCGAGCTCGGACGGACGAGACTCTCGATGGCTCGTGCAGCCTTCGCCGATTTCAGGTGTCCGATCCCCACGAAGTTGTCTGGACGGGGCCCTCGCCCGCGCGCAGCGCGCGGGCTTGAGGGCCCCGTCCGCCCGGAGCGCGAAGGCGCGAGGACGGACGGTCGCACCCTGACGCTCCACGCCGGGGAGCAACCCCCAAATAGAACTCGAACTTCGCTCTATCTACGAGCTCAGGGTGCGCGCAGGCTGAGTTGCCCCAGGTAGTCACGTTTCCCGATGTTGACGCCGTTGTGGCGCAAGATCGCGTACGTCTGCGACAGGTGAAAGAAGAAATTCGGCACCGCATGCTCCATGAAGTAGTCGGCGCCGGACATCACTTTGCCTTCCCAGCGCGGCTGCGTGACGACGCGGGTCGCGGCGCCCGCGAAATCCTGTGCCGTGAAGCCGTCCAGATAGGCGAGGACCGCGGCGACGCGCGCGCGGAGCTCGGCAAGGGTCTTCTCGGAGTCCTCGTGCTTCGGTGCCTCCTTGCCGGTCAGCCGTGACGCTGCGACCTTCGCGGTGTCACAGGTGGTCTGAAGCTGGCGAGCGAATGCGAACTGATCCGGTGCCAGCCGGAAGCCGAGAAAGAGGTCGGAGTCGAAGGACTTCTCCTTGGCGAACGCGTCGGCCGCCTCGAGCCACTTGTCGACCTGTGCCAGCATCTTGCGGAACTGACGGAATGTCTCGTAGTACATGGCGGGAGCATAGCCGATGGCGCACCGGGGAGCGGCCATTGCATCCGGAATGCTGAACGACGGGCGCCCTCCTCTCTGGCGAGCTCAGTGTGGCGACCAGGAACAGAAATGGGTGTCGCCGCCGACGACGATGCGACCCTTCACCGCGATGGGCGAGGTCCATTCGCGAACACCGGAGCAGCTGTCGCTGCCGCCGGCGAAGATGACCTTGCCGGTGTCTCCGTCCACGCCCGTGAGCTTCCCGTTGCTCATGTACCAGACGACGGTGTCGGAGGTGCCGTCGGTCGTCGTCGTGATTGGTGCAGTGACCGGGCCGGCGAGCGTCGCGCACCACTCTACCTGGGGCTTCGGCGGCGAACCCGGCGAAAGCAAGACCGACATCACGACGTGCCCGGTGGGGCCGCCGGATGGACAAGCGCCGCCGCCGTCCGTCGAGAGCGCGATGTGAACGCCCTTCGACGTGGTGTACGCGGCCGGCACGGTGTGAATCGACATCGAACCGCTCGCGACCGAGAAGTCCACCAGATGCCCCGCCATGCCGCCGAGATTCGCGGGGTCCAGCAAGTACAGATGCCCGTCCTTCGAGATGGCAGCGACGACGTGCGCGGGTGTCGAACCGGGCACGGAAACGTAAAGAGGATTGCTCGCGCCGAAGTCGGCGTCCTTGCTGTCCATGTCGTGCCAGCTGGACGGGAAATACAGGTTCTTGGTCGAGCGATCGAGCACGCCGAGGCCCGTGATGCGGACGACTTCTTCGCTGTCGCTCGCCATGTGATCCGACACGCCCACGGTGCTGTTGCCCGTGACGGCGAAGACGCCGTTGCCATCGGACGCCATGCCGCCCGCGGCCCAGATCCCTTCACCCTGTCCGAGCGTCGCCCAGCCCCCGAGCTTCGTGGGGTCCTTCGTATCCAGGCCGAACACCCACCCGTGATAAGGCCCACAGTCGCCGACATGGCCACCGTAAGCGACGTACAGCGTGCCGTTCACGAGCGACAGCGCGCTTCTCTGGTTCTCGGGTGGCGGAGTGAACGTCGTGGAGCCAGATTTGCCGGTGACCGTGACGGGAAAGCCGGATCGCTCCGTGCCATCCATGACGGAGAGCGCGTGGACCTGGTGACTTGCGATCGACGTCGTGCCGACCGCGCCGGCGACGTACAGCGTTCCGGCCGCAGCATCGATGACAGGCGTGCTCACGATACCGAGCGGATGGATGCTGCCGCAGCTGACGCCGTTCGCGGTAGGCGATGAACCGATGTTCTTCTTCCACACGGTGCTCCCGGTCGTCTCGTCGAGAGCAAAGACGTCATTGCCGGTGGTGACCGCAATGAACACGCCCTTCCCGCCCGGCCCTTTCTCCAGATAGAGCGGCGACGCCCACACATTGCCGGCGAACGTCGCAGCGAAACCCGCGTCCTTGGCCATCTTCGCGGCCTGGGCGGCGGTCAGGGTCGGCTGCACGAACGCGCCGTCACGATTCGGATGCTTGTTGCGCTCGAGAACCGACGCATCCGTGTCGACGGTTCCCGTGGTGGCGCCACCTGCGCCGCTCGTTGCGCCGGTTGCCGGGGCGCCACCGGCACTCGCGCCGCCGGACGAGGCGTCTCCGTCATCGCTCCCGGTATGGCTGGACCCGGAACACGCAGCTACCGCAGCGCACAGAAAGCAAGGTAGGGCTCGGTTCATCGTGATGACCTCGCCTTGAGCTTGCCATGAAAACGGGGAGGGTCTTGCACCCCTGCGGAACTACCTTTTGTTGACCCACCCTGCAGACCACGCGACAGAGTCGAAATGCGCTGTGGGGCACGTGAGGCCTTCGCTTCTTCTCCGGTGGCGCCGTTCGTCATGCTCGCCCTGGGGTCGAGCTGCGGCGGGCGCACCGGGGAG
>CAYUAW010000608.1:0-1245 GCA_964442485.1 uncultured Polyangiaceae bacterium
GCAGCCGAATTGGATGTGGACGCTGCCCTGCATTGCGTCGATCTTGCTGCAAGTATCCGGGCAGAGGTCGAGCTCCGTCGGATTCAATGGGTCGTCGTAGTACCATTCGAGTTGCTTCGAATCGCACGCCGCCTTACCCGAGACGCGGTAGAGGAACGTGGGCATCGTCGACCCGGAAGGAGTAGTGGTGACGTTGACTTTGTTGGGGTCGATGGTGCCCATCGGGCCTCTTGGCGGCAGTCGAAACTGGCATGGGGTGGGGGCGGTCGGGGTCAGCCGGACTTCGCTGAAGGCGTTGGCAATCTGCATCTCGATGTCAGCGTGCCCGAAGTCGACAATGGATGCGTTTTGCGAGCTGCCCGATTGAGCGATGGCGTCGAAGTCCTGCTGGCTTCCCGGATTCGGATCCAGGTTGCAAGCGTGCCCGGAGTCGATGAGTCCGATCACGAAGGTGCGTATGCCGTTCTGCGACCCCACGGATGCAGCGCGCGCAACGTCCGCGGCAGACCCGCAGGCGTCGGGCTCCCCGTCCGTCACGAGCACGACGGCGAGCACGTTGCTCTGGTGGTTCTCCTTCCACGTGTTGGCGTAGTCGAGCGCGCCGACCAGCGCGGCTGCCGTCGGCGTTTGCCCGCCCGGCGTGTGGCGGCCAAGTGAATCGACGATGGAGTGAGCCGTCTGGGACACGGGTGCGACTGCGACGTCGGGCGTCTCGTAGTCAGCAAGGTTACACGACACCCCCGCGTCACCCGACACCCCCGCGTCGCCCGCCCCATCCGATTCGAAGTACTCGATGCCGACGTTCCGGTCCGATGGCCCGTTCGTCGGCGTGAACAACGTCGTCAGTGCTTTCGTCACGGTGGTCCAACGGTCGCCCCCGCCGGGAACCCCGCACGACATGGACCGCGAGCGATCGAGCAAGATCAGGATGTCCGGAACGATAACGATCGGCTCAGGCTCCGAGGACCACGCAGCGCAGCCGAAGGCGGCGTCGCTCACACTGGCGTCAGCCGCCGCGGAGGTGCCACCCGCCGGGAGAATGCCGACGATGCCCGGTGCGGCAAAGCCTCCAGTGCTCTGGCCGTAGCCGCCGCTCGCGGTCGCTGTCGCGCCCGCTCCCGTCTCGCCGCTACCCGATGGACCACGCAAACCGCCGACGCCTCCGATCGTCACGGCGCCGTACCCACCGCCACCGCCTTGGCTGTTCCCCTCGTCGCGGACGGCGCCTCCGCACGCCAACGCCCA
>CAYUAW010000608.1:1345-3742 GCA_964442485.1 uncultured Polyangiaceae bacterium
GCGGTGAAGTGATAGAGGGTGCCGGGCTTCGCGGACGCGGGAACCTGCCCCGACTCCTCCACGTACGCCGGCTTCACGGCGTAAAAGAGTTCGCTCCCGCCGACGAGGTCCTGGTCGGTGCCGAGACCGTTGCACGAGTAGGCAGCGAGTCCCTCGTCGGTGACGGGAACCTTCACGGTGATCTGGTTGCCTGGATGAATCGTGGTGCTCCCGTTCGGCCCGATCACGCTCGGGCAGCCGAAGATCGAACTTCCGGGACAGTCGGGCCGTACGTAGGTCACGCAGGGATCAGTGGGAGTGATGTGAAGAAACCCCCCGTCGATGCGCTGAATGAGAGCGGGGCTGCCGGCCTCTGCCGATGTTTCTGGTCCGCGAGATCGCACGACGTTGCTCACGACGCGGGTGTCGCACGCATCGGCTGATGATCCATCGAGACTGGCGTCCGGGGTGGTTCCGCCGGACGATCCGGTTGTTCCGGACGATCCGGTTGCTCCGGACGATCCGGACGATCCGGACGATCCGCCCGAGCCCATCGAAGTAGCCGAACCTCCCGACCCTCCCGTGCTCGTGCTCGCATCACCGGTCTGCCGGGCCCTCGCGGTCGCGCCGGAGCTGCACGAGGTGGCCAGGAGGAGCGCGGGGAGAAGGACGGCGGCGTAGGGGGTTCTCGTGCTCATGCGCTCGCTTTCGCTCCTCGACGAGGCCAGTCGATGGTCGCACCGGCTCCTGCGTAGAGCACCGACCACGATGCAGAATGTATCACGCCTCCCGGTCTCGACAAGCACCCCACACTGCGTCCTCTATATGCGGGCGAACAGTGTCGGACAGACGTTTGCCTGCACGGCGAGCGGCAACGTGCCCAAGGGCGACCGACCTGACTTCGTGCAGGGCGAATGCGCGCTCGGCGAGCTCTGCGCGCCTTGTTACGACCTGTACTACAAGCGCACCGGCGTCTGCCCACCTTGAGGTGACCGACGTGCGTTGGCCACTGGCCCGTACGAATTCGCGGAACGGCGATTGCGTCCGGACGGCGCGCGGACTCTTGGAGAACCGCCGCGAGCATGGCGACGCCGTGTTCCGTGAAGGCGTACGGGGCATAGCGGCGTCCGCCGTGGCTGGCCCTTGAAATCGCACTCGGTAGCGGGGCACCTACATTGACGCCGTCAGCTCGCTCATCGCCGCAGGGCGCGCGGCGTGGCGTGCGGTTATCGGCGTGGCGCGACCGGTTACCAATCCACGACGCTCCGAACGAGCGTGGCGCACGGGTCGGAGGCGATTGCTTGCTACACTTGCCGGATGGCTTCTGCTCGTCCGCTGCGGCACTTCGCCGTCGGAGCTCTTGTTCTGGTTGGGTGCGCTACTGGCAATCAGGTCGATGCGGGACAGGTCCCCATTCCCGCCGTGCCTGACGCCGGACGGGTGCTCGGCGGCGACGGCGGCGGCTTTTCGGGAGGGGGAGCAGCCGGCAACTCAGCGTTCGAGAACAGCGGCGGCACGACGAGCGGCGGCGAGCCTGCGATGCAAGGCGGCAGCGCTGGGCAGAGCAACGCATCTGGTGGAACGAGCACGGATGGAAGCGGCGGCGGTTCGCAGGCAGGTGGCGCAGCCGGCGACCTGGGAAGCGCCGGGAATGGTTCCGGCGGTCTTGCAGCGACCGGCGGCATGACGGCAAGCGCAGGCGCGGGCGGATGCGACGCTACCCAGAAGCTCTGCGGCGGCAGCTGCGTGATGAAGACCGCCGCGAACGGCTGCTCGTCGACGAACTGCACGGCGTGCGCGATTCCGGCGCCTCCCAACGGCCTGCAAGTCTGCAACGCGACGCTCGATTGCGACTTCGAGTGTCTCTCCGGTTTCCAGAAAAATGGAAATCAGTGCACGAGCGGGACGGGCAGCGGGGGCGGGAGCGGCGCTGGAGGCAGCGGTGGAAACGTCACGTGCGGCAGCCATACGTGCCGCTGTCCGGGCAACCAGGTCGCCTGCTGCCAGAAAATCAACGCGAACCTGTGCTTCTGTGCTTTTCAAAACCAGGTGTCGCAGTTCTGCCAGTAGTGAGCTCGTTCAACGACGCGTGAACCTAGCAATACCACGGACGTGGTATGTGAGTAGTCTCGCGCTCGTCGTAACGGTGCATGCGGACGGCGTCCTTCGCGGACGTCGCAGCCTCTCGAAAGGAGTCCCGCATGCGCATCAATTCGCGAGACCTGGTCGCATCTTTGCTGACGTCGGCCCTCATATTCGCGTCGCCGTCGATTGCTTCGGCCGATGCGTACGGGGACCCGCTCCGGATCAACGACTCCGCACCGGGCAACCAGGTCACGAACACCGCCGCCGTCGGGACGAACGGCGACGCCGCGGTCGTGTGGAGCGACGGCCCCGCGACGTACGTCACCCGCTATG
>CAYUAW010000609.1:0-3731 GCA_964442485.1 uncultured Polyangiaceae bacterium
CGGCGAGTTTGCCTCCGTCGGAGGCTACGGGCTGCATCGCGTGAGCGGCGACGGCGTCGCGTGGGAGAACCACGACACCGGGACGGTCGCCTTCCACGCCCACGACGCGCTCGCGTTCGGTGACTACCAGGGTGGTCGCTTCGTCGCCTGCGGGGACGACGGCCAGCGCAGCCACTCGAGCGACGGCAAGGCCTGGACGGCGAGCAGCGGGGCGGCCGGCGTTCGCTCGACCCACGTCGCGTTCGGCGCGGGGGTCTTCGTCGCCATCGACGGCACCGCCGTCGTGGTCTCGCGCGACGGCGGCGCGTCCTTCACGAGCGGTCCCGCGCTCCCGTCGTCCATCTCGGGGCTGGTGTTCGCGGCGTCCCGCTTCACCGCGGTTGGCGACGGCCACGTCTTCACTTCGGTCAGCGGGACCGACTGGACGGATCACGCCGTTGCAGGTCTCACGGGCGGCATGCTCGCGTACGGCCACGGAACCTACGTTCTCGTGAGCGGCGGCGGTCTCCGCCGATCCCCGGACGGCATCACGTTCGCGCCCGTGACCGCCAGGGGAACCAATGCGCTCGAGGCCGTGACCTTCGGTCCGACGGGGTAGCTTTCGTTGGGAGCACGAAATGGACGCGCTATAAGGGCGCGATGGGCCACAGGAAGAGACCGCTCGCTCGCGGGGCGCTGCTCCGCGCCGGGCTCGCGGGGATCGCGCTGACGACGTGCGCGGCCCGTCCAGGGGCGGCGCCCGCGTCGCCGGCGGCTCTGGCGGCCACGCCGAGCGCGGCATCGGAGCAAGCGCTGATCGCCGAGACCCGCGCGACGCTGTCCACCCTGGTCGCCGTCGATACGAGCCACGGACACGAGACGGACCTGCTCAAGCCGGTGGCGGAGCGGTTCCGCGCCGCAGGGCTCCCGCTCGAGCTCGTGGAGAGCAGCCCGGGTCGAGGGAACCTCGTCGCGCGGTACAAGGGAACCGGCAAGAAGCGTCCGCTGCTGCTCATCGCGCACGTCGATGTCGTGCCGGTGGAGGGACAGCCCTGGACCGTGCCGCCGTTCCATGTCACCGAGAAGGACGGCTTCCTCTTCGGCCGCGGCGTGAACGACGACAAGGGCATGGCCGCGGCCATAATCGCCATCGCCCTCGAGATGGCGAACACGAAGCCCGTGCTCTCTCGAGACGTCATCTTCGCCCTGACCGCCGGCGAAGAGACGGGCGGCGCTCCCGGCGCGCGCTGGCTCGCCGCAAACAGGAAGGATCTCATCGACGCCGAGTTCGCCCTGAACGAGGGCGCCTCGGAGCGCCTCGACGACGGCGCGACTCGCATCATCGAGGTCGGCATGAACACCGCCGAGAAGACCTTCCAGGACTTCAAGCTCGTCGCCCGCGGAAAGGGCGGACACTCCTCGATGCCGCCGACCGACGCCGATCCGGTGCTCTCGCTTGCCCGCGCGCTGGTGAGGGTCGCGGAGTTCCGCTTCCCGGCGCACGTCGTGCCCGCCGTGCGCGAACAGCTCGCCGCGGACGCGAAGCTCGATGTCCCGCCGCTCTCCACCGCCGTCGCGCACGTCGCCGCCACCGGGAAGGTGGGGCCGGAGGACGACGCCATCGTGTCCAGGGATCGCATCGTGAACGCCTTCGTTCGGACGACGTGCGTGACCACTCAGCTGGTCGGTTCACCGCAGGACAACGTGCTCCCGACCTCCGCGGAGGCCACGGTGAATTGCAGGATTCTTCCCGACGAGACGGCCAAGCAGACCCTCGCCACGCTGCTGAACGTGGTCGGCGACCCCGCCGTCGAGATCACTGCCTCGGGGGATTTTGGGTTTGGGCCCTACTCGCCGGTGGACGGCGAAGTCCCAGCGGCGATGCGCAAGGTGGGCGCCAGGCTGTGGCCGGGCGTTCCGGTGGTCCCGACGATGAGCGCGGGTGCGACCGATTCGCGGCATCTGCGCGCCGTCGGGATCCGCGCGTACGGGATCGGCGTGTCCCCCGTCTCGAGAGCGGAGGCGCTGGCCGGGCGGAGCGCACACGGTCCCGACGAGCGTCGTCCGGCGAAATGGCTCGGCGACGGCGTGCGCTACCTGCGCGCCGTCACCTACGAGCTCGCGCGCTGAGATGTCGCGCTTCGAGCTCGTCATCTTCGACTGCGACGGCGTCCTCGTGGACAGCGAGGTGATCGCCAACGAGGTCTTTGCCGCTCTCCTGAACGAGCTCGGCGCGAACGTGACGATCGAGACCATGTTCGAGCGGTTCGTCGGTCACTCCATGGCCGACTGCCTGGTGACGGTGGAGGAGCTCCTCGGCAGGGCCCCACCCGCTGATCTCGTCGATACACTGCGGCAGCGCACGAACGCGGCGCTCGCAGCCGAGCTCCGTGCGGTCCCGGGCATCGTCGCGGTTCTCGATGCGCTCGATGCGCGCTCGATTCCGTTCTGCGTCGCCTCGAGCGGCGATCACGACAAGATGCGCACCACCCTCGGCATCACGGGCCTCCTCGGGCGCTTCGAGGGGCGCCTCTTCAGCGCAACGGAGGTTCCGCGTGGCAAGCCCGCCCCCGACGTCTTCCTCCACGCCGCGCGAAAGATGGGCGCCGCGCCCGAGCGCACCGCCGTCGTCGAGGACTCACCAGTCGGCGTCACGGCCGCGCTGGCCGCAGGCATGACCGTCTTCGGCTACGCGGGTCGCACGCCGGAGGAGCGCCTGCGAACAGCCGGCGCCCTTGTCTTCCGCGACATGTCCGACTTGCCGGGGCTGCTCGGCGCATGACGCGCCCGCCTTCTCGCGTTCATCGAAGATGGGCTCCACGGGAAAAGTTTGCGGCGTGGTGAGGTCGGAGGCACAAGAGGCGGCACAGCTCATCGATGCGCTGGCGGCCGCGCTGTCATTTCGAGAAGGAGTCGTCAGAGGTTCTCGGCGGACCTCGCGCGATTCAGGGTCGGCGAGGGACGCAGCACGACAGGGTGAACCGCGAGCGGGCGGAGCGCGACGGGCTGCGCGTGCGGATGCGACAGGCCGGCACGCAGCGACGGCGGATGCGGCGCGGCCGCTGTGACGTGGGCCGGCGAGCCCGCTGCGACGTGGGCCGGCGAGCCCACCACGACGGGCGCGGTCACGCGCTGCACGTCGCGAGGCGGCGTGGCGGGACGGCTTGCGGTCGCGCTGGCGACGTTGGCATTCGGCGTGCGCGGCACGGGGCGCTGGATGTCGTCGCGCGACGGCGTCGCGGACGGTGATGCAACGGGGTGTGATGCTTCCGGCGCGGGGGACGACGGCGTCGGTCGCTCGATGTTGTCACGCGACTCGGGAGGCCGCGATCCGACATGGGCCGGCTCGACGGCAGGGGTCGTGGGCGTCACGGCGACGACATGAGATGGCCGCACGACGGGAGTCGTGGGCGTCACCGCAACGACGTGGGGTAGCCGCACTACGGAGGTCGCGGGCGTCACGGCGACAGGCCGGGAAGCTTCGGCGGGAGCGCCAGCGCCTGGAACCATGACGACTCGCGCGCTGGTCACCCGAGGCTCGCGCGCGAGCGCGCGCGGCTCGCGCGCGTGGGGCGCCGCCACGGCCGGTGCACTCTCGGCCTCCGGCGCCGCTGCGGCAGGGTCGGCCGCAGGCGCCGCCTCGGGTGCACCCGCACCGGGCGGAGGCGTGACGTACGTCGGTGCATACGTGTAGTACGTGGGCGCAACGGGAGCCGCCGGCGCAGCGACCGTGCTCTCGTGGCAGGTGCACG
>CAYUAW010000610.1:0-3714 GCA_964442485.1 uncultured Polyangiaceae bacterium
CTCAGACCACTTCGTCGCCAGCGAGCGCGCAGTTGGAGCCCACGGGGTCGATCTGGATCGTCACATGGTGCACGGGGAACGCGCGGCGGAGCTTCGCATCGATGTCGCACGCAAGCGCATCCGTCGGCATCTCCTGCACCTCGACGTGAGCAGTGAGCACATTCTCGCTCGTGCTCATCGCCCAGATGTGAAGATCGTGGACTTCGGTCACGCCTGGAAGCGCGGCAAGCCACGCGCGGACCACATCTTCGTCGATGCCTTCGGGGACAGCTTGCATCGCGAGATCGATCGCCCGGCGCACCAGGGACCACGTCGTGACGAGAACGAGTGCAGAGACGGCGAGGCTCGCCACCGGATCGAGCCAGAAGAAGCTCGTGTAGTGGATGATGATGCCGGTGACGGCGACGGCGGCTGCCACCGCGGCGTCCGACGCGAGGTGCAAGAATACCGCGCGCACGTTGACGTCGTTTGCGCTGTCCTTCGCAAAGAGCCATGCAGAGAAGCCGTTCACGCCCACGCCCACGAGCGAAACGACGATCATCGTGGGGGCCGCCACCGGTTCCGGAGCTCGCAAGCGAAGGATGGCCTCCCATGCGACGGCGCCGTTCACGAAAATGAGTGCGACCGAGTTCACGACAGCGACCAGGATGCTCGCGCTCTTCAGCCCGTACGTCCTTCCCTTCGTTGACTTGCGCCGGCCCAGGTGAGTGGCTCCCCACGCAAGGACGAGCGCCAGCACGTCGCTCACGTTGTGGCCCGCGTCGCTGAGCACGGCGAGCGAGTGCGCTGCGAGTCCGGCGATCACCTCGACGAGAATGAAGGCACTCTGTACGCCGATGCCGATGGCAAACGCGCGGCCGAATGTCCTGGGAGCGTGGGCGTGCCCATGCCCATGCCCATGCCCATGCGCCGCGTGTTCCCACTTCCCGTGTTCGTGTTTCTCGCCGCCGCGCCGTTCATGGTCGGAATCATGATCGTGGTCGGAGCTCATGGATTTTCTCCGCGTGCGGCAACTCGAGTTGGGCGCCCGGGACGAGTGGTTGCGAGAGCTGGACGGGCATTGTAGCGCCCTGATGCACCACGGTTGTCGACACCTCGCCGGAGGATGGGTACTCCAGTGCGACGAAAAAGCGACAAACTCGGCACTGGAAACTAGAGGTGGACCATCCAGACGCTTGCCCCACGGTCGGTGGCGGTCCGTCCGGAGGCAGGATTTCTCGTTGACGACCTCTGCAAGAGGTTAGCGAGACGTGATTGGGCTCGAAAGTCAACGTGCTTGTTGATAGACGGGGCACGCGGGACGAGTGAGTCTTGCGACGTCCGCGTCTCTCCGTCCTCGATCTCCGCACCTCGCAAGCACCTGTACGGGATATGATTCGCCTCGCCGTTGAACGGAAGAATCGCGACGGACGGCTCGGCCTGCGCCGTCACGGTGCCTTCGTGCGCGCGTGCGCCGTCGTCTCGTGCGTCCTGTCACTGGCTTCTCGTGCAAGCGCGCAAGCGGCGCCGCCGGCGGCTCACGAGGACGCGGCGTTCGACGTCATGAACTGGCTCGCCCAGCACGGCCTTCACGACATCGAGAACGAGAGCTGGAACGCCTACGGGCAGTTCACGTACATCTCGAGCTGGAAGCCACCCTTTCGCGCTCCGTACACGAACGCGAACGGCAGCGTCAATTCGCTCGTGCCCGACGCCGAGCGAAGCTTCACGGGCAGCTTCACGCTCTTCTTTGGCGCGCGGCTCTGGCAAGGGGGCGAAGCGTATTTCGTTCCGGAGGTGATTGCAGAGCGACCGCTGTCGCAGCTCCGCGGGATCGGCGGTGCGATCCAGAACTTCGAGCTACAGAAGACGGGAGCCGAGACACCCCAGCTCTACCGAGCCCGCACATTTTTCCGGCAGACCATCGGGCTGGGCGGCGGCCGCGTCGAGAAGACGTCGGACCCCATGCAGCTCGGGACGGTGGTCGATGGCAGGCGGCTCGTCTTCACGGCGGGCAACTTCACGATCCTCGATGTCTTCGACAAGAACTCCGTTTCCTGGGATCCCCGTCAAACGTTTCTCAACATGGCCTTCATGACGTACTCGTCCTGGGATTTCCCCTCGGACGCAAGGGGTTACTCGTGGGGCGGTACCGCGGAGCTCTACTGGGACGACTGGGCATTTCGGCTCGGCCGGACCACGCCACCCCGGAACCCGAACCAGCTGCAGACCGACTTCAGGATCTGGAAGTACTACGGCGACGCGCTCGAGCTGGAGCACGATCACTCGCTCTTCGGACAGCACGGCGCCGTACGCGTCATTGGTTATCGAAATCACGTCGACACGGGACGCTTCGACGACTCCATCGCGGCGTTTCGAACCGACCCCGGGAAGAATGCAGCCGCGTGCACCAGCTTCAACTACGGCTCGGCAAACGCCGCTGCGCCGGATCTCTGCTGGGTGCGCAAGCCGAACGTGAAGCTTGGCATCGGGGTCGACCTCGAGCAGTACATCACGCCCGACATCGGGGTGTTCCTTCGAGGGATGTATTCCGATGGCCGGTCCGAGGTCGACGCTTACAACCCTGCCGACCGATCCTTTTCCGTCGGCGCCGTGGCGAAGGGCTCGGCCTGGCACCGACCTTTCGACGTCACCGGCGTCGGGTTCGGCACGAGCTGGATCTCGCGGGCGCACGCTCAGTACCTGGCCATGGGGGGCGTCGACGGCTTCATTGGAGACGGTCACCTCCGTCAGGCGGCCGAAGGCATCGCCGAGGCCTTCTACAGCGTGAATCTCCTCAGGGCGCTCTGGTTCACGGCTGACTACCAGTTCCTCTGGAATCCCGGTTTCAACGCGGACCGTGGTCCCGTGAACATCATCGGCGGGAGGATTCATGCCGAGTTCTGACGCGCATCACCGGCTCGGCTTCGCTGTCGTCATGCTGGCCACGAGCGCGTTCGCGCCACGCGCGGCGGCACAGCAACAGGCGCAGGGGTTCGCGGTCGAGCGCCTCTATCCCTCCGCGCCGGGTGGCGGCTGGTTCGTCATGGACGCCCTCGACATGCACGGTGGTCTCGGTGGCGCGATGGCCCTGACCACGAGCTACTCCAGGGACCCGCTCCGGGTCAGCAGCGGCTCGCAGCACCTCGCCGTCGTCGCAGACCGGGCGTTCGCCGACTTCGGCTTCGCCGCCACCTACGACCGTTTTCGCATGTCCCTCAACATGGACGTGCCGCTCGTGACCAAGGGCCAGAGCGGCACCGTCGGCGCCCACCAGTTCGTCGCCCCGTCACTCGATCTGGGTACGACTCCGGACACTCTCTCGGACGTCCGCGTAGGCCTGGACGCACGCATTCTCGGCGACGCCCGGGCCCCCTTTCGGCTCGGCGCGGGCGCACAGCTCCTCATCCCGAGCGGCCATCGCTCCGACTACGACAGCGACGGCACGTACCGCGCCATGGGTCGCGTCCTCTTCGCCGGCGACGAGGGGCGCTTCACCTATGCCGGACACCTCGGCGTGCACGTTCGCCCGCTCGACGATTCACCTACCCCCGAGAGCCCGCGGGGCACCGAGCTGCTCTTCGGCCTCGCCGGGGGCGTGCGGGTGCTCGTGTTCGGCAGCGGATCGCCTTCCCTGATCGTCGGTCCCGAGATCTACGGGGCGACGGCATTCAGATCGATGTTCGGAACGACGGACACAGCGCTCGAGGGGCTCCTCACGGGTCGGCTCGAAGG
>CAYUAW010000611.1:0-2244 GCA_964442485.1 uncultured Polyangiaceae bacterium
GCGTCAGGCAGCGGTGGCAATTCGTGCACGTGCCAGAACACGGGCGGCACGCCTTCGACGGGCGGCAGCACCGGCACGGGCGGCGTCGCCGGCAGCGGCAGTGTCCCCGTCACCGGCGGATGCCCCATGTTCACGAGCGATGACGAGTGGAATCGAGCGATCACGAACGATTCGACCGACGCAGGCTGGACGGCGAAGCTCTTTTCGAACGCGACGCTGAAGGCCTTGCATCCCGACTTCGGCTCAGGCTTCGGCATTCCCTTCAACGTGGTCCCGCAGAGTCAGGCAAAGCTCACCATCTCGTTCGACTACACGGGCGATAGTGACCCAGGACCCTATCCGTTCCCGGGCTCCTCCGCGAAGATCGAGGGCGGCACACCAACGAGCTGCAGCGGCGACTGTCACGTCCTCACCCTGGAGCAGACAGCGTGCGTTCTCTATGAAGGGTGGAACTGTCACTACACGGCGAGCTCGAACTCGTGGCATTGCGGCAGCGGCGCCGAGTTCGATCTGACGAAGAACAGCTACGGGCAACGCCCAGTGACGTGGACGTCGGCGGACGCGGCCGGTCTCGCCATCCTGCCGGGACTCGTCAAATACGCGGAGGTCGCCGCCGGCGCCGTGAATCACGCGATTCGCTTCACCATGCACTGCACCCAGGACGGCTACGTGAAGCCCGCGAGCCACCAGGCGGTGCCGACGGGCAAGAGCGGCTGCCCCGCGGGTATCGCGACTGCCGACCTCGAAGCGGGCTATCCGCCGATGGGCTTGCGCATCCGCCTGAAGGGCGCCTACGACATTTCCGGCATGTCCTCGCAGGCGAAGATCGTCGCTCAAGCCATGAAGACTTACGGCATGATCCTCGCCGACAACGGCAGCGACTACTTCTTCCAGGGCGACGACGATTCCCGCTGGGACGACAACCAGCTCGGCGACATGAAGAAGATCCCGGGCGACGCCTTCGACGTCGTGGTCTTTCCGGGACCAATCAGTCGCTGACCGCGGCACGCACTCAGCTGGGTACGCTCACCCACCTTGCTGATGTGCTCGATCTTAGCGCGCCAGTGGGCTTCCCACCTTGACGGCGCAATACGATGGCATGACCTTGATGCATCAAGGTAGCCATTTCCGGAGGCCTCCCCGATGCCCATGACCGCCGGCTGGGACCGAGACGTCCTCCCCTGGCTCTCCTCGAAGGGAGCAGCGACGATCGCGCATCCCGGCGGCAACCTGCTCTCTCACCTGCGCCGTACGGCGGACCGTCTCGTCGAGTGGGACGCCGGGCCTTCGCTCGTGCTTGCAGGGCTCTGCCACGCTGCGTACGGCACGCACGGGTTCGCCGTGGCGCTAATCCCCGTCGCCGAACGAAGCGCGCTCGCCCGGCTGATCGGCGGCGAAGCAGAGGCGATCGTGTACGCCTACTGCTCCGTGGATCGCATGCACGGCCTTCCCGGGGTCGATGGCGTCGGGGTGACCGTGCGCGATCGCTTCACGGGTGCGGAGACCACGCCGAGCGCGGAGGTGTTGCGGCAGCTCATCGAGCTCTCCTCGGCCAACGAGCTCGACGTTCTGCTCCACGTGCCCGAGTCGGCTCGGCCGCAAATCGCTGCCTGGCTGTCGCGCTGCAGTCGCCTGGCAAGCCCGCGGGCGGCCGTCGCGGTCAGCGCAGCGTTGCGAACGATGAATCCTGGGGGAGCATGAAACCCGCGGAGCCATCCGTCGAACGAACGTTGCGCGTCGCTTCCGGAGGCCTTTCGCTCGTGTGCACCGATACCGGCACAGGTCCAGCGGTCGTGTTGCTGCACGCGGGGGGCGAGCGCCGGGGCGTGTGGAGTCCGGTTGCAGCGCGCCTCGCGTCTGCGGGGTATCGCTCGGTCGCCGTCGACCAGCGGGGGCACGGGGACACGGGCGGCGAAGGGGATCGGCTCTCGGAATTCGTCGACGATGCCTGTGCGGTGCTCGACGAGCTCGGGTCGCAGGTGGTGCTCGTCGGGGCTTCTCTCGGCGGGTTCGTGGCGTTGCTCGCGAGCAAGCGTAGCGCGGCCGAGCGCGTCGCAGCGGTCGTGCTCGTCGACGTCATGCCGGAGCCGGACCCGGAGCGGGCGCGCGCTTACCTGCGGAGCCTCGAATCTGACCGCCGCTCGTGGAACTGGGCGCTGATCGAGGACATCTTCACGCAAGCAGGCGCGCTTCGCGACGCAGTGGTCCGCTCGACCTCGCCGCTCGCGCTGGTGTCTGGAGAGC
>CAYUAW010000611.1:2344-3714 GCA_964442485.1 uncultured Polyangiaceae bacterium
AGGGCGCTCCGCTTCCGATTCGAAGGCGCAGCGCGATTGGTGGATCGAGACGCTATCCTTGCGGCTCGGCATTTCCCCATGAACGACGTCGCTCTCGATGTTCGCTCGCTCCCGCCAGGTCCGGGGCGCATCGGCCCCCTCGACGTGATGCGGTGGGCGCAGAATCCGTTTCCGCTCCTCGAGCGCTACGCGGCGCGGTTCGGCGATGCGTTCACCCTCGAGCTCCCGGGCTTCGGGAGCCCCATCGTCGTCGTCTCTCACCCCGACGCGGTGAAGGGCGCCTTTGCGCTCGGACCCGACGAGGGGCACGCGGGAAAGACGAACGCCGTGCTGAAGCCGCTGCTCGGTCGGCATTCGCTCCTCTTGCTGGACGGCGCGGAGCACCTTCGCCACCGCAAGCTGCTCCTTCCGGCGTTCCACGGCGAACGCATGCACGCCTACGGGCAGGCAATGTTCGACCTCGCACGCGAGTCGATCGATTCGTGGCCGTTGGGGCGTCCTTTCGCCGTGCAACCGCGCATGGCGTCGATCACGCTGAACGTGATCGCACGCACGGTGCTCGGCGCGGGTTCCGGAGCGCTCCTGTCGGAGCTCGTAGAGGTGCTGTCACAGACACTCGACTCCGGCGCGTCGCCGCTCCTGCTGTTCCCGGTGCTCCAGCGTGATCTCGGCAGCCTGAGCCCGTGGGGTCGCTTCGTCCGTCGCCGCGACAACGCGACCCGCCTCCTGCACGATGCGATCCGGCGCGCGCGCGAGGAACGGCTCAGCGGGCGGTCGGACGTGCTCACGATGATGCTCGAGGCGAAGGACGAGCAGGGACGGTCGCTCGGGGACGACGAGCTCCACGACGAGCTGATGTCCTTGCTGGTCGCGGGCTACGAGACGACCGCGACGGCGCTCTCCTGGGGGCTCCGCTGGGTTCTGCCGGATCGCGAGCTCATGTCCAGGCTGCGTGAGGAGGTGAGCGGCGCGGGGGGCGACCCGCTGCGCATCCAGCAGCTCGACCTGCTGGACCGGACGGTGAAGGAGACGCTGCGCCTGCAGCCGCTGTTCGCGCTGCTCGGGCGCGAGCTCATGCAGGAAACGGCGATCGGAGACCTCACGCTGCCGGCCGGGGTGATCGTCTCGCCCGCCATCCACCTGGTTCACCGCCGGCCGGAGCTCTATCCGGCGCCGGAGCGCTTCGCGCCGGACCGGTACCTCTCGTTCAAGCCGAAGCCGTACGAGCTGTTCCCTTTCGGGGGCGGTCTGCGGCGCTGCATCGGTGCCGCGTTCGCGTCCTACGAGATGAAGATGGTCCTGGCCGCGCTACTGTCGCGCATCGACGCGCATCTGGTGAGCGAGCGCGTCCGGGTGGTGCGTCGCGGCGT
>CAYUAW010000612.1:0-3701 GCA_964442485.1 uncultured Polyangiaceae bacterium
TAGATGCCGTCGTCGCCCGGTTCGGCTCGAAGAGCTACCATCCAGGCGGTTCGAGCCTTCGACGACCGGCTAGGATTGGCGCCTTCCCGGAGGGAAACGCCATGAAGCGCAGGATGGGCATCGTGCTCGCCGCTTCGATCGTGTCGAGCGGCTGTGGGAGTGAATCGACGCATCCAGGCGGCGGCGCGTCCGGCGGGGCGCCGGATCACGGCGGCAGTACGACGTTCTCGGGCGGCGCGTCCGGCGGGCCTGGCACGCGCTCGACGGGCGGCGTGGGCTCACCGGGTGCAAGCGGCAGCGGCGGCGCGGCGGCAGGCTCTGCGGGTGCCACCAGCAATGGCGCTGCGAACGCCGGCGGCGTTGCATCGTCGGCGGCGGGCGGCGTCGCTGCTGCAAGCGGCGGAGCCGGCGGCACGTCGACCGCGTCCGGCGCTGGCGGCGCGACGGCTTCCGGTGGACGTGACGGCACGGGCGGCAGCTATCCGAACCTCGCCGTCTTCGGCAACACGACGACGCTCGAGCTCGCGCCCGTGTTGCTCGCCGCGAAGAGCGTCTATCCGGGCAAGGCGACCGTGACGAACGGCGGCATCCCGAACCTGTGGAGCGGCGCCGACCTCGCGACGAACGCGGAGACGCAGGCGCTCGTGCAGTCGGTGACGCACTCGAACCTGCGCATCGTGTTCACGGTCTGCGAGGGGTTCTACCGCATCGTCGCGCGGCGCTCGGCGGGCATCGCGACGCTCGCCGATCTGCGAGGTAAGCGGATCGCGACGGTCCCGGGCACGTCGTCCGCGTATTTCCTGCACGACATGCTCGCGACCGTGAACCTGGACGACTCGGCAGTCACCATCGTTCCGTCCGCCGCGCCGACGCAGATCCCGGGTTCGCTCACGCGTCACGAGGTCGACGCGGCGACGATCTGGGAGCCCGCGATCCAGAGCGCTGCGGACGCCCTCGGCACCGACGCCGTAGAGTTCCAGGACAGGAGCGTCTATCGCGAGCTCTTCGACCTCCACACGACGGCGGAGAAGCTCGCGAACCCAGACACGCGCCGCGGCATCGTGGAGTTCTTGCGAGCCCTGATGACGGCTTCGAGCACCATCACCGCGCAGCCGTCGTCGGTGTGGCCGCTCGTCGCGACCACGACGGGTTTCGATTCGACGCTCATCGGCGAGTCCTGGAAGAACGAGGGCTTTGCCGGCACCCTCGCCCCGGATCTGCTCGACGTGCTCGTGCAGGAGGACGCGTGGCTCGCGAAGAGCGGCGGTCGCGCCGCGCGAACGCGTGACGTTCTCGCGTCCCTCATCGACGATTCGCTGCTGCTGGAAGCGATGATGCCGCCCTGAGCGCGACGGCCATGGCGGACGGTCCACGGGTCCGCAGATCCGTGCCAGGATGGCCGTCGTTCAAGGAGGACCGACGTGCCCGCCCTGCTCACCTATTTCGATGTCCGTGGTCGCGCCGAGGTGGTGCGGCTGATCCTGGAGGAGATGTCAGTGCCCTACCGGGAGCGCCGTGTGCAGCTCCAGGAATGGCCGGCGCTCAAGCCCACGTTGCCCTTCGGGCAGATGCCGACGTACGAGGACGGCGAGCTGTTCATCGTGCACAGCCACGCCATCTATCGCCACCTGGCACGCAAGCACGGGCTGTGCGGCAAGACCGAGGCAGAGCGCGTCCGCTGCGACGTCGTGGAAGAATCGTTCGTGGACGCGCAGTCCCAGCTCGGCACGTTCTACTGGAACTCGGACTTTGCCGCCCGCCGCGACGAGTACGAGCGCACGTCGCTGCCGGCACTGCTGAAGCCGCTGGAGACCTTGCTTTCGCAGAATGTTGCTGGACCCGAGTACTGGGTCGGCAGCGCGCTGACCCTCGCCGACTTCGTCGCGTGGCACTTCCTCGACTACGTGCGCCCATTCTCTCGGAAGACGATCGAAGAATTCCCGGGGCTGAGCGCGTTCAAGCGCCACTTCGAGACGCGCCCGCGCGTCGCCGCGTACCTCGCCTCCGAGCGACGGCCGAAGACGCTGACGGTGCCGATGGCGCCGTTCGGGGGAACGCCGGAGACGAGCTGAGGACGAGACGCGCCGCTACTTGCTCCGGTGACGAACCGCGTTGCTGGCGCCCCAGTAGACGTCGGAGGGACCGACGGCGATGTACTTCGGTGACTGCTCATTCGCGGCGAGCGTCGTCGGCGCGCCGCCGGCGAAGGCGAGCTTGGAGACGGTGCCGCAGGTCGTGCACGTCCAGTAGAGGGTGCTCCCGTCCACGGCGAAGGTCGTCGGCTCGCCGCTGTCCGTGGCGAACGTCGTCTGCGCGCCGCCGCCGACGGGTACCGTGACGATCGAATTGCCGGAAACGAAGTAAACGTTGCTCGCATACACGGCGATGGGGGAGTGGGCGTTCCCCGTGGAAATCTGCACGGGCGCGCCGCCGCTGAAGCTGCGTTGATAGACCGGCGTCAGCGGGAAGGTCTGGTCGGACACGAAGTAGACGTTCGACGCGTCGAAGGTCATGTTGTCCGGGTAGTAGAGGCCGTGATTCGGATCGATGTCGGTACCGTCCACGATCGCTGTCCTCGTCCAGGACGTGTTGACGAGCAACGAGTGGGTGTAGCTCCAGAGGTGCGAGTTGCTCGGGTCGGACACGAGGACCTGGATGGTGAGCGAGTAGTAGGGTCCGGTTCCGCCGTTCAAAGGCACGACGACTCCTTGCTTCTGCGTCGAAAGATCCTGGATCGTCGCGATGTGCGTGGCGGTTCCCCCTGTCAGGGGCATGGTCCAGAGGCCGGCCCATGACGCCGACTGAGCGGGATTGATCCAGTACAGACTTCTGCCCGCCGCCACGAGCGAGTCCGGCGACTGCCCGTTCGATGCGGGTATGTTGTAGAGCTCGGTCGCGGTCGTGGCCCCGCTCATGGCCATGCTGAAGATCCCGATGTTGTACACGTACGGCTGGACGACCTCGGTCCCCGTCCAGAAGACGGTGTCAGTCGAGACGGCGATACCGGCCGGCGTGACGCCCGAGGCGAGCGTTCTCGGGCTCGCGCGGAAGATGTCGATGAGGATCGAGTTCGAGGCCGAGGCTTCCGGCTGGCTGGCGATCGCCACGGACGAAAGCGGCGCGGACACTTCCTCGACGGTGCCAGCCGGCTGCTCTCCGCGGTCCACGCCCGCGCCGCAGCTGACGGCGCTGGCGCCGGCGAGCACCGCGCAACCGAACAGTGACACCGGCCAGCTCGTACCCTGAGAGGGGCAATCTCTCGACGGAATCGAACGCATGGGAACCTCCTCGGTGCGCGGGAAGTCAAGGGATACGCGCGCCCACCGTAGCAGAGTGCGCCGTCAGCTCGCCGGCAATAGTCAGTTTTCGAACCCGGTGAAACCTGGGCGGCCGGCGCATGGGCGGGATGCGCTATCTCCATTAGAGCTGGTAGTAGCAGATATCCGGCGCAATCTTTGAGCCGGTCCGAGGCTTCGCCGACGAGACGGTTGCACTCCTCCGGCCCATCGGGAGTCTTCGTCGCTCAGGGGCACCCGCTCGCCAGGCGCTTCAGCTGTCGGACGCGCTCGCGGGTGACGTACGCCTTCCAGGAGTCGCCGGGAGAACCGGGACGGGCCTTGGTGCCCAGCGCGCTCCACGCGTCCCGATACTGGAGCCAGAGTCGTTCGGTCTGACGGATCCCGCTGCTCGAGATGGCGCCG
>CAYUAW010000613.1:0-3699 GCA_964442485.1 uncultured Polyangiaceae bacterium
AGCTTGCGCGCTATTTGCTCGACGCGAGCTACATCGACCTTCTTGTAGCCGATGAAGACGCTTCGGCGTCCGTGACCAACGGCAGTGTTGGCCGTGCCGTGGGCAACGAGAGGCTCCAGGGAGCGTGTCGCTGGCGCCGCTCGATCGCTCATGGTTGTAACGAGGCTGTACGAAAATGGCGTCGACTTCAAGCACCCTCGTCCCAGATCGCCACGCGTCGTCTTCCGAGAACCCCGCTCAAAAGCTGCGTCCCCGTGCGTCCGCGGGCGCGCGCCAATTCCGAGTCGATGCGTCTGACTTCTCACACTCTCGCGGAAAGTCGCGTGTCCACCCCCGCATCGGCACGGAATCAACTACCGTGGCGCGATGATTCGAACGAACGCGCTCGGTACTTTCGCGAGTGTAGCCGTCACGGCGCTTCTGGTCGGTTGCGGCAGCGGGGACGCACCCAAAGCTTGGAGCGCGCTGTCGACTTGTCTGGCGGGGCCCGCCGCGGGAGCGCCCGTCGTGGAGAGGGTGCAGAAGCTTCGGTCGGCGCAGCTCGCGGGAGCCACGACGACCGGGAAGGACTCCTGGCCGGCGCGCTGCTCGAGCCATGCCGACGCGCTGTATGCGGCTTCGGGAGACATGGCACTCGTTCACCGCACTCTCAAGGAACGGCTCGCGTGCAAAGACGACGGTCACTGCACGATTCTCGGTGACGAATCGTTTCTTCCGACGACGAGCGCGCTCTGGGAGGCCGCGCAGGCAGCGAAGCTCCCGCCGGAAGCGGCCGCGGGTGTTCCTGCTCCGGCGCTCTCACCGCCGCCGCTCATCGACGCGAACAGCTGGAAGAGCTTCAGCAAGGATCCGGCGCGCGTGGTCGGGCCGAGCTTGAACTCGGACGGCTCGGCCGTGTTGTTGCTGGCCGCAAAGGAGGGTCGCGCTCGTCCTCGTTACTGCGGGATTTCGGCGGGCTTCGACACTTTGCACTGCTCGGACGCAAACGCGAGTGTGCCGGAGTTACCTGGACAGACGGTCGGGCTCGCGCGCAGCGGGCACGGGCTCTTCGCCGCCGGCCTCACCGACGCGGGAATGTCGGCCTACAACCTCGAAACGGGTGCGCGCTCGGACGTGCACGGCAAGTTGCCCTACCTCGTGGCGGACGGTGTCGCGATAGAGACGCCCACCGAGGAAGCGCCGGGGGCGAAAGGCGCACCAGCACCCAATCCAAAAGCTCCGCCAGCGCCGGCTCCCAAGGGCTTCGTCGCGATCGAGCTCGCCAACGGCAAATCCTCCAAAGAGGTAAAGCTTTCGATCGAACCCGTGGGCACCCCCATCCCCATTGGAAATCAAGTCGTGTACGTGGCCGGCGACGGCGCGAGCGCCTCGCTCGAAGCCAAGACGTTTTCGCACGGGCACCTCGGCGGCGGAACGAGCATCAAGGGCCCGTTCGTGGGCCGCATGCACACCTGCACGACGGGCAATCGCACCGCGGTCGCCACGTTCGACGGTCACGAGGGCCAAGCCTCCGCAAAGGCCAGCGGCGGTCCGGGCAAGACTCAGTTCGCGGTCGCTTTCAAGACCGGCGACGCCTGGTCGAAGGCTCAATCCGCGACGCTACCGTTCGATCGCTCGCTCGATTCAGACCTGGTTTGTAGCAAGACGGGCGCGAGCATTGCGTGGGTGCGCCGAAACGAGGAGGTCGTGGAAGTCGGTCGGCTCGATTGCTCGGCCGACGGGTGCAAACCGGAGACCGTCAGCTTGCCGGGCCTCCACAGCAAGTGGTGGGGAGGCGTCGCACCGCTCGGAGACAAGGTGCTGCTCTTCTGGCGTTCGACGTTAGGCGAAACGCGCCTCAGGGTCGCTCCGCTCGCGGCACTCGCCCAGGCTCCCGATCAGCTCCTCTTCGACTCGGCCGATTTCGGCGGCCCTGTCGCCGGTGAGCCGCTGCAGGTGACGACCGAAGCCGCGGCGCTCTTCGTGTTCCCTCAGGAGCGACCCGTCGCTCTTCGAATCGGCGCCGACGGCCACGCGGCGCTGCTCGCTCCATGATTCTTGGTCACGGCTCCGGCCGCCATCGGTCAGGCTGAAGTTCCGTGTGGAGTGCTCGACGAGCCGCACGCCGAGGCGTCTTCGTGCTGCTCCACCGTCTTCGAGACTGCTGGTCAGGGCGACTGCAAAGCGCAGTCGATGGTGTGAGCATTTTGGCGGGGAAAGAGAGCAGCTCTACTTCGACGACATGCCGAGCGACGAGATCCGGATCAGTCAGCCCCCATAGACGAGAGCTGCAATCGATTTGGCCGATCGCTGCAATAGGTGCTCGGGCCCTCGGCTGCTAAGTGGAGTGTCATGAGCCGACGCTTGGCAAAGATTGGGGTGCTAGTGCGAGCGCGTCGATGCACGTCACTCTACGGTTGCGCTCGGCTCTCGTCCGCCTTCCCCAGCGATGCGTTCGCGGTGGGAGGTGCGTGATGCGTTCGATGAATTCGGCGCTGGCGTTGCTGGCGCTATTGGTGTTGTCGGATTGTTCGAGTCAAACGACGGGTGGATCTCCTGCGAAGCTCGGCTCCGGTGGCAGCGGCACCGCGGGTAGCCTCGACACGGGCTCAGGCGGCCTGAGCGGCAGCGGACAAGCCGGCGCCACCGGAACGGGAGGCACCGGAACCTCGGGCAACGGAGCTTCGGGCACGGGTGCCTCAGCCTCGGGTGCCTCAGGCATGGGTGCTGCAGGCGCGGGTACAGGTGGTTCAGCTTCAGGCTCAGGTGGTTCGGCCAATGGCACCGGAGGCAACAGCACTTCAGGCGCGGGCACAGGTGGTTCAGCTTCGGGCTCAGGTGGTTCGGCCAATGGCACCGGAGGCAACGGCACTTCGGGCGCGGGCGGCATGACCGCCGGCACCGGCGGCACGCCACCCGTGCGCGGCGACTGCGTCGGCGACTGGATGGCGGGTGACTATCCGCCCGACTTCGTCACGGGCGGCAACGCGCTCAGCGGCAGCAGTAGCCTTCCGGCGATCGGGGGTTACCAGTACGCGGTCCACGTTCCAAAGGGCTACGATTGCCATCTGCCAACGCCTATCTTGTACGGTTTGCACGGCCTCGGAATGAACGGCTATGCGTTCAACGTGGCGGGCTCGTCGACCCCGACGCGTCCAGGTGGCTTGGTGGCCAAGGCCGACGAGGCCGGCTTTATCCTGGTGATGCCGACGGGCATGGCGCCCACGGCTGCCGCTGTCCAGGCGATCAGAGATATCTTCAAGAACCTCGAGACTCATCTGAACATCGACCACAAGCGCGTGTACGCGACGGGCCACTCGTTTGGCGGCGCCTTGTCCTACTGGCTCGCCTGCACCGCAGCCGATCTGTTCACCGCCGTCGCGCCGAACGCGTGGACGATGACCCCCACGCCGTGTAACCCCGCGCAGCCCATCTCCGTGCTCGCCAGTGACGGCAGTGAAGACAAGATCGCGCCGGGCGGTGGCGATCTGACGCCAGCGATAACGGCCTTGGTTGCGGCCAACGGATGCTCGTCGACGGAAACACCGGCGACTGTTCCGAAGAGCGGAGGCGACACTACCTGTGTTACACACGCTGGCTGCAAGGGCGGTGTCGAGGTCACGGCCTGCATCATCAAGGGCGGCGGCCACGTGTGGTTCGGAGACCCGACCTGCGGCACGGGAGAAGCAAGCGCTTGCAGTATCGTGGGCGCCAACAGCA
>CAYUAW010000614.1:0-1095 GCA_964442485.1 uncultured Polyangiaceae bacterium
GGCCTTGGCCCCCCGCAGCTTCGCCTTCGGCGAACTGCTCCCCCCGCCGCCTACGGCGCTCTCGCTGCGCTCGCGTAGATCCGCATCTTTGATGCCTCGGGTTACCCTTGGGCGACGGCTTCCGGACGGATGGCGAACGCGGCATGCAACGAAGACGCGAACGCACCGCGCAATCCGGAGCGTTGCAGTACGCTCTCGATGCGCTGTCACTGAGCGGCACCGTGTAATCGGCGCGGGTCGGACGATTGAGCTGCCTGTGATCAAGGGTGCGCGGCTACTATTCGACTGACCGTCCTTACTCGTGAACGGTTGGGCATTCTTGCGCTCGCAACGCCTTTTGGCGCGCGTGGTGGAATGGGGGAAGCAGTGGCCCTGCGCTCCTTCCAGCTGCCACCTGTCTCCAGTAATAAGAGCGACCCTCCTTCCCGAGAGAAAGCTTCGTCGCATGTCGCAACGCTCCGCTCGCATCACGTTCCGGCTGCTCGCCTTCTCATCGCTCGCTGCCTTGGTCACCGCCTGCGGCGCCCAGAGCAATTTTGCGGGCGTCTCGGAGGATGGCGGCGTCGCTGTCGATTCGGGTCCGATCGGGTTCCAGGACGGGTCCGCTCCAAAGAAGGGCACCGGTAACGAACTCGGAGGAAATCCGGGCGGTTTCGCCTCGGGCGGCGTCGCCGGCGGGACGACGGGTGGAACGACGGGCGGCGGCCTTCCTGGTGGAACGGCCGGCGGAGGAAGGCCTGGCGGCGGCACGCCGTCTGGTGGGTTGGCCGGCGGCATGCCCGGCGGCGCCATGCCTGGCGGCGGCACGCCTGGCGGCGCCATGCCTGGCGGCGGCACGCCTGGCGGCGCCATGCCCGGTGGCGGCACGCCCGGCGGCACCATGCCCGGTGGCGGAACTGCTGCTGGTGGCATACCTGGCGGGTTCCTGGCAGGCGGGTTCCTCGGCGGCGGTACGGCGGCCGGGGGCAATCCGGGCGGTTTCTTTGGAGGCGGGCGCCCGGGCGGCACGGCTGGCGGAAATGCCGCCGGCGGCACTCCTGGTGGCTTTCTCGCCGGAGGCTTCCTAGGTGGTTTCCTCGGTGGGAACGCCGGCGG
>CAYUAW010000614.1:1195-3698 GCA_964442485.1 uncultured Polyangiaceae bacterium
CGCGGGCGGCGGCACTCCCGCGGGCGGCGGCACTCCCGCGGGCGGCTTCATCGGCGGTTTCCTCGGCGGTGGTAACGCCGGCGGCGGTTTCCTCGGTGGCGCGGCAGGCGGCAACCCCGGTGGCGCCGCTGGCGGCGGCAACCCCGGTGGCCGCGCAGGCGGTGGTTTCCTCGGCGGCGGCAACGCCGGCGGAGGCTTCCTCGGCGGAGGCGCTGCGGGTGGCGGCAATGCTGGCGGACGAGCAGGCGGCGGCGCTGCAGGGGGCGGCAATGCCGGCGGGCGAGCCGGCGGCGGCGCTGCGGGCGGCGGCCGAGCAGGCGGCGGCAACGCGGGCGGGCGTGCAGGTGGCGGCAACGCCGGCGGCAATCCAGCCGGCAACTGAGTACTCTCGCACGCGGAAGGCGTGCATGAGATGAAGCCGCTCGCTCGACGCGCCCTACGGATCGGGATCTGCGCGGCCCTCGTCTTTCATCTCGCCGCGATCACGATCGCGAACCTGCCGGCGACGACCGCGCTCGGCGGTTCGATCTATCGCCCGTTCGCCTGGTACCTCACGCCGACCGGCCTCTGGCAAACGTGGGACATGTTCACGACGATCCCCCACTTCCTCGACCTGGACGGCGCGCTCGTGGTGGTCGACGAAAGCGGCAGCATCACACGCCGCGGGCCGCTCCTCCCCGGTTTCGCATCGTTCGCGAAGACCGTGCGCATTCAAGGAACGTTCATGCGCCTCGCATTCTCGTCGGACAGCTACACGAGCTACACGAAGAGATACCGCGCGGCGATCTGCCGCGCGCTCCTCGCCGAGCGTCGCGGCGCCCCCACGCAGGTCGGCTTCGAACTCCTCGCGCAGGAGCTACGCCCGCTCGCCGACATCCGCAAGGACGGGCGGATCTCGCAGCCCAAGACCTACAGCTTCGGACCCGCCGCGTGCACCCCCTAGAGCGAATCCGAGCCTTCCTGGTCCGGCTGGCGAGTGCTCTCGGGCAGTGGCTGCTCGGACCTGCCGACCCGCGCGCCTACGCTTGCGTTCGTATCGGCTACGCGTTCGCGGCGCTCTGCGTTCTCATCGATCTATGGCCCCTCCGGCAAACGCTCCTCGCCGACACCGGGATGTTCGGCGGCGCCGATCACGAAGCGCCCCTTGCGACTCTCGACGTGTTCCGACTCGCGAGCAGCGAGTCGGCGGTTTCCACCGTCTTCGTCGTCGTCGCGATCGCCCTGGTAACACTGGGGCTGGGCATCCTGCCGCGGCTGTCGGCGTTCGTCGCCTACGTCTGGACGCTGTCGTACGCTGATACTGCGCAGACGGCACTGAGCGGCTTCGACACGATCCTTCGTTGCGCCGGCTTCGTGCTCGTCATCGGCCCCCAGGTGCCGACCTGGGCCCTCGGCCCGCGCTGGGCCAGGGGGTCGAACGCGCAACCGCCGCGTTACGGCCTGCGCCTCCTGCAATGGCAGCTGATGCTCATCTACGTGTGCACCGTCTGGCTGAAGGCGCCCGACGAGTTCTGGCGCCGGGGCGAGGCCATCACCTACTTCATGATGTCGATGTTCGCGCGGCACCCGGATCCCGCGTTTGCGCACCACGTGGCGCTCGGCGCGGTGTTCACGTACGCCACGCTGCTGATGGAGGCGACCATCCCGTTTCTGCTGTGGATGCGCAGGACCCGGATGTTCGGGGTGGCGCTCGGAGTGGGGCTCCATCTCGGGATCGGCTTCGGCGCTCGCCTCGCGCTCTTCACACTTGCGATGGTCCCCCTGTATCTCTCGTTTTTCGAGACGCAGGACTTCGAGTGGCTCAGGTCCTGGTGGCCGCGGCCGGTCACTCCGTCCGACCAGCGCCCGGCCTGAGATCGACAACGCCGTCGGTCAGATGGCGCGGTGCGAAACCCGATCGTCACGGCTGGCGACTCTCCGTGCGTCGTGCGTGCGAACGTACGCAATCCGAAGGCGCCACATGCGTCGGCGCGTGGGGCGGGGCTCAAGGGGTAATTGACGGCCAGCCGCGCGACATTGCTGTCACGCCGAGCGCGACACCCAAACCGATCTCGAGTATGAATCGCCACCCCGAGATGGAATCGATGTCCGCACCGACTCGCGTCGCTCTGTTCTCCGTCACGCTCGCGTTCCTCGCGAGCTCGGCTCGCGCGCAGACCGCGACCGACAGCGCGCAGGTCGGCACGCCCCCGCCGCCGGCGGCAGCACCTCCTCCGGCTGCTGCTCCGCCAGCGAGCCCCGCGCCAGCACCAGCAAGCGCGGCAGCGTCGCCCGCCCCCGCGGCGGCATCGGCGTCCGCGTCGGCGTCCGTGCCGACGACGACGCTCTTCGTCGTGCCCGAAGGCGACGCCGAGTCGAGCGGCGATGAGAGCGCGTCGAAGACGAAGCCTTCGCACGAAGAGTGGGACCCGCGCGGACTCGCGGCGGGCAACACGCTGATGGGTCCGACGGGGCTCCTGCGCACGCTCAGCGCGGACTCGGGCGGCAACGGCACGTTCCGCGT
>CAYUAW010000615.1:0-3694 GCA_964442485.1 uncultured Polyangiaceae bacterium
CTCGAGGGCATCTACAAGCGCATCGAGTACATCCGCGAGAACCACATCCTCCCGCCGGGCATGGATATCGTGCCCTACTACGATCGCGACAACCTGGTGAAGGTGACCAGTCGCACGGTCCTCGAGAACCTGCTCATGGGCATGTTCCTGGTGATGGTCGTGCAGATGCTGTTCCTCGGGAACTTTCGCGCCGCGACCATCACGTCACTGGTCATTCCGCTCTCGCTCCTCGTGGCCTTCGCCGGAATGGTCATGACCGGAACGTCGGCGAACCTGCTGTCGATCGGCGCCGTGGATTTCGGCATCGTCGTCGACTCTTCCGTCATCATGATGGAGAACATCTTCAAGCACCTCGGTCGCCACGGGAAGGGCACCATGCGCGAGCGCATCGTGACCGCCGCGGGCGAGGTGGGTGGCCCGATGTTCATATCGACGATCATCATCGGCGCGGCGTTCATCCCCCTGTTCACGCTGACCGGTGTGTCCAGCGTGCTCTTCACTCCGATGGCGCGGACCTACGCGTTCGCAATCGGGGGCGCCATCGTCCTGGCGACGTTCCTCTTGCCCGTCTTGACGCACAAGTTCGTCAAGCCGGATTTCGACGGAGACGAGGAGGACAGCCGGATCATGCGGGTCCTTCACCGCATCTACAATCCGGTGTTCGACGCGGCGCTGCGCAGGCCGAAGACCGCCGTGGGATTGCTCGCGATCCCCATCTTCGCCGCCTTCGTCCTGTTTCCGCTTCTCGGTCGCGATTTCATGCCGCAGCTCGAAGAAGGGAACCTGTGGATCCGGTCCACGTTTCCTGTGTCCATCGCGCTGGACGAATCGATCAAGTACTCGAACAGGATGCGCGCCATCCTCGCGACCTATCCGGAGGTCCAGTCGGTGGTGTCGGAGATCGGTCGTCCCGACGACGGGACGGACGTCACCGGTCTCTCGAACGTGGAGTTCTTCTGCCCGCTGAAGCCGTTCGACGAGTGGCCGCGCGGTCTGACGAAGGAGAAGCTGACGGCGACCGTCCGGAAGAAGCTCGAGGAGACCTTCCCAGGCGTGACCTTCAATTTCTCACAGTACATTAGCGACAACGTCGTGGAGGCCGTCTCCGGGGTCAAAGGCGAGAACAGCATCAAGGTGACAGGGCCCGATCTCAAGGTGAACGAGACCAAGGCGGCCCAGATCATGGAGGAGCTCGCGAAGGTTCGGGGCATCACGGACATCGGGACGTTCCGTACCCTCGGCCAGCCGCAGATTCAGATCATCCCGGATCGGACCATCGCCTCTCGGTACGGCCTGAACACGGAGGACATCGACGGCATCGTGCAGGGGCTGATCGGGGACACGCCCGTGACCCAGGTGTACGAGGGCGAGAAGTTCTTCTCCCTGACCACTCGCTTGCAGGCTCGCTATCGCGACAGCATCGACGCGATCCGCGAGATCCCGGTGCAGTCGCCGGATAACAACTTCTACCCGCTCGGTCAAATCGCGTCGGTCAGCAAGGTCGAAGGGCCTCTGGCGATCATGCGGGAGGACGGGCGTCGCTTCTCCCCTGTGAAGTTCTCGGTGCGGGATCGCGATCTTGCGGGCGCCGTGGAGGAGGCGAAGACCCGCATCGCGAACAACGTCAAGCTGCCGTACGACACCCACCTCACGTGGTCGGGCGAGATCGCCCAGCTCGACAGCGCCGAGGCCCGGATGATGGTCATCATCCCGATCACCATCCTCGTGATCGCGTTTCTCATCTACTTCGCGGTCAAGGGATGGGTGAACCTGCTCATCGTCCTCATCGACATTCCGCTCGCTTGCACGGGCGGCGTGCTCGCGCTCCTGGCGACCGGGATGCACTTCTCGCAGTCCGCCGCGATCGGCTTCGTTTCCGTGTTCGGCATCGCGGTGCAGGACGCGCTGCTCATGGTGACCTACTTCCAGCAGCTCCACCTGAAGGAGGGGTTGCCGGTGGAGCAGGCAGCGCGCGTCGCGTCCGAGAAGCGTTTCCGACCCGTCCTGATGACGACACTCACCGCCATTCTCGGCCTGCTTCCGGCTGCGCTGTCGAACGGCATTGGCTCGCAAACTCAGAAGCCGCTCGCCATCGTCGTCATCGGGGGCGCGCTCGCTCTGATGATCCTGACTCGGCTCGTGCAGCCGCCGCTGTGCGTGATCGCGTACCACTGGCTCGAAGGGCGAGGGAGCCGCAAGCCCGAGCCGGAGGCAATGTGATGACTCCGCGAAATCGTCACGGCATCTCCCGGGCTCGCAGTTCGTGGATGAGCGCGCTTCTTCCGGTTTTCGCCGTGTTGTGGACGTCGTTCGCCATCAGCAGAGCGGCGCGAGCCGACGTCATCCCGCCGGCCCCCAATCTCCCTCAGATGCTCACGCTCGGCGACGCGCTGCGCATCTTCCGCGCGCGCGGTCTCGATCTCCTGATCGCGGAGGCGGCGGTGCGGAACGCCGAGGGCGGAGTGACGATCGCGGGCGCCATCCAGAACCCGGTGGTCAGCGCGAGCGTCGGAAAGAGCCTCACCTGGGCCGACACCCGCTCGAGCGGAAACGACTGCAGCGCGTATGGCGCGCTCTGCGAGCCGTGGGGATACGGCGTGGGCATCAGTGATTCTGCCGCCATCGAGGACGTCGTGTCCGGCAAGCGCGACCTCCGGCTGAAGGTAGCGCGCAACGCGCTGGCCGCCGCGAAGATGACACGAGTGGACGCCGTGCGGACGCTCACCTTCCAGTTGAAAGCGGCCTACGTCCAGGTCGGGCAAGCGCAGCTCGCGTACACGTTCGCGAAGGAGGTGGACGCGACCGAGGCGACCACCCTGAAGAAGTTCCAGGATCGCTACAAAGGGGGCGCGATCAACGAGGGCGACCTCCAGCGTATCGAGGTCGAGAAGCTCGAGGCCGCGCAGGCGCTCGACACTGCCCAGGCCACGCTGCGCCAGGCGCGCGCGGGGCTCGCTTTCCTGATAGGGGTGCGCGGTGACGCGCCCGAATTCGACGTGGACACGAAGTTGCTCGACTACTCGGAGCCCTCGGGGGTTCAGAACGTGTCCGCGATCGGCATGCTCCACACCGCGTTCGACCACCGGCCGGACCTGGTGTCTGCGGCTTACCTCCGAGCGTCGGCAGAAGCCCAGATCGAGCTCGTGAAACGTCAGAAGTTCCCCGACATCACGCTCGGTCTGAACTACGCATGGGGAGGATTCAACGGGTGGTCCGTCGACAACTCGCTCGTGAGCCCGATGGTGACGTTCTCGCTGTCGGCGCCGCTCCCCGTCTTCTACCAGCTCCAGGGTGAGCAGCGTCAAGCCGAGGCGCAGCGCGACACGAGCAAGCTCCAGCACGCGAAGGCGGCGGCACAGGTCGTGAACGACGTCACGACGGCGCTCGCCACGCTGGAAGCGTCACGGAAGCTCATCCAGCGGATGGAGGGGCCACGCCGGGAAGGAGGGGGGCTTCTCGAAAGCGCGCAGGGCGCGTTCGACATCGTCGCAACTCAGTACGACAAGGGAGCCGCGAACCTGACGGATTACCTCGACGCGCTCCGCACCTACATCGCAACGAAGAACGAGTATTTCGGCGACCTGACGAACTACTGGACCGCGGTCTACCAGCTCGAGGCGGCCGTGGGGAAGGATCTCCGATGAAGTCGTCGTGGGCTGTCGGGCTCTTCTTTGGCGTGCTGCTCTCGGCGTTC
>CAYUAW010000616.1:0-3670 GCA_964442485.1 uncultured Polyangiaceae bacterium
CCGACCGCGCTCGCGGTGGATGACTCCTACGTCTACTGGACCGACGGACCAGGCGCCGGTGCCGTCCTCAAGGTCCCGTTGAACGGCGGCTCGCGCACCACGCTCGCCACCAACCAGGACCAGATCCCTCCCTCGGCCATCGCCGTGGACGCCACGAGCGTCTACTTCACGAACAGCGTGCGCGGAGAGCTCGTGAAGGTCACGCCGAAGTAACAGCTTCGCTAGCGAACCAGGGTGCCGCAATGGCCGGCGATGCAGCGGTCGCGCGGATCGCAGCAAGCGGCGCCCGTGGCGCAGTTTGAAGGCGCGGTGGTTGCGAGCTTGGAAGCCGACGGCAGCGAAGCAGTCGTCGTTCAACGAACCGGCACGGATCGGTGAACGGCCCGACGTGCGTCCGCGTCGTCGTCCGTTCGGCCGCGCACTCGAGCCGGGCGAGCAAGGCTCGTCACGCATCGGCGACACCCGTGCCGGACGACTTCACCCAGAATCCGCGAAAACGCCACGCAAGCCATTTACGGTCCGGCGGAGATGGCTGCGGAACCCGGAGCGCATTCCCGCCGAGGGGAACGGTCGATGGCTCACACGACTCGATGCAGCGAGGAGAACCGGCGATGAATACTCGAACGCTCGCAGGCTCGTTGAAGTACGGCATCCTGACTTCGGCCCTGGTCTTGGCCTTTTCCTCTCACGCTAGCGCGGACAACCCTGCTCACTGGAGCGACCTGCCGATGCAGACGCCTACCGGCCAGTACGTCACTGCGACTGCGCAGCACGGGGCGGCGCAGCAGTTCCTGAACCCCGGGCTTCCCGACTATCCCGACTTCGTCGCGGGAGAGGCGGTCCGGTCGCGGCTCAGCCCGGACGGCAAGACACTCGCCATTCTCTGCGCGGGCCACAACTCGCTCGACAAGCCCGACGGCACCACCGACACGGCAAACTCCACGCAGTTCATCTTCCTCTACGACGTCAGCGGCAAGCTCACGTCGGCGCCCAAGCTCACCCAGGTCATCAAGCAGACGAACTCGCACGTCGGCCTGGTGTTCTCGCCCGACGGCACCACGCTCTACGCGACCGGCGGGAGGGACGATGCGGTGTACGCCTACACGCAGAGCGGCGGTTCCTGGGCACTCGGCAAGACCATCGACCTCGGGCACGCCGGCAAGGGGGTCGGCCTCGGCGTGAACCCGAACGCCAGCGGGCTCGCCATCTCGGCCGACGGTCGAACGCTGGTGGTGGCGAACAACTACAACGACTCGATCAGCGTGCTCGACACCGCGAGCGGCACCGTCCGCTACGAGCACGATCTACGCCCTTTCTTCGCCAACAACGAGGGCGTCGCCGGGGGCGTCGGCGGTACCTATCCGTTCGCGGTGGTCATCCGGGGCAACGACGTCGCCTACGTGTCGTCCGATCGTGATCGCGAGGTCGACGTGATCGACATCAAGTCCCCCACCGCGGGCCACCTCATCAAGCGCATCAAGCTCGCCGGCAACGGCATGGGGATGACCCTCGATCATTCGGGCTCCCGGCTCTTCGTGGCAGAGGACAACGCTGACCAGGTCGCTGTCATCGACACCGCTAGCAACACCATCGTTGCCCAGATCGACGCGCGCGCACCGCGGGGTCTTCTTGCCGAGGACGGAGACGACGATCGCGGCCATCGCGGCAACCACCCTCGCTACACCGGCGCGGCCACGTTCGCCGTCACGCTCTCGCCGGACGGCCGGACCCTGTACGCCGTCAACGCTGGCGCCAACTCGATCGCCGTGATCCCACTCGACCCTCGCGACGGTTACCAGGTGCGCGGGCTCATCCCGACCGCGTACGAGCCCCACGACATCACCTTCAGTGCCGACGGCACCTGGATGTATGTCGTCAACGGCAAGAGCGTCACGGGCCCGAACCCGAAGCACCTGACCAGCAACACGGCTGCGATCACCAGCATCACCTACCCGGGGGGCAACGCCGCGGCCTCCGCCGCGGCCAAGGGCGCAAACCAGTATCAGTTCCAGCTCGAGCGTGCGTCCCTCATCAGCGCTCCTGTGCCCGGCCCCGTCGAGCTCTCACACCTCACCGACACGGTGGCGCAGAACAACTTCTACAGCCGCGGCTCGGCGGAGGGTCGCAAGGTGATGCGATTCCTGCGCGATCGTATCAAGCACGTCGTCTATGTGGTGAAAGAGAATCGGACCTTCGATCAGATCCTGGGAGACCTCGGGAACGGCTCGGAGGGCGATCCGTCGTTGACCCAGTTCGGCGAGAGCATCACGCCGAACTATCACCAGCTCGCGAGCGCGTTCGTCACCCTGGACAACTTCACGGATCCCGGCGACGGCAGCATGGACGGCTGGTCGTGGAGCCTCCAGGGGCGAGTCACGAACACGGAGACGATCACGCAGCAGATCAACTACGCCTTCGTGAACCGCGGCCTGTCCTACGAGTCCGAAGGCTCGAACCGCAACGTACCGGTCAACTGGGCGACGGTCGCTCAGCGGGACGCTGCCTCGGGCGTGGCAGGGAGCACGAACTACTCGACGGCTGCCGCGACCTTGCCGGGTGGCCCGCTGAACTTGCTGACGGGCACGGGCAATCACGCCTCTTCGGATGCGCCGTTCGGCATCCAGGGCGGCTACATCTTCGATGCGGTACGTCAGGCCGGAGGCACCGTGCGCAACTACGGGTTCCTCGTCACCAACATCGGCAGCATCGGAACGAAGGACGCGCCGATCACCGATGCGTTCGCCGCAGGCCAGGTGCAGACAGCGCCGCTCGATCCGTCGCTGGCCGCGTCCACCGACGTATACTACCGCGGATACGACAACAACTACCCGGATCTCTGGCGCTACAAGGAATGGAAGCGCGAGTTCGACCAGTACGTAGCCCAGGGCACGCTGCCGAGCCTGTCGCTGGTACGCCTGAGCCACGATCACATGGGCAACTTCGGAACGGCTCTCGGCGGAGTGAACACGCCCGAGACCCAGCAGGCCGACAACGATCTTTCCGTCGGCCTGATGGTGCAGGCCGTTTCACAGAGCCCGTTTGCGAAGGACACCCTCTTCATCGTCGTCGAAGACGACTGCCAGGACGGCCCCGATCACGTCGACTCGCACCGCGCCTCGACCTACGTCGTGGGCCCCTACGTGCGCACCGGCGAGGTGATCAGCACGCAATACAGCCAGGTCAACGGGCTACGCACCATCGAGGATATCCTCGGCACCCAGCACATCAACCTGAACACCGCGTACCAGGAGCCCATGGCGGACGTCTTCGACATTCGCTCCTCCGGCAAGTGGAGCTACACCGCCGAGGCGTCCACCGTGCTGTCCGGGACCATGCTCGCGCAGGCCGCCACCACTCTGGGTGTCGCCTACGCGAAGGGAGACGTCGTCGTCCCCAAGCACGACGCCAGCTACTGGGCGAAGGCCACCGCCGGCTTCGATTTCTCCGAGGCGGATCGGGTGCCCCCCGGCAAGTTCAACCGGGTGATCTGGAAGGGCATGATGGGCGGCAAGCCGTATCCCAGCACGGCAGCACGTGTCCTCGGTGCCAGGGCCGAAGCGAAGAGCAGAGCGCACGAGTGATTCGCTGAGCTGAGGCAGACCTGCGCCGACTTGATCGGCGCAGGACGCGGTTGCGCCGTACCTCATCGAGGTTCCCGGTTCCGTCACGT
>CAYUAW010000617.1:0-3669 GCA_964442485.1 uncultured Polyangiaceae bacterium
GGCTTGACCATGTGTTCGTCGAAGCCGGCTTGCGCGCTGCGGAGCCGGTCGGACTCCTGGCCGTATCCGGTGATCGCGACCAGATGCATCCTCGCGCCTCCGGAGGCGCGCAGGCGCCTCGCGAGCTCGTAGCCGTCCATCACCGGCAACCCGATGTCGAGCAGGGCGAGCCGCGGACTGAACTCGTTCGCCACGCGAAGCGCCTCGGTGCCGTCGTGTGCGGTGCGCGTTTCGCAACCGAGCATCTCGAGCGCCTCGGAGAGCATCTCCGCAGCGTCCTGGTTGTCGTCCACCACCAGCACACGCAAGCCGCTCAGCTGTCGAGGCTTCGGTGCGGCAGGGGCAGGCGCAGCCATCGCAGGAGTATCGGATAGGGGAAGGTCGATCGTGAACGTGGCGCCCCGTCCCCTCCCGGGGCTTGCCGCGGCCACGGTGCCGCCGTGGAGCTTCACGAGGTTCGCGACCACGGTGAGGCCGAGCCCGAGCCCCCCGTGTGCGCGGTCGAGCGTCTGCTCCTCCTGCGCGAACGGCTCGAACACGCGCGGGAGCATCTCGTTCGCGATGCCGATGCCGTCATCGACGACGCGGAGCGAGACGCGTTTGCCCTTCTTCTCGGCCGACACCGAGACGTGCCCCGCGGCCTGCGTGAACTTGGCGGCGTTGGTCAGGAGGTTCGCGACGACCTGCGTCAGCCGCAGGACGTCGGCGTCGACGACGAGCCCTTTCGCCGGCACGCGGACGTCCAGGCGATGGCGCCGCTGCTCGAGCAGCGGGCTCGTCATCTCGATCGCCTTGGCGACCACCTCGGACAGCTCGATGGGCTCGCGCTCGAGCTCCACTTTGCCCCGGGTGATCCGCGAGACGTCCAGCAAGTCCTCCACCAGGCGCGTGATCTGCGCCACCTGACGCTCGATGATCAGGCGCTCCCTGGCCATGCTGCCGTCGTCGCGAAGCTTCATCAGCTCGAGCGAGGTGGTGATCGGCGCAAGCGGGTTGCGCAGCTCGTGGCCGAGAATCGCGAAGAACTCGTCCTTCGCCCGATTGGCTGCCTCTGCGTCGCGTCTGGCTCGAGCGAGCTCCGTCACCTCGAACACGACGACGAGGATGCTCTCGGTCTTGCCGTCCACGTCCGGGATGGGCTGGTAGGCGAAGTCGAAGAAGCGCTCTTCAGGGGTGCCCTCCGCGCTCTCGAGGACCAGGCGTATCGCTCGACCGAGGAAGGGTTCCCCGGATTCATATACGTGGTCGAGCAGCTCGTAGATGCCCTGACCCGAGAGCTCGGGCAACGCCTCGCGGATCGGCCGCTCCAGCACGGCGTGACCCGGAACGAGCAGGGCGTACTGCGTGTTCACCACCTCGAAGACGTGCTCGGGGCCACGCAGAACCGCGATGCCCACCGGCGCGTGCTCGAACAGACGGGCGAGGTACTCCCGCTGGGCATGCTCCATGGCGCGCAGCTCGTGGGACACGCGCGCCGTCGCGAGGGTGGCCGCGACGCGCACGAGAAGATCGCGCGCCGAGAAGGGCTTTCCGATGTAGTCGTTCGCTCCTGCGTTCAGCCCCTTCCCGGACTCCTCCTCGCCCGCGCGCGCGGAGAGCAGGATGATCGGAAGGGCACGCAAGCCGGCGTCGGCCCGTATGGCGGCGGTGAGCGCGAAGCCGTCGAGGCCCGGCATCATCACGTCGCATAGAAGGAGATCCGGCGGGTTCTGGCGGACGGCGGAAAGAGCCGCGGCTCCGTCGCCCACGGTCTCCACGATCCACCGCTCACCCAGCAGGCGCGTGACGTAGTCGCGCATGTCCGCGTTGTCGTCCGCGAAGAGGATCCTCTCCCGCGGTCCCGTCGCTCGCGCGGGCGGAATCGAGGGGGCCGTCACGCCCGCGGAGGGTGCCACCCAGCGCAGCGCCTCCTGGACGTAGGCGTCGGGCCCTAGCCCCATCGGCGGCTGATTCCGCGGCGCCCGGAGGCGCGTCTTCGGCAGATGCGCGGTTCCCCGCGGGATGCGGACCTGGAACGTGGTGCCTGCGCCCACGGTGCTCGTGACGCGAACATCACCCCCGTGCAGCCGCGCGAGGTCCTGGATGAGCGCGAGCCCGATGCCCGAGCCCTCGTGGCTGCGCGACCTTGTCCCCTCGATGCGGTGAAACCGCTCGAAGAGGCGTGGCAGCTCCTCCTCGGCGATGCCCGTGCCGGTGTCCGCCACCTCCAGGACGGCCTGCTCTTCCGCAGTCCGGAGACGCACCGCGATCGAGCCCTCGAAGGTGAACTTGAGTGCGTTCGAGAGCAGGTTGAGGACGATCTTCTCCCACATGTCGCGATCGACGAAGACCGGCTCGGGCGAGGGCGGGCAGTCCACGACGAGCTTTAGCCCGGCTCGCTCGATCGCCTCGCGAAAGCTGCTGGCAAGCTCTACGGTCAGCGTCGGCAGATCCACCGGCTCGTAAACGGCCTCGACGCGCCCGGCTTCGATCCGGGAGAACTCGAGGAGCGTGTTGACCAGCTTGAGCAGTCGCAGCGCGTTGCGATGGAGGAGCTGGAGGGTCGCGCGATCCACGGGCGAGCCGGACGGAAGCGTCAGCAGATCCTGGATCGGGGCGAGCATGAGCGTCAGCGGAGTCCGGAACTCGTGGCTCACATTGCTGAAGAACGTGGTCTTCGCGCGATCGATCTCCGCGAGCGCCTCGGCGCGCAGCTTCGCCTCCGCGAGCGCCGTGGCGCTCGCGATCGCGACCCCCACGTGGCCCGCGACCAGCTCGAGGAAGCTCTCGTACTTCGCGTCGAAGACGAGCCGCGGGCTCACCGCCGCGACGAGGACGCCGGTCGGTCTCTCCACGCCCACCGTGAAGATCGGAGCCACGCGTGCGTGCGCTGGAAGGGGGCCCTCCTCGGCGGCGAGCCCGTGGGGGCAAGGGGAGGTGCGCGCCGTTCTCTCCTCGCACACGGCGGCGAGCGGCCACGGAGCGTCGGGCACCGTGAGGTCTAGCAACGCCGGGGCGGCCTCGGTGCCCGACGCGAGCCGCACGCTGGACGCCAGCGTCGCCTTCGTGCCCTGGGCGTCGAGCAGGTAGAAGAGCGCGAAGGGAACGTCGTCAGGGTTCTCGGCCAGCACGGCCGCTGCCACCTGGCACGCCGCGGTCGCCGTCGCCGCGTTCTGGGTCCTGGTCGCGAGGTTCTGGAGGGTGACGAGACGCCGGGCTCCGAGGATGCGCTCCGTCGTCTCCGTGACCGTGACGAGAACGCCGCCGACGTCGCCCGTCTCCACCCGGATCGGGCTGTAGGAGAACATGAAGTAGCACTCCTCGACGAAGCCGTGGCGGTCGAGGGGCAGAAGAAAGTCGTTCACGAAGACCGGTGTCCCGCGCATCACGCCTTCGAACATCGGCCCGATGATGTTCCAGATCTCGGCGAAGGTTTCCCGGGTGCTGATGCCCATCGCCGCGGGATGCTTGGTGGAGCCGAGGATCGGGCGGTACCCGTCGTTGTAGAACTGGGTGAAGTCCTTTCCCCAGGCGATGTACATGGGAAAGCCGGTCTCGAGCAGGATGCTCAGCGCCGTTCGCAGGCTCTGCGGCCAGCCCTCGACCGGACCGACCGCCGTGTTCGCCCAGTCGACGGAGCGCATCAGGGCACCCATCTCGCCGCCGCCGGAGAGGACTCCGCGCGCGCTG
>CAYUAW010000618.1:0-3648 GCA_964442485.1 uncultured Polyangiaceae bacterium
GCAACTGGACGAAGCAGGAGACGCTCGTCGGCGTTCCGCTCCTCGCCCTTTCGGCGCTGTGGTGCGCGGGCCGCGTCGCGCTCTTCGCTCCGGAGCTGCTGCCGAGGTGGGGTCCTGCCGCCCTCGATCTTCCGTTCTTGCCGGTCCTCGCAGCGGTCGTTGCGGTGCCGCTGTTGCGGACGGGCAACTACCGCAATCTCGTGTTCGTCGCGATCCTGCTCGGGCTCTGGCTGACGAACGTCATGATGCACCTCGACGCGCTCGGCGTGTGGGCGGGGGCACGACGTCCGGCGAGCGTCGTCTCGGTCGATCTCGTGGTGCTCGTGATCCTGGTCTTTGCAGGGCGCGTCGTCCCGATGTTCACTCGCAACGCGACGGGAGTGCAGTCGGTCCGCTCCGTGCCGCGCCTGGATGCGCTCGCGGCGGGCGCAATGGGGCTCGTCGTCGTGCTCGACGTGGCGGGCGTTTCCGGACCGGTCGGCGCCGCGTCAGCAGGTACGGCTGCCGCCCTCGCTCTCGTGAGGACCCTTCACTGGGGCGCGCGTCACGCGCTTCGAACGCCATTGCTCTGGATCCTGCACGCGGGCTACCTCTTCATCCCGCTGGGCCTGGGGCTGCGCGCGTGCTCGGCGCTCTTCGTCGCCGTGCCGGCGGTGGTGGCCCTGCACGCGCTCACCGTCGGTGCGATCGGCTCGGTGACGCTCGGCATGATGGCCCGCGTGGCCCTCGGGCACACGGGTCGGCCACTCGCCGTGCGGCGGCCCGTCGTCGCTTCCTTCGGCCTGATCCTCGCCGCGGCCTCGGCGCGCGCCCTGTTGCCGCTGACGGGGCTCGTCTCCTACCAGAGTGCGGTGCTGCTGGCGGGCGGGCTCTGGACGCTCGCGTTCGGCATCTTCGTGGCGATCTACGGACCGATCCTCCTCGGGCCGCGAGCGGACGGGAAAGCGGGCTGACGGCGGACCGTCACCCACCGCTCAGCAGGGAAGGCGGAGGGAGAACGCTGAGCCGAATCCCCAGGCGCCGCCGAGCCCGACGCTCGCTTCGCGCTCCGTGATCAGCGCTCTCCGTGCGCGACAGGATGACGCGCCCCGCGCGTATATGATATCTGGCGCGACGTGAAGGAGCGCGAGGACGAGCCGCTTTCCGGCGGGCGCATCCCGACGCGCGCGCGCCGCTCCGTCCGGCTGGAAGCAGTCGTCGTCGGCCTTCTGCTGGTGTTCTTCGTCAGGCTGCACGTGCCGCTCCTCGTGCCCGGCTTCGGCGAGGTGGACGCTGCCCGCATGGCAGTCGACGCGGTCGCCCACCATGAAGGCTTCGGCTCGGCCACGAATTACCGGATCCGGACGAGCCCGCTCTACGTGCGCTCGCTGAGCCGGGCGCTGGATCTCGGGCTCCCCATCAGGAAGCTGCCGCGCCTGATGAGCTGGCTCAGCCTGATCTCGTGCGCCGTCGCGCTCGCTGCGGCCTACGGGCTCTTCCGCCAGCTCGCCGGCTCGCTGAAGGCGGGGCTCGCCACGGGTCTCCTGGCGCTCACGCCGGCGGTCTGGATGGGCGCCAACTACGGGATGGCTCACACGCCAGCGCTCGCGGCACTGCTGCTGGCGACGTGCACGTTCTCGATGGCCCTCGACGAAGGGCTCACCCCGCTCGCCGTCTCGATTCGCCTCGCGCTCGCGCTCGTCTTCATGACGGCTGCCTTGTGTCTCAAGGCAGACTTCGTCCTGACGGGCCTGGCGCTTCCCGGGCTCGCCTGGCTCCGCAGGAGGCCGATGAATCGCTTCGGCCTGGCGGGTCTCGCGATCGTCCTGATCGCGCTCGGCGTGCAGCTGCTCTACTCGAAGTCATTCGCTTCGGGTCCCTTGCCGGATTCCGAAACGCTGGTCGGGTTCGCCGCCCACTGGCACGCGAAATTCCCGTTCACGCGCAAAGCCCTCTTCGACAAGTGGGTGCTTGGCTCGATCACGCACAGCACCGGGCCCTTCCTCTTTGCCGTTGCCCTCGTCGCGCTTGCCGTTCACCTGCTGAGCCGAGACGGGGTCCGCCTCGGAGCGTGGGCTGCGATGTCCTCGCTGCCGACCATGGTGTTCTGGGGGCTCATCCTGGGCAACAGCGTCCGACACAACATACCGGCCCTGGCGCCGCTCATGCTGCTCGTGGCGTCGCTCTCGCTGCGGATCACGGAATCGAACGTTCGCGCCGTGTCGCTGGTCGTGCTCTTTGTCGCCACGAACTACGTCTCCGACACCGACGGCAGCCCCCAGGGGTTTTCCGGGCTCCTCGCGCGGACCAATCTCATCCAGCTGTCGCACGATCAGCAAGAGGCCAGCGCCGGGACGATCGAGTGGACGGAGCGCTTCGTGAAGGCGGACGTGAAGAAGAAGGCCATCGTCGCGCAGAGCGTGGTGGCGCCTGCGGAGTTCGCGATGCTCGCGAGCGCGGAAGGCGTCTACAAGGTGACGGCGCAGGGCGACGAGCTCGTCCTGTCTCGCGGCCAGGAAGTCATCCAGCAGGCCCAGTTCGTCTATTGCGCGAACTGGGGGGAGGCTCATGGCGTCGCAACTCGCCTGCGTCACGACGGCTACACGGTGTGGCTTCACGACTTCTGAGGCGCGCGCGACCGGCGTCGGTACCGTCGTGGAGATCGTCAGTTCGCCGGAAAGAACTGGGCAGGATGCTCGACTCGCAGGATCCGGTTATTCCCGGTGTCAGCGACGATATAGCCGTGATTCGAGACGGCGATGCCCCTCGGATTGACGACGCGCATGGGCGCTCGCGCGGCCAGCGTCTGGCCAGCGAGGCCGTCGCCGATCAACGTCGTCACCCAGTGCCCGCCGTCGAGCGCGATGGTGCGCACCTTGTAATTTGCGCTGTCGGTGACCACGAGGAGATTCCCGTCGACGACGATGCCCTCGGCAGGGCGCAACATCGCAGTGTCGCCCGCACCGCTTCGATCGCCGAACTGCCCGATGGGGTTCACGATTGGAACGAACTTCCCACCTTCGACGCGGGAGACGCGCCCGATCCCCGTCTCGACCGCATACACGGTGCCGTCCTTGCCCACGGCAACACCGGACACCTCGTACGGGGACGTGCCGAGGGTCGTCACGCCGTTCTGGTCGATGCGGCGAACCGCGGCCACGTCCGACGCGACGTACAGCGCACCGTCGGGGCCTAGGGCGAGCCCCCGGGGGTAGGCGATGCCCGCGCCGAGCGGCGTGGAGGCGTCCCCGGTGTCTCCTCCGCCGTTGCCGGCGAAGGTGGTCACCTGACCACTCTGGTCGATGGCGCGGATGAGATGGTTCTCCGTGTCGGCGACGTAGAGGGTGCCATCCATCGCCGCGACGATCCCGGTCGGATGGTTGAAGCACGCGCTCGTTCCCATTCCGTCGGCGAAGCGCTGCTTGCCGCAACCGGCGACGGTCGACACGGTGCCGTCCAGAGCGATCCGACGGATGCGGTTGTTGTCGTGGTCGCTGACGAAGATCACGCCCTGGTACACGGCGACGCCGGCTGGAGACCTGAACTCCGCCGCGGCGCCCACGCCATCCGCGTAACCGGGCTTGCCCGAACCCGCCACGAGGGTGGTACGAGCGGCGCCCACGTCCGCAGGGGGTGGGGGAGGCAACACAGGCGTCGAGACGTCCGAGG
>CAYUAW010000619.1:0-3643 GCA_964442485.1 uncultured Polyangiaceae bacterium
GGGCTACGGCTTTCGCTCCAGATACCACCAGAGCAGACGGAATGACGCGACCAGAAACGCGATCGGCGCGACGCCGACGACCGTGACGTACCGAACGTGACGCAATAGCTTGCGCCAGGGCGTGACCGCGACCAGGCGGTTCGCGAGGCCAGTGACGTCGACGCGCGCGGGGCGGGCGAGATCCGCCATGAGGGCGGCCACGCTCCGATAGCGCTCGGCAGGATCGCGCCGCAGCGCGCGCAGCACGATCTCCTCCACCTGCACGGAGATGGCCGGGTTCACGGCGCGAGGTGCGAGAGGATCCCCGATCTCGCGTGCGCTCGCCACCGCGAAGGGGTCGTCGTTCTCGAACGGAGGACGCCCCGTGAGCATCTCGTAGAGCATGGCGCCGAGTGCGTAGATGTCGACGCTCGGCCGACCACGCTGACGACGGATCTGCTCGGGTGCGACGTATTCCGCGGTGGCGACAGGGGGCGCCGATGGGGAGAGCAAGAAGCGACCGGTGACGACCTTGTGCGCCATTCCGAAGTCGATCAGACGAATCGAGCCGTCGTCGCACAGCATGACGTTCCCCGGCTTGAGGTCGTAGTGCACGACGCCTCGACGATGGAGATAGTCCACGGCCTCGCACAGACGGATCGTGATGCCGAGCGCTTCTGCCTCCGCGAGCCGTCGTCCGTGGCCGACGCGGCTCGTGAGCGTCGTTCCCGTGACGTACTCGGTCACCACGAAGCTTCGATGCCGGTCCGGTGCGTGCGGGACGAATCGCAAGATGTAGGGGTGCTGGAGGGTCTCGCCGATCTCCGCTTCGCGTTGCGACATGGACCAGCTGCCGACGCCGCTCGAGTACTGCGGCAGCGGCACCTTCACGGCGACGAGCGCCCCCCCGTCCTCGAGGTCCCGAGCCTTGAAGACGATGGACATGCCCCCCCGGCCGATCTCGTCGAGGAGCAAGAACCGGCCCTCCAGAGTCTGGCCGGGAGCGGCTTTCAACGGGCGCGGCATGGTGACGACTCGCGCGCGTCCGGGGGGCACGCGTCTCGTCCCCCTTCCTAGCGATCGAAGGCGCTAAGATGCCGTCAAGATTTCCATCCCTCACGGTCTCCCGGACGGCCCGCGCGCTCCCAAGGTGGTGCAGACGGCGCGCCTCGTGCTCTCGCCGCACGAGTTCCTGGACGACTGCGCGCACCGGTACGGCAAGGCGTTCACGTTGCGGCTCGCGGTGGGGGGAGTCCCGTCCGTCCTGTTCTGGGACCCTCTGGTCATCCGCGACATCTACACGTCCGATCCGGAGGAGCTCCCGGCCGGAGAGGCCATCTTCGAGGTGATGGCGCCGCTCGTGGGCGCGGAATCGGTGATGGTGCTGGACGGGCCCGCGCATCTGCGCGAGCGACGCATGATGCTCCCGCCCCTGCACGGCGAGAGGATGCATCACTATGCGCGGATCATCCGGGACGTCACGACCGAGAACCTCGCAGGGTGGCAGCGCGGCTCGCAGTTCTCTCTGCAGGACGAGATGCAGGCCATCACGCTGGAGGTGATCCTGCGCACCGTCTTCGGGTTCACGGAGGGTCACGGGCTTCCGCGTCTGCGCGCGTGCCTGCTCCAGACCGTCGAGATCCTGAGTGGCCCGTGGGCGCCTCTGCTCGCAATCCCGTCGCTCCGGCTCGGGCTCGGCGGGCATTCACCGTGGGGGCGGTTCCTCGCGAACAAGCAAGCGCTCCGGACGATCCTCCTCGAGGAGGTGGCACGGCGTCGCGCCGAAGGCACGGCGGGCCGGAAGGACATCCTTTCGCTCCTCCTCGAAGCGCGCGACGAGGACGGCGAGCCGATGACGGATGCCGAGCTCTACGACGAGATGTTCACGCTGCTGATGGCAGGCCACGAGACCACGGCGACGGCTCTCGCCTGGGTGTTCTATCGGCTCCTCTCGCGGCCCGACGTGCTCGCGCGAGCACGCGACGAGCTCGCGGGCGTCACCGGCGGCGAACCGGTGGAGCCCGGGCACCTCTCGAAGCTCGTGTACCTCGACGCGGTGATCAACGAGACGGCGCGTCTCAATCCCGTGTCGCCGTTCGGCACACGGCGCCTCAAGAAAGCGCGGAGCATCGGCGGGTTCGACCTCCCCGCCGGCGTCAACGTGTCGCCCTGCATCTACCTCGGGCACCGCAACCCGGAGGTGTGGCCCGATCCGCTGAAGTTCGACCCCGAGCGCTTCATCGGCAAGCGCCCGAGCCCCTACGAGTTCTTCCCCTTCGGCGGCGGCACGCGCCGCTGCGTCGGGGCGGCATTCGCCATGTACGAGATGAAGATCGTGCTCTCGCACCTCCTGCCGCGCGTGAACCTCGAGCTTGCACAGGGATACCGGATGCGCCCTCTCGTTCGAACCGTGACCGTCGTGCCGTCGCGGGGAATGCCCGTCTTGATGAGATGAGCCGCTCGGACCCCCTCCGTCGCGCCAGTGACTGGACGGACGGAGGCACTCCCTCTCCCATCCCCCCGATACATCTGCGCATTGCAGCCCCCGGACGGAGAAGGGTAAGCTCGCTGCCCCATGCGACGGTCCGGTTCCCTCAAGAATCCCGCCGGGAGCGACGAATGACGGCCAGCTCCCCTCGCGCCCTCATCGTCGAGCTCTGCCGCGCGTTTTACGCGCAGGGCTGGGTCTCGGGGACGGGCGGCGGGGTCAGCATCCGCGACGGCGGCCGCGTGTACATCGCGCCGAGCGGCGTCCAGAAGGAGCGCATCCGCGAGTCGGACATCTACGTCCTCGACGACGCCGGCGCGGTGCTCGAATGCCCCGAAGGGCCTGGCCTGACGCCGAGCGCGTGCTCGCCGCTGTTCTTCAACGCTTACCGGCTCCGGGGCGCGGGCGCCGTGATCCATTCGCACTCGATGCACGCCATGCTCGCGACGCTCACGGCGCGCGAGGCGTTCGAGTGCACGGAGCTCGAGATGATCAAGGGCATCTCCGGCCACGGCTATTACGACAGGCTCCGCGTCCCCATCATCGAGAACACCGCGCACGAACGAGACCTCGCCGATTCGATGGCGCTGGCGATAGAGGAGAACCCGAGGTCACACGCGGTGCTGGTCCGCCGGCACGGCGTCTACATCTGGGGCAAGGACTGGGTCGAGGCGAAGACCCACGCGGAGTGTTACCACTACCTGTTCGAGGCAGCCGTGAGGATGGCTGCTCTCGGCATCGACGCGAGGAAGGCATCCGAGCCCGCGCTCGGTGTGCTCGAAGGAGGCAAACGATGAAAGCTCACTGGCTCGACGAGGGAGGTGACATCACTCCCGCGACTCTCGCAAAGAACGACGTCTTCTACTCGCGCCTCGAAACCGCGCCGGATCGCTACCGCGCCCCCCTCGACGACGTGAAGCGACAGCGTGCCTACATAGAAGAGGACATCGTGGAGCTCGGGCCGAGCACCGCGAACCTCGAGGCCATCTGCGCGAAGTTCGTCGACGAGCATTTCCACGACGACGACGAGGTCCGCTTCGTGCTGGAAGGCGAGGGCATCTTCGACATCCGCTCGGTCGACGACCGCTGGATGCGGGTGGAGGTGCACCAGGGCGATCTCATCATCGTCCCGAAGGACCGGCATCACCGCTTCATGCTCACCGACAAGAAGTCCAT
>CAYUAW010000620.1:0-3642 GCA_964442485.1 uncultured Polyangiaceae bacterium
TGCCGTTCTCCATGCAGTACTTGTCACACCAGCACGAGAGGGGCATCTGCGTGGCGCCCGGCGCAATCCGGCGCCACACCTGAAAGACAGCGATCTCACCGGAGGCCACGTAGTCTTCACAGCCGGACGACCTGGCCAGATTCACGAAGTCCGGATACACGAAGAACCATGGCACGAGCGCGAGCAGCATCCTCCCGCCACGAGCGCATCAAGCAATCGGCGTGCCTTGCTCCAAGCCACGCAGTTTCATGCGCCTGTCTCCCTGCGCGTTGCGCAGGATGCGCCACCCTCGACGCCGACGACGCGCACCGACGGCCTTCTTGCGCCGGGCTGGCACGAGCTCCGTTCCCGCTCGCGTGTGGTTCTCTGCGTCCGTTGAGCCCGCCCGTTGCCCGCTACGGCGAGGGGGCCGGCGAGCCGGAGGGATTACCCTGCGCCTCTGCGATCAGCGCAGCAATCGTTTGACACTCCGGTACCCTGCCCGTCTGGACGTTGCCACAAGCCATCTTCGGCACGTCACGAAGACAACTGGTAAGCGCTTTGTTCTCCGCCTCGTCGAGCACCGGCTTCGGCGCCTTGTCTTTGAACGTGCGCGTGTTCTTGAGGCAGGCTTCCTGCGAAGGGATCTGCATCGAAAGCATCGCTTTCTGCTGCGGGGGAAGCGCCGATAGCATCTTCTCGCGACAGATGGCCACGCGCTTGCACAGGGCCGTGGCGTATTCATCGACCCACGCTGGTGCTTCGATCTTCTTCGGCTCCGCGGAAGCAGTCGGAGCGGGAGCGGGCGGCGGAGGCGGGGCGACGGCAGGAATGCGCGCAGAGAGTGCCTGCTCGACCGAGCCGACGGTCGTCTTGTCGTGATTGTCGCAGGCGATACCGAGGCTCGTGGCGGCGAGCGCCACAATCAGGTGCCGAGTCGTCTTACGAACCATTGTTCCTCCTGCTCGCGCGCGTGGGTGCGCCGCACGGGACTCTTACCGAAATGGGGTCGACGCCTGTAGCTCGAATTCGAGGGGACGATGCGTCGCTCAAGGTTGGCGTCCAGCCGCGGGGAGCGCCGCGCGCCGTATCAGCGCGTGATGTACGGGTTTTCCGCGTCGATCGGTGCGTGCTCGGCGGCCGCGAGGCCCGCTCCGTACGGGTTTTCGGAATCGAGCTTCCGCAAGAGCGCCACGTCCGGCAGCGCTATCGCCGGAAACGAAGACCCCGACCCCTTGAACGCGTACGGGTTCGATGTGTCGATGTCCGGATGGAGCCGGACCTCGGACGACTCCGCGCCCGACGGATCCTCGCCGTACGGATGTGCGTCGGTCACGTTGCGCGAAGGAGGATGCCGGACGGGGTTCGACCGCGGTTCCTCTGGAATGTCGGGATACGCGGCGTAGGCCGCCGGCACGGGCACGACCACGCTGGGTGCTCGGACCACGACCCCACCCGAAGTCGCCACTTGCCCCCGCGCCGACGCACCCGCGAGGCCGACAACGAGCAACACCAACGCCTGCTTCGTCTGCACGATCAACCAGTATAGCCGCGTTCTCTCTCTCGTCGCGTCATCAGCGAGCTTCCTCGGGCGTTCTTCGGCGGAGGCTCCGGTGGCATCCGTGCGCGAATGTGGGACGAGAGCACCACGTCCACTCCGGCGGGTCGACGGGCAAAATGAGAGGCATTGAAGACCATTGCGCGAGTCGCAGGGGTACTAGGCGCCGGTGTGGTCGCCCGCCTAGCATGCGCGACGGGCATCGCCCCGCGACGAGCGGCGAGGAGGCGAGGAGGCGAGGAGGCGAGCAATGCGACGACCGAGGCATCTTCTGTTGCAAACGCTGGCATTCGCCGTCGTCGCGTGCGGCAGTAGCGACGACGTCTCGCGTACGCAGCGCGCGCCCGACGCTGGTGGAATGGTTCCTGGAATCGGCGGCGGGGGTGTGTCGGGCGGAAGCGCGATGCCGAGCTCGGGCGGGAACGGCGCTGGCGCGAGCGACATCGGCAGCAACGGCGCAGGCCGAGCGAACGCCGCGTCCGGAGGCGCGGATGCGAGCGTCGTGGTCGACGCCAGTGCGGACGCCTCGGATGCGACCGTCGATGTGGTCGACTCGCGGCCTGCGTCGACTCCGTTGCCAGCCTGCACCTGGCCGTCCGACTTGCTTTCGCCCACTGCCGATCTGGATCTGCCGGACGGCTTTGGAGCTCGATGCATCGCGGGGCGAACGTTTCTCATCTGTCAGGGATCGAACGGCGGGGCGTCGTGCATCACCAACGATCCGACTCGATGTCCCGCGTTCGGTTTCGGCATTTCGTTTCCAATGGTGCCCAGCGCCGCCCCAGTGTGTCGTGACCAGTGCGCGCCGAGTGAGTACGCGGCGGGTTGCAGCGGGGGCCTGGGCCCCGGGGTGGAACAGTTGCCACCGCCGTCTCTGGCATGTCGAGAAATCATGGGAGGCGAAGGCGGCCCGATTTACTGCTGCCCCTGCGGCTCGTGAGGGCGCGCCCGACGGAGTGTGTGCCTCCTTTGGTCTACTAACTATGGGGGGCCTTAGCCCCCCGCAGCTTCGCCTTCGGCGAACTGCTCCCCCCGCCGCCTTCGGCGCGCTCGCTCCGCTCGCGTAGCTCCGCATCTTTGATGCCGCGGGGACGACGTCGGCGTCGATGGGAATCTACTGACAGACGCTGTTCACGCAGAGACCGATCCGCGACACGGTGCCCTGGTTCGTGCTGTTGTCGAGCCAGCTACTGACGTACAGGTTGGTCGCCGTGACGGCCAGCAATGTCGGTTGTGTCGGCCAGCTCAGCGAGAACGGTGTGCCGACGCCGCTCGGCGTGAACAGGATGCCGCCACCCACGGTGCCCATCATGAAAGGGGCCGCGTCGGACGCCGCCCAGAAGGCCCCCTGGGCGTTGATACCGAACCCGACGGGCGACTCCTCGCCGGTGCCGACCGTCTCGGGCTTGCCTCCAGTGAGTGGCAGACGCATCAGGCTGCCCGTGGTGAACGTGAATGGTTGTGTATTGGACAGTCTATAGAACGTGGTGAAGTACAGGTAGTCCCCGCTCGTCGCGAGGTCGAGGATGCTGGTGTAGCCGGAGACCCTGTACACCTCGACGGGGGTCCCACCACCAAGGGGAGCCTTGTAGATGATGTCGTCCCGGTTCTGCGTCGTGATCGAATGGTAGTCCGTGTAGCCCCAGTAGACGCTCGTCGCGTCCACGGCGATTGAGTCGAAGTCGACGACCGGCATCGTGGCGACCTCGACCGCGGTCCCACCGCCGAGCGGCATCTTCTTGACTGCCGCACAGTTCGGAAATGTGTCGCTATGGGTCGTCCAGTACACGCCGGTCCGGTCGAGTGTGAGATCGCCGGGCCAGCGGTTCGAAGGCTCTGTCGCGAGCGCGACGGCAGCACCGCCGGCGACTGGTCGCTTCATCACGCCGTTGTCAGTGAGCCAGTAGACATGGCCGCGTCGACGACAAGGGAGTGCGGGTTCTTTTGACCCGCAGCGATTGCCGGGGGATTTGCGGTGTTGGCGGTGCCGAGCGGTAGCTGGAAGATGCGACTGCTCGCGATGTGCTCGCCCCAGTAGATGAACTTGGAGTCGGTGGCGAGCGAGCCTGGCGCGTCGAGGTTGTACGCCATGCCCGAAGGCTGGC
>CAYUAW010000621.1:0-3636 GCA_964442485.1 uncultured Polyangiaceae bacterium
GCGGCCTTTCCGCCGTTTTTGTCGCCCTATCGCCCCGAGCCGACCGCTCGGCTAGAAGCGAGCGACCATGCATGGCGCGTCCGACTCCGACGGCGATCGTGGCCCGGAGAGCACGGCGCGTGACGCACCGTCGGGCACGCTAGCCGACGAGCCGGGCCCGGGGAGCCCCCCTGCCCCCTCCCCCCGCATCGGGGATCACGAGAACGTGGTCTTTCCCGATCGGTACGACATCAAGGAGGAGATCGCGCGGGGCGGCATCGGCAGGATCCTGCGAGCCCACGACCTCCGGCTGGACCGCGAGGTGGCGCTGAAGGAGCTCCACCGCAACGACCCCTCCATCGTGGAGCGCTTCCTGCGCGAGATCCGCATCACTGCGCACCTGCAGCACCCGAACATCATCCCGCTGCACGAGGCAGGTCGCTGGCCGAACGGGCAGCCCTTCTACGCGATGAAGCTCGTGGAGGGGAAGACCTTCGGGCGCGCGCTTTCGGAGGCGCCAGGCCTCGTCGGACGTCTCCTGCTCCTGCCGGTGCTCGTCGACGTCGCCGAAGCGCTCGCCTACGCCCACGGCCAGGGGATCATGCATCGGGACCTGAAACCGGCCAACGTCCTGGTCGGCCCCTTCGGCGAGACGGTGGTGATCGACTGGGGCCTCGCCAAGCACGTCGACGAACCGGAGGAGCGCCTCGCCGCCGTCCCCGTGGCGAGCGGCTACGAGACGACGCTCGGCGTGGTCGTCGGTACGCCCGCCTACATGCCGCCGGAACAGGCGACGGGACGCCCGGTCGATCGCCGGGCCGACGTGTACGCCCTCGGGTCGATGCTCTATCACCTGGTCGCCGGGCAGAGCCCCTACGCCGACGCCGGCGAGGACGTGCTCACGCGCGTCCGTGACACCGCGCCGGCTTCCCTGTCGCGACTGGTACCCGACGCGCCGCGGGACCTCGTCGCGATCGCTCACAAGTCGATGGCCCGCGATCCGGATGGTCGCTATCCGACCGCGCGCGAGCTGGCGGAGGAGCTCCGCAGCTATCTCACGGGCGGGCTGGTCGGAGCTTACCGGTACACGCTCTTCGAGCTGGTCGAGCGCTTCTACGAGCGAAGGCGCGCGATCGTGCTCACCGTCGTGGCCGCGCTCACCGCGCTCGCCGCGCTGCTCGCGGCGAGCTTCGGAAGGATCAGCGAGGAGCGCAACACTGCTGAACAGAACGCGCGCAACGCCATCTCGGAGCAGGAACGCGCGGAAGAGAAGATCGACGAGCTCGTCGTGGAGCGTGCTCGCGCCCTGCTCGACCACGACCCGACGAGCACCATCGCAGAGCTGGAGCAGCTGCGCGCGCTGCGCGATCCCACCGAAGGAGCTTCGCGCCCGGCGCAGGCGCCGGTGCTCCCGCACGACGCGGCGACCATCGCCGCGTGGGCGGAGGAGCGCGGCATCGCCGAGCAGGTGCTGCACGGGCACGTCGACTCGGCGACGACGGTCACGTACTCCCCCGACGGAACCCTGATGGCCACGGGCGGGGACGACCACCGCGTCGTGTTGTGGGACACCGGCACATGGCAGTCGACGGAGCTCGCCGGTCATACCGACCGCGTCACGAAGGTCGTCTTCTCACCGAACGGCTACCTGCTCGCGACCGGTTGCTACGACAAGAAGATCCGGCTCTTCGGCAGGGAAGGCAAGCCGGGGCGCGTGCTCGTGGGCCACGCCGCGGCGGTGAAGGCGCTCTCGTTCTCGCGTGACTCGAGCAGGCTCTGCTCCATCGACACCGACGGCGAGGTCAGGTTGTGGGACGTGGCCACCGGCGCTTACACCGCGCACAAGGCCGCCGCCGACCGCGAGCTCTATTGCGCATTCTCCCCGGACGGCGCCTATGTGCTCTCCGGCAGCCACACCGGCGCGATACAGCTGTGGAACGTGGCGACGGGAGCCGTGCGGATGCTCACGGGTCACAAGGGAAGCGCGCAGAGCGCCGCGTTCTCACCGGACGGCAACACCATCGCGTCGAGCGACGACGAAGGCACCATACGGTCGTGGCCCATGTCTCCGGGTTCTCCGAAGATCGTCGGCAGAGAGGGCGCCAGCGTCCAGATCGTGAGCTACGCCCCGGACGCAAGGCACCTCGCCACCGCCGGCATGGACGGCAAGGTCCGGCTCTGGGATCTCGCCGCCGGGACGTCGCGCGTGGTCACCGAGCACGCCGAGCGGGTCGCGGCGCTCGCCTTCTCGACGGACGGGCGCTACCTCGCCTCGAGCGGCTGGGACAAGATCGTCAGGGTCCACGACCTGCGCACGGAGGCGCGGACGGTGCTGCGCGGCCATGGCGACGTCGTCACCGCGCTCGCGTTCTCTCCCGACGGAACGCACCTCGCGAGCGCGTCGTGGGACAAGACGGTGCGCGTCTGGAACGCTCACCACACGCACGAGCGTCGCGTGCTCGTGGGGCACACCGTTGGAGTGCGCACGGTCGCGTTCTCCCCCGACGGCAGGCTGCTCGCGTCGGGCGGGCACGACAACACCGTCCGCATCTGGCACCCCGACACCGGCGAGAGCCACGTTCTCACCGGGCACAAGGATCACGTTTACAAGGTCGTCTTCTCTCCGGACGGGCAGTGGGTGGCGTCGTCGAGCGACGACCGCACGGTGCGGCTCTGGTCTGTGAACGACGATCGCGTCCGCGTGCTCACCGGTCACCGGGACGACGTCGAGGAGCTCGCTTTCTCCCCCGACGGGACACGTCTCGCGTCGGCTTCGGAGGACGGCACCGTGCGGCTCTGGCCACTCGCCGGCGGTCCGCCCGCGGTGCTCGAGCACGATCACCACGTCACGGCGGTCGCCTTCGACGGCTCCTCGAAGCTGCTCGCCTCGGCGAGCCGCGACCACACCGTGCGGCTGTGGGACGGCCACACCGGCGCCTCTCTTCACGTGCTGCGCGGGCACACGGACGAGGTGCAGGACGTCGTGTTCTCGCGCGACGGAGCGTTCCTCGCCTCGGCGAGCGCCGACGACTCGGTCATCGTGTGGAATGCCGACGGCTCGGAGAGATTGCGTCTCGGGAAGCTTTCCGGGGCGCGCATCGTGTCGTTCTCGCCCGACGGCAAGCATCTCGCCGTCGGCGGGGCCGCTCCGAACCTGTGGCTCTGCGAGCTCGCCAGCAAGAAATGCGACGAGCTCCGTGGGCACTCCGCCGTCGTGCACGACCTTGCCTTCCTCGACGATCGCACGCTTGCCACCGCGAGCGGCGACGGCACCGTGCAGATCTGGGATCTGGAAACGCAGGAGCGGCGCGTGCTCGAGGGCCATGCCGCACCGGTGTTCGGCCTCGCGGTGTCCCCCGACGGAAGAACCGTCGCGTCGGCGAGCGGTGACGCGACCGTGCGCCTCTGGGCCGTGGTGAGGCCGCCGAAGAACGCCGACCTCCGCGCGTTCCTGGAAGGGCTGTCTCACGATCGCTTCGCGAGGGGCATCCCCGACGATCGACAGCGCTGAGGAATTGGACGCGCCCGGATCGAAGGTTGCCCAGAAATCAGCAGGCGGTGCCCCCACCCCATCCGTCCTCGCGCTTCGCGCTGCGGGCGGTGGCCTCCCCCAAATCAGCGGCATCCGCAGCGGCTGCCGCTTCAGGGGGAGGAAGG
>CAYUAW010000622.1:0-3618 GCA_964442485.1 uncultured Polyangiaceae bacterium
TCAGTGGTCGGCGGCGGGCGCGGCGCCCTTGCCCTTGCCAAGGAGGATCACGAGCGGCAGGGCCACCACGATGAGCACCGCCGTCGCGACGAAGGTGTCGCCGAAGCTCATCACGAGGGACTGCGTCTCGACGGCCCGATCGAGCATGGCCATCGCCTTCGCCTGGGCATCGTCGAAGCCGAAGCCCTTCGCCATGAAGGCGGCGCGGAACGACGCGAGCCGCTCGAGGGCGAGCGCGCTGTTGGCGGAGACCTTGTCGATGAGCACCGACCGGTGAAAGCTCTCGCGCCGCGCGAGGAGCGTCGTCAGGAGAGCGACGCCGATGCTGCCGCCGAGCTGCCGCGTGAGGCTGAAGAAGCCGGTCGCCTTCGCGATGTCCTCCTTCGGGATAGAGCCGAGGGTGGCGAGGCTCAGCGGCAAGAACATCAGCACCGTCCCGAAAGAGCGGATGATGAGGGGCCAGAAGAGATCCCCCTCCCCCGTCTGCGGGGACAGACGCGACAGCAAGACGAGCGCCGTCACGAGTAACATCGAGCCGAGGATGAGGGCGATGCGCGCCTCCAGCACCCGGAGCACGCGGCCGGCGAGCGGCATCGCGATCCCCGAGGCGAGAGCACCGGGCAACAGGAGCATGCCCGTCTGCTGCGAGGTGAAGCCGAGGACGCTCTGCGCGAAGAGCGGGATCGAGAAGAGCGCACCGAAGAGCGCTATCCCGACGACGATCGAGAGGATGCTCCCGGCCCACAGGGACCTGTACCGGAGCACTCGGAGGTCGACGACGGGATCGTCGACGACGAGGAGCCGCCAGACCAGGCCGCCCAGCCCGACGACCATGGTGACCGTGAGGGCCACGATGAACCGTGAATCGAACCAGTCCTCCGTGTTGCCCTCTTCCAGGATGGTCTGCAGCGAGCCCAGGCCGAGCGCGAGCAGCCCGATCGCGAGCCAGTCGATGCCCTTCTGACTCGTCTTCGGAGGATCGGGCGGCAGCGCGGCGAGCGTCAAGATGACGGCCGCGATCCCCACGGGCAGGTTGATGAAGAAGATCCAGCGCCAGTCGACGTTCGTGACGAGATAACCGCCGAGCGTGGGGCCGATCGCCGGTCCCGACACGACGATGATCCCGAAGAAGGCCTGCGCCATCGCCTGCTCTTCGCGCGGGAACGTCTCGAACAGGATGGCCTGCGCCTTCGCAAGGAGCCCGCCCCCGGCCAGGCCCTGCAGCACGCGCGCGACGACGAGCATCGTGAACGACGTCGCCATGCCGCACATCATCGAGGCGACGGTGAAGCCGACCAGCGAGAAGAGGAAATACGACTTCTTCCCGAAGCGGTGCCCGAGCCAGGCGGAGAGCGGGAGGATGATGACGTTGGCGACGGAATACGACGAGACGACCCAGCTCACCTCCGTGAGGGTCGCGCCGAGCGACGCCTGGATCTGGGCGAGCGCAACGTTGACGATGCTCATGTCGATGACTTCGAGCAGAGCACCGACGGCAACCGCCACCGCGACGGCCCACTTGTTGACGGGCCGCGCGACCGGATTCGAGAAGGGAACGGCCGAGATCGCCAAGGCGGAAGCGCCTACTTCCGGGTGTCGACCGTCAGATCGACGCTCATGCCGGGTCTGAGCGGGTAGCCCGCGGGCTGCTCGCGGAGGTGAACGCGCACGGGGACGCGCTGCACGACCTTCGTGAAGTTGCCGCTCGCATTGTCGGGCGCGAGGAGCGTGAACTTCGCGCCCGTCGCACCGGACATGCTCTCGACGTCGCCCGCGAAGGTCATGCCCGGGTAGGCGTCGACCGTGAACTCGACGGGCTGGCCCGTCCGCATGTGACCGACCTGCGTCTCCTTGAAGTTCGCCGTGACCCAGGTTCGGTTCGTCACCACCTGGACGACGGATTGCCCGAGCGCGACGGACTGCCCGTCGTTCACCGTCTTCTTCGAGACGACTCCGTCCGACGGCGCGACGATCTTCGTGTACGACACGTCGATGAGCGCGAGATCGCGCAGCGCCTGCGCGGTGTCGACCTGGGCGTGCGCGGCGTCGGCGCGCGCGCGGGCCTGACGGATCAGCGGCTCGACGAGACTCGACTGCTTCACGCGCGCGGAAGCCTCGACGACCTTGCTCTGAGCCTGCGTCGTCGCCTCTTTCGCAGCGGCGAGGCGAGCGCGCGCGCCGCTGAGATTCGACTCCGCCATGCTGCGCGCGGTGTCGAGGCGATCCATCTCTGCCTTCGCGATGGAGCCGCTTCCGAAGAGCGACTTGCCGCGATCGTCATCGGCGGCGGCCTGCGAGAGAGAGACCTCGGCCGACTTCACGGCGGATTCCGCGTCGTGGATCTGATCCGAGTACGACGTCACGCCCACCGCAGCGGACCTGAGGCCCGCCTCGGCGACGGACTTGTTGCCGACCGCGTTCGCCTCCGCGACGAGGACCTCGGCGTCCATCGCCTCGGCCGTCGCGATGGCCGAAGCGAGCGTCGCCTCGGCTTCCGCGAGCTTCGCGCGCACGGGAGCATCCTCGAGCTCGGCGAGGAGGTCGCCCGCCTTCACCTTCTGGTTCTCGATGAAGTGGACATGCGACACGATGCCGCCGATGCGCGCTGGTACCGCCACGACGTCGCCGTCGACCTGGGCGTCATCGGTGTTCTCGAAGCCCCGGTGCACCAGATACCAGGTGCCCCCCGCCAGGGCGGCGATCAGCGCGACGGAGCCGACGATGAGTGTCTGTCGCGAGACCGCGGGTCGTTCCGCTTTCGTTGCTGTGGTGGATTCTTCCGGCAGGCCTGTCCGGGCGGCGCTAGTCATTGGGGGGCGAGAGCTTCCTCCGCGGGTCATCGCGGGTCGTTGGGGGCGGCCCTATCTATGGGCTGAGAGGCTTGCTTTGGCAACGGCCTGTTGCCATAATTCTTCAGTGGCGTTCTTCATGAATGCCGTTTTCCCCTGTGGTTACAGTGGTTAAGGCAAGATGACATCGACTCGAGCCGGTACTACGCGCCGCACCGAGGGCGTCCGAGTCCACGGCCGGAGCGCTCGTGTCGTCGAGGACGTCCTCCGAGCGACGCTCGAGGAGGTCGGTCGCGTGGGCTACGAGGCCCTGCGCTTCGAGGACGTCGCCACGGTGTCCGGCGTCAACAAGACGACCATCTACCGTCGCTGGCCGACGAAGATCGATCTCGTCGGTGCCGCGCTGCGGCACCTCGTTCCGCCGAGCGAACCTCCGGCAACGGGGTCCATCCGGAGCGATCTTCTGGAGCTACTGCGCGCCATGGTGAAACGCGCGCAATCGCCGCTCGGGCGCGGTCTCCTGAAGATGATGCAGAACGAGGCGACGCACCCCGAGGTCGAGCACATGAAACGAGAGCTCCACGCCGACCACCTGCGCGTGCGCAGCATCGTCGTGGAGGAGGCGATCGCGCGTGGCGAGCTGCCGGGCGACATCGACACGGAGCTCATCGTCGAGCTCACGTTCTCGCCGGTCATCCGCAGGGTCATCAACGCCACCGCACCTGCCGACGAGGAGTTCCTGGAAGCTGCCGTAGACGTCGTCCTCGCCGGCGCGCGCGCTGGTGCGGCGCGCCGGCGGCCGCCCCGGCCGAAGGCCGTCGGACGCTAA
>CAYUAW010000623.1:0-3611 GCA_964442485.1 uncultured Polyangiaceae bacterium
ATGCCCATCACCCAGCCGGCGCGGAAGCCCATCACGCAGCTTGCGCGGCAACACCTTGCGTCACGCTCGTTTCGTGCCGCCGGACGATGTGCTCGCCTTTCTGGACGGCCTGTGATTATGCGGACCTTGACCGGCACTGGCGCGGGGCCTGCGGCGCCAATGCGCTGAGCACTCCGCATAACTGAGAGCTGAGGATAATTGCGACCGACGACCACTTTTCGGAGCGTGCGTTCCGAGCGCGTGTTGTCGAGCCTCGCGAACCATCTTTTCGAACGGATCGAGATCCGGACGCCCTTCGATCGGAACGGCGATCCTCTGGAGCAGCGTCTCGAGCGGATAGATAGTGGCAAGACCGCCCGCGAGGTCCACGGCCATCGCGTGTCGACCGAGGACGTCGACCAACTTGCCGGCCACCTCCCTGTCGTCCGCGGTACGTTGGGACTCGGATCGCTCCCGCAACAAGAGGGCAATCGCTTCGTCGCGATCCAGCGTTCCGAGCTCCACCGCACGTGGTGCATCGGCCGGCTGCAAACCGACGCCGACCGGGCACGCGTCGTGGACGGCCTTGCGGGCAACGACGCCGCGCTCGCGCGAACGATCGCCGGAACCGTGCAGAAGCTCTCGCCACGGTGGTTTGTGATGCGCGACATCCACGCCGGGCCGCGGGCGTTCCTGATGCAACCGCGGTGGGCCATGTCGTGGTTGCGGGGGCCGATGACTAGAACGGAATTGCGGCAGGCGATCGAGAGCCGGAGCGCGGGGTGACAGAACACCTCGAAGTCGGAGGATACCCCAGAACCGTTCCTAGTTTCCTGTACGCAACGAACGGGCTGCCGCTTCCAGCTCTGCACGGACCCGGCTCGGCGAGCCAGCTGCAGGCGCAGGCCCACCTGCTGCTTCGTGCTCCACCTTCCGAAGCTCACCTGGAAACGTCCTCGGATCCTTTAGCCAATTTCGGATAGTGTCTAGTCGATTGGAGATTTCGGCATTCGCCTTCTGCTGCTCCGCTCGCAATGCGTCAATCTGAGCCCTCTCTTCGACCTTCATCTTCTCCATTTCGATGTGTTGTGCTTCCAGTTGCGCCCGAAGACGCTCATCGATGACCTTAATGTCCGACTTTATTTCGTAGTACGCGCCCAATACCGTAGCGAGCACAGTCGCAGTAGCACCAGCCAGGGTCCACCAACGTTTTAGGAACACGTCGCCCGAAAGACCACTCGGTGGAGCTGCATCAATGGCCTCGACCGGGATTTGTTTACGAGCTTTGGACATGGCGAACTGCGACCTATCGAATACGCTCAGCTTGCACCGTAAGAGTCAATTTCACCGGCCTCGACCACGTTCGCACCGTCACTGAAATTCGCTGGCCATCAGGCGCAAGGTCAGGTGGCAGAACGATGCGATTCTCGCATGCGTCATGATCGCCGGTGCATGTGACGAACGGGGAGGAAAGCTCGACCTTCACGTGAGGATCGCCAGCGGGCGTGGGAGATGCGATCCCGTCTCCGAACTTCGTCTTGCGGATGTTGACCACCAGCACCGTGCTCGCAGCCTGCCATTTGCCATCGGGCGAGCATTCACCCCCGGATTCACCCGGTACTCGTTCGCAAGGCAGCCCCGCGCGGTTTGGTGTCATCGCTGACATGCTGAGGTCGCTGCTCCAATCCAACGGATAACGTTCCAGCACATCTTGAACATATGCGCCCACCTCCTTGGTTCCAAGCGACCTAAGCAGATGGATGATCTGTATCTTTCGAACGTCCGAAATCTCGGACGGAGGGCGAAAAAGGATCTGATCCAAGCCAGTGGTTACGATGTCAAAGGGAATCCTCCCAGTCAGGTCGGCAAATCTCTGGCATTCGTCACTCAAACACAGCTGACCGATGGCGGCCGCCGCTTCCGCGACGCCTCGGTCGAGCGCACGAAACAAGTCAGGAAGTGCCTCGCGAACTCCCATCATTCCGAGCGCACTCGCTGCTCGGCCTCGAATGAGCGGGTCGCTACTCCGCAGACTGTTTTCCAGCGCAACGATGGCGTCATGCCCACCGGTCTTTGACAGTGCCCGTACGGCGCCGCGCGCGATTTCCTCCGACCTGTGCCGGACGTACGGTGCGATCAGGCGGCTCAACGATGGGGCCTTCAGGAAGCCTGCTGCTCTCAAGGCCTCGACCAGCACTCCTTCTGAACTCCCGCGTTCCAGAACATTTGCGACGAGCATCTCCGAGTGAGCATTGCGCGATGAAGCTATGGACCGAAGCGCAGCAATAAGGACGGGCTCCGAGCTGGCCTCACCCTCTTCCAGCTGCCCTGCGTGCCTGCGTGTCGGGTTTGTTCGCGTGGCGGCACGCGCCTCTGGACCCGTCGCCCGCAAATGCGAGGCGGCTGCGGCTGCTACATGGGGCAGTAGCAGAAGGAGGAAGGACGTGATGCGTAAGCGCACGATCTCGCGGGTGCAAGGTACCTTTACCCGAGCGACGAATCAACGGCCGCGGGGGGCTGCCACCGTTGCGGGCACGAATCGTAGTTTTGCCCAAAAACGACTTCTCGCGGCGCTGGTGAGGATGCTTGAGTTCGGCGGGAGCCGACGTTCCGATTTGAGACCAGTACCAATCGCCGTTTGTATCAGGTCCGCACCGCACGCCGCCGTTGCGGCGCGTTCCCCTTTCCCTTCTTCTTCTTTGCTGCGCGAGCGCGGGTCGGCGCTGCCTTCTTCTTTCTGGGCTCGGCCATGCGCGCGCGAAGGAGGGCCCGTACCAGCGGCGCGCGGAGCGGGTTCTTTGCGTCGAAGTGGAGCGCTGACTTGGTCTTGTCGTAGCCGACGAGCTCGTCTTCGAGGGTGGCCAAGGTCGAGCCGCTGAAGGGGAAATACGAGCAGCCCTTGCTCGTCGACTGGAACCCCGCGATCACCCGGCCGTCGCGGCGGAACGCCGGAATCGAGTAGCTGATGCACTCCTCCACATCCGGCGCGAGGGAGCGAATGAGTGTGCGGAGTTTTTCGAGCGCCGCCCGGCGATCGGCGGGTACTCCCGCGAGGTACTCGTCGATGGTCGTCGGCTTCCGGCCCATCGGGCCATTGTCGGAGGCGCTCGCCATACCCGCAAGCGGCAGCGGCGTCCGAGCCCTCGAACGGCGATGGTGACGCCGGCGACGCGGGCTTGGCCGTGTCTGTTTACGCTGAACGGCGGAGAAACCCCCTCCTGGCAAGGAGCATCGTGCCGAGTGATCGACGAGGCGCTTGCCTGGCGACTCGTCTTCAAGCGCGGCATGGCGTGGCGCACGCTTCCGTTCTCGTCTGGCACGGGGAGGCGTGACACCATTCGAGGGGCGCTCCGGCGCGACGATCACCGCGCCGCTGTCCGTTCGCGAGTAAGATGGGCGCCCGGCGCCTTACCGACTTTCGCCGGTAGGTTTCCGGGCGCCCCCTTCCGAACCCGGCGCGCACGTTTCGTTGTGCACCGGGCTCTCCGCAGATGCAGTCGCGAGGAAAGCACCCCACGCATGACGGTAGAAGTTGCACCAGCCCCGAAGCAGCGGGTTTGAGCAGCCGAAGCCTGCCTACGCTTCGCGCACGATCGCGTAAGCCCTCTACGCAGGCCAAGGGCTTCTCGAAG
>CAYUAW010000624.1:0-3604 GCA_964442485.1 uncultured Polyangiaceae bacterium
TCATGGACAGCTGGGTTGCGCGCCGCACTTGCTCTCGGCGATGAGCCCGCAGGCATTCGTCCACTGTGTGTCGCAGCAGCTCGACTGCTGCCATTGGTCGCACACGCAGGTCCGGACGCCGTCCTCGCAGTGCTTCTCGCGAACGAGCTGCACGCAGACCGAGTCCCATTGCTTCGTGCAGCAATCGGACAGCAGCGCACAGATGCACGTTTCCACGGCGGAGTCGTCGCAACCCGGCGTCGTGTGCGTGGCGCAGCACGCGCCCTTCACGATATTGCCACCGTCCGGGGTCAGCGGCGAAGGGTCCGTCGCGCACTTCTCGGCCTGACACTTCTCCTCTGCCGTGGTCTGGCAGAAGGTGTCCCACTTGTCGGTGCAGCACTGGCCCTGCTGCCACTGCGTGCACACGCAGGTCTTCACGGCGTCGGGCTGGCAATCCGCCGTCTTGCAGCACGCCCCGGCATCCGGCACGCCCATGCCGCTTCCGGCGGAGCCACCGCTCGCGCCGCCTGCGCTACCCGCCGAACCGCCCTGACCGGCCGTGCCGCCTCCGCCAGCGCCAGACGAGACGCCCGCGCTTCCGGCGGAGGCGCCGCTGCTTCCTCCCGGGCCGTTACCGCCCTGGGCCGCGCCCGACGTGCCGCCCTGCCCGGTCGCGGGCGTTCCACTCTGTCCATTCGCGTTGCCGGATACGCCACCGGGCGGCCCGCCCGAGGCGCCCCCGCCGGCCGCGGGAGCGCCAGGTGACGAGCCCCCGCCTCCCCCGGAGCAGGCCGAGCCGAGCGCGAGGGCCAGGAGCGCAGCGGTCGTCGCTGCGCCCGACCGGCGATTTCGCGTGCGGGGCTCGAGTCTCTCTGGGGACGAGGCGGAGGTCACTGTCATCTTGGTCGTTCTTGCTTCGCCTCGGCTCTACTGGCCGGCCTGGCACTTCCGCGCGTCATCCGCGCACATGAAGATGTTGAAGGGGTTCTTCGCGAAGCACTGGGTGAACTGCAGGTTACAGTCTACCACCGGACCCGCCGCCTTTGCGACGCAGGAGGTGAGCGTCGCCGCGCAGGCGTTCACGTCGGCGATGCTCTTCGCTGCGGTGACGCACTTCGCGGCGCTCTCGGCGCAGGTGATCGCAGCGGCGGGGTTCGGGATGGGCACTCCGAGCGTCGTGCCGATGCAGGACACCTCGGCGCTGTTGCACTGGTTGAGCGCGTCCGGCGTCTTCGCGGCCGTGATGCACGTCCCGAGCGTGGTGGTGCAGGTCGTGACCCCCGTGACCACTGTGACCACGTCCGGGGGAAGCACGGCGGCGGCCGCTTCCTCGGCGCAGTTCGCGAACGTCTGCCCGCAGGCGGCGATGTCCGTTGCAGAAGTGGCCTTGCCCGCGCACACGGCGGCTGCATCGACGCAGCTCACGGCCGCAGCAGCGGTCTGCGCGATCGGCGTCGCGAGCGCGGACGCCGCGCAGGTCACGGCGCTCACCTGACAGGTCGCGAGCGCGGCCGGCGTCTTGGCAGCGGTGGAACAGGTGCCGAGCGTCGTGCGACAGGCGTCGAGACCGTTCACTGTCGTGGTGACGATCGGGGGGGTGAGGCCGGAGGCGAGACAGGTGGCGTAGGGCCCGTTGCACGCGAGGAGATCGAAGATGTTCTTCGACTTCTGAATGCAGGTGCCGAGATCGGTGTTGCACTGAGCAGGAGTCTCCTGCTGACTGACGTTGCCCACCCCTTCCTTGGCCGTCTCGGTATTGCCCGCGCCCGCGTCCGGGCTGCCGCAGCCGGGGAGGCAAACGAGATAGGAGAGAGTCGCCCCCGCGCCTGCGAATCGCAGTGACTTGTAGATATTGCTGTTTTTCATTTCCCTCGTGCTCCTTCAAACCGATGCACCCACGGCGTTGTGTGATTGCGAAAGAAGATCGCCGTGGGTTCTCTTCGTGATTCGTTGCCGTGTCGGTCGATGAGTCGCGCACCCCTGGAACTGCACGCGACTTGCACACTTCTCACTGTCTCGAGCGCCCTCCTGCCGGTGCGAGTGACGATGAGTCAGGCGCTCATCCGGGCATGGCCGTGCCAGCGTCGAGCTCGTGATCGAGCCCGCACTGAGCGAAGATCTGCCGTCCCCTGCTGGACTTGCACTCCTCGCACCATCCCTTTGATACACACCCCGTCTCTCGTCGTCTACCAGCGCAACCTGGTTGCACTGTGGATTCCTTTCTCGATACCTCGGCGTCGGCCGCGCGCGAGCGTTCACTCCACCGCTGACTCGCGCGCATCTGCAAAACAGGTGCCACCATCGCGGATCGCCAGCGATGCAGGTGACGGAGACCCTCGGCGCGCACGAGCAACCCCGTGAGACGCTCTGGAGGCTTACACTGGCGCCGTCGGTCACTCGTGCACTGCGACGAGCTCGTCATTCTTCGCTCCATCTTGCAACGCGAAGTGCACCGTCTGCGCCCCATGCCCTGTTTTTCGCGTCTTTCGCGCTCGGAACGACGACAGCATCGAAGTTCGGGCAGTCGGTAACCTTTGTCAGAGCAATTGCTGCGTGACCAGTCACTTGGACGGTTCGTTGTACGCATCATGCGCAGTGCGGCCACAGCAAGGGACGTTCTTTGCTCAATCGAGCGGCGCGAGAGCGTCAAGCTCGCCGCGAGGGATTGCCCGGAAGCCCCGGCATCGCCCGAGCCGGGTCGCCCGACGGTCTGGAGCAGACCTAGCAAACACGAGTGCTTTCGAGCCTGTGCAGGCGAGGTCCCTCCTCTCGACGCCGGGCCCATCCGCGTGAAGTCGAGCTGATAGAGTCCGCCGCATCCAGATGTCGGCTCAGTTGATAACGGTGTCGGGACCCCACGCCGAGCACCCTCGTTATCGTTATTACGATCTCATCATGGCGGCGTTCGTCACGGTGCTCCTGTGCTCGAACCTGATCGGACCGGGGAAGAGCTGTCGCATCCAGATCGCGGGGCAGACCCTGGTGTTCGGCGCCGGCAACATCTTCTTCCCGATCAGCTACCTGTTCGACGACGTTCTCACCGAGGTGTACGGGTTTGCCCGGAGCCGGAGGGTGATCTGGGCGGGGTTCGGCGCGATGGTCTTTGCCACGCTGATGAGCACGGTGATCATCAACCTGCCGGTCGACATGAAGGAACCCTTCAGCGTCAAGCTGCAGCCGGCCATCGAGCTCGTCTTCGGAAATGGCTACAGGATCGTGCTCGGCTCGCTGTTTGCGTTCTGGGCGGGCGACTTCGTCAATTCCTACGTGCTGGCCAAGATGAAGATCTGGACGGCGGGAAAGATGCTCTGGACGCGCACCATCGGCTCGACCATCGCGGGCGAAGGTGTCGACAGCCTCATCTTCTATCCCATCGCCTTCGCCGGCCTGTGGACGACGCACACGCTCCTCGCCGTCATCGTCTTCAACTGGGTCTTCAAGGTGATGCTCGAGGTGCTCGCCACGCCCTTCACGTACAAGGTGATCGGATTCCTGAAGAAGAAAGAGGGCATCGACTTCTACGACCGCGGAACAGACTTCAATCCGTTCTCGCTGGACGCATAGGACCCGAACTACGCGAGCGGAGCGAGCGCGCCGAAGGCGGCGGGGGGAGCAGTTCGCC
>CAYUAW010000625.1:0-3600 GCA_964442485.1 uncultured Polyangiaceae bacterium
GCAGCGCCCTCACCCGGCGTACTGGCGCACCCGACGAGCAGCGTCAGGGCCGCGCACGACGCCAGCCGCACGTCACGACTCCTGCTTCGAGGTGTGTTCCTTGCCGTCGTACCTGAGCATCGCCTTCTTGCCGTCGACGAGCGTCTGCACGCACACGGGGCGCTTCCAGATGCGGACCAGGGCGGAGAGCGTCTCCTTCGCGTAGTCGGCGCGGAGATCCACCCCCTGGTGCTGGTGACGGAGGAGGAGCTCTCCGCGGTTCGCGTAGTTCGCGTCCTCCACGAAGATGTACGGGTTGCCGCGGTTCGTCAGCTGGAAGAGCAGCTTGTCCTTTATCTTCCGGAACTCGCGCGACTCTATCTCGAAGCGATCAGAGCGATTGGACCACTCGAAGGTGAAGAGCTTGTGCCGGATGGCGAACTCCGGCGTGAGGAATTCGTCGATGAAGGTGACGTCGCTGTAGAGCGCGCGCACCTCCGACAGCTTCTGCCGGCCGAGCCCGAGGCGAAGGTCCCAGTGCTTCTTCACCTCCAGGTCGTCGCAGTCCTCCCATTCGCGCCCGAACTGGCCCTTGTCCCAGCGCTCCTCGATGTCACGGAAGAGCTCCACGCCGAGCTTGTACGGGTTCAGGTTGCCCGGGCTCGTCGCCATGACCGCGGCGTTGTTGTCCGCGTAGTCCAGGATCTCGCTCGAGTCGCAGACCTTCTCCGTCATGAGGCGCGAGTGCCAGTAGCTCGCCCAGCCCTCGTTCATGATCTTCGTCTGGATCTGCGGCAGGAAGTAGTACGCCTCCTCCCGGATCACCTCGAGAATGGAGCGCTCCCAGCGCTCGAGCGGCGCGTTCTGCATCAGGAAGGACAGCACGTCCTGCGAGGGTTCCTTCGGGAACTTCCCCTTCACCTTCTCGCGGCTAGCCTCGATCTTCTTCTTCTCGCGCTCGAGGTATTCGGCCGGGTTGATGAAGTTCTCCATGTACTCCTTCGCCCGGAGCCGCGGCACCTCCACCTCCCGCGGCTCTTCCTCTTCTTCCTCTGCTTTGCTGCGGACGACGAAGGGGGCCCAGGGATCGATCAGGTTCTCCAGCGAGAGGCAGTGGTCGATGAACGACTCGATCTTCTCGATGCCGTGCCGGTCCACCAGGCGCCGGACGATGGCGCCGTGGTTCGCCATCTTGTCGATCCATTTGCGGTTCGGGTCGTAGGAGACACCGCCCCTCTTCGACATGTCGACGACCCTGCCGCCGTCGAGGTCAGTCGAGCGGAACATGAAGTTGTTCTTGAAGAAATCCACATGCCCGAGCACGTGACACATCACGAGCTTCTGATCGGTCAGGCTGTTGCCCTCGAGCAGATAGGCGACGGAGGGGTTGTTGTTGATGACGAGCTCGTAGATCTTCGAAAGCCCATACTCGGAGCTCTTCGCGAGCCGCTCGTACTCCATGCCGAACCGCCAGTGCGGATAGCGGTTCGGGAAGCCACCGTACGCCGCGATCTCGTTCATCTGGTCGTAGGTGACCATCTCGAAGATGATGGGGAAGAAATCCAAGCCGTAGGCGGCGCCGATCTGCTCGATCTTCCGCTGCTCGACGCGGAGGTAGCGTGGGATACGGGGCGAAACGGAGAACGACTGCATCGTCATCTCATTTCCCCTTGCCCAGGAATTCCTTGATGCTGCCCACGATGCCGTCCTTGTCGCGGATCTCGCTGGTGACGACGCTCTCGTCCTTCCCGAAATGCTCGCGCAGATCCTTGATGAACTGGCCCGAGCCGTAAGGGCTCTCCACCTGTCCGTAGGCGAACATGTTCACGCGCGGCAGGATGCTCTTCTTCAGGATGTCCATGCAGGTCAGGGTGTCGTCCATGCTCCAGTTGTCGCCGTCCGAGAAATGGAAGGGATAGATGTTCCACTCGTCCGGCGAGTAGTGATCGTCCATCATCTGTGACGCGAGCTTGTAGGCGCTCGAGATCATCGTGCCGCCGGACTCCCGCGTGTGGAAGAAGGTCTCACGGTCGACCTCGCGCGCGACGGCGTCGTGGATGATGTAGTGGCTCTCGAGGCCCTGGTAGTGACGCCGGAGCCACGTATCGATCCAGAAGCTCTCGATGCGCACGATCTCTTTCTGCTCGTCGCCCATCGAGCCGGACACGTCCATCATGTAGATGATGACGGCGTTGGCGACCGGTTCGGTGTTCTCCTTCCAGGAGCGATAGCGCTTGTCTTCGTGCTGGGGGACGATGATGGGGTTCTTCGAGTCGTAGGTGCCGGCGGAGATCGCGCGCTTCAGCGCTTCGCGGTAGGTCCGCTTGAAGTGCCGCAGGGACTCCGGGCCCGCCCTCCGGATGCCCGTGTAGCGGTCCTTGGCGCTCAGGATCTTGTTGCGCCCCTTGTTCTCGATGGCCGGGAGCTGGAGCTCCTCGCCCAGGATATCGGCTAGCTCGTCGAGCGTGATGTCGACCTCCAGCACGTGCTCGCCGGCGTCCTCCCCCGCCTTGCCAGCGCCGGGCTGCCCGTCCTCCGACTCCTTGCCGCCCACCGCGTCGCCGGGGTTGCCCTCCCCCTCCCCGACACCACCGCTCTGACGGTTGCCGTACACGAAGCGAGGAATGTCGATCTGCGGAACCGGAATCGAGACGAGGTCGCGACCCTTTCGCCCGATCATCTCGCCCTGCGAGATGTAGCGGCGCAGGTTCTGCCTGATCTTGCCGCGAACGATGTTTCGGAAGCGCGAGTGATCTTGGTCGATCTTCAGCGACATCGGCACCCTCACCATACTCCGCCCGGCAGCTTTGAACCACGAGTCTCGGCCGAATCGCGGTCCCGTGAGCGTCGGTTCGGGCCCGCGGGCGGGCTTTCCGCGGGGCCTCGTTTCTCGACTGAGCGTTCCGGCCTGACGCGAGGCGAGCGAGACAGCGGGCCCGGCCTTTTGCTAAAGGCGGATCCATGCAGGCCAAAGGCGCCCACCTTCTCGGCTTCCGGTGCACGGGCTGCGGCAACTGCTGCAAGGACCCGCTTCTGCCGCTGACCGATGCCGACGTCCGGCGCATCGCGCGCACGACCGGCGATGGCGCGGCCGACATCGTGCGCTGGGTGGACAGGGACGGCATCGACATGGACGACGAGCCGGAGGCGTTCGCGATGCTCCGTCAGGGCAAGCGAGTGATGGTCCTGCGTCACGAGCGCGGTGGGTGCCGCTACCTGGGCGACGACAACCGCTGCACCATCTACTCGAGCCGGCCGATCGGATGCCGCATCTACCCGTTCGACCCGGACTTCTCGGCGAAGGGCAAGCTCGTGCGGCTGAAGATCGTGAAGGCCACCGAGTGCCCCTACGAGCTCGACGGTCACAACGACCCCGACGAGCTCAAGGAGCTCGACGATCGCTATCAGCAGGCTCACTGGGACTACAACGACAAGGTCGCGGAGTGGAACCGCACCCAGACGGCGCGGCGCCGCGCGGGCAAGGCGGCACAGACGGCGCGCGAGTTTCTCGACTTCCTCGGTCTCTACTAACAAAGGGGGGCCTTGGCCCCCCGCAGCTTCGCCTACGGCGAACTGCTCCCCCCGCCGCTCGCTGCGCTCGCGAGTTCGCCTTCGGCGAAC
>CAYUAW010000626.1:0-3564 GCA_964442485.1 uncultured Polyangiaceae bacterium
TACCTGTTCGAAGAGCCCGGTGCGGGTGACCTCGCAGGCCAGGCGGTTCAGGATGGGGGAATCTTCGTCGCAGCTCGGGCCGGTTCCGCGCGCGTAGTCGCGCGACACGCTGAGCTTGTGCCTTCCCATCGCGATTCGATGAACGTCGATGGCGAGGCCGAGGGCGTGGAGGCTCGGGTGGCCGTTGCGCGTCGTCCGATACACGTAGGCACCGGAGTGGTGGATCTCCTTGATGCCGAAGGAGCGTAGCTCCGGCGCGAGCCAGTCGAGCGCGACGGCGAGGCGACAATCACAGACGAGCGACGTCGTGCCCGCGGTCTCGTAGCGCACGCCGCCGATCGGGCCGGTCACGTCGACGGGGGTGACCATGCCGGGCTTCGCGGGGATCTGGTGGAAGGCGACGTCCTCGGTCGCGAGGAGCGCGAGGCAGTCCTCTCCGTCGGGTATGGAGAGGCTCCGCGCGCCGCGGCTGCCCCGGTACGAGTACGCAGGGAGCGTTCCGTCGTTGCCGCGAGCGCTGCCGGCGGGCATGCCGGGGACCTCGGGGGGGAGCGCTTCGCGTGCGCAGCCCGCGAGCGCGAGGAGCGCGACGGAGGCCGCGAGACCGTACGCTCGCTCGGTGCTGCGGATCACGACGCGATCGTGTCATGAACGCCCCGGGCCCCACAAAAAAGCGGCGCTCCGCCGCACGCTTGGCAATCAAGGGAGCGCGTAGCATAAGCCCTTGGTGAAGAAGACCGCGCTCGCACGGCGGCTCGCGAGACGGCGACGGACGCGCACGTCGCGGAAAGCGTACCGGTAGATGGATCGTTTCGATTACCTGGTGCTCGGCGGCGGCAGCGGCGGCGTCGCATCCGCGCGGCGCGCTGCGCAGCATGGCAAGCGTGTCGCGATCGTGGAGGCAGGTCGATACGGCGGGACCTGCGTCAACGTGGGCTGCGTGCCGAAGAAGATCATGTGGAACGCTGCGGTCCTCGCCGAAGGCTTCGCCGATGCAGCGGGCTACGGCTTCGACGTCGGCCCGGTGAAGCTAGATTTCGCGCGCCTTCGTGAGGGGCGCGATCGATACGTGCGCTTCCTGAACGAGATCTACGAGAAGAACCTCGACGCCGAGGGCGTCGAGCGGATCCAGGGCTACGCGAAGTTCGTCGACGCCCACACCCTGGATGTCGGCGGCAGGCGTCTCTCGGCCGAGCACGTCCTCATCGCCACCGGCGGCAAGCCGCGCATCCCGAGCATCCCCGGCGCCGAGCACGGGCTCACCTCCGACGGTTTCTTCGAGGTCGCCGCTCTCCCGGAGCGCGTCGCGATCGTCGGGGGCGGCTACATCGCGGCCGAGCTGTCGGGCGTGCTCCGCCAGCTGGGCTCGGAGGTTTCCGTGCTGCTCCACCACGGCGAGCCCCTGCGCGGCTTCGACCCGATGCTGCGCACGGAGCTCATCGGGCACATGCGCGAAAGCGGCATCGACGTGCGTCTCTGGTGCGAGGCCACCCGGGTGGACGGGTCCAGGGGCGCGCTGTACGTGGAGACGCAATCGGGGCAGAGGTTGGGCGCCTTCGACACCGTGGTCTGGGCCATCGGGCGCTCGCCGAACACGTCCGGTATCGGCCTCGAGAGCGTCGGCGTTTCGCTCGACGCAGAGGGCCACGTCATCGTCGACGATCTCCAGTCCACGTCCGTCCCCGGTGTTCACGCGGTCGGCGACGTCACCGGGCGACTGCAGCTCACGCCCGTCGCCGTCGCCGCAGGCCGGAGGCTCGCCGATCGCCTGTTCGGCGGCCAGCCGGAAGCGCACATTGACTACGAGAACGTGCCGACGGTGGTGTTCAGCCATCCTCCCATCGGCACCGTGGGGCTCGGCGAAGAGGCCGCGCGCGCCGCCTACGGCGAGTTCGAGGTGAAGGTGTACGAGCGCCGCTTCACGAACCTCTATCACGCGCTCACCACGCGCAAGCCGAAGACGACCGTGAAGCTCGTGACAGTGGGCCGCGACGAGCGCGTCGTCGGTATCCACGTCATCGGGCTCGCCGCGGACGAGCTGATCCAGGGCTTCGCCGTCGCGCTCCGGATGGGCGCGAAGAAGGCGGATCTCGATCGCACCATCGCCATCCACCCCACCGCCGCCGAGGAGCTCGTGACGCTGCGCTGACGTCAGCGGAGCAAGTACGCGCAGAGCGCGTCGACCATCGCATTGAACTCGCGCCGCCGGAAGTGCGCGCCGCTGTGCAGCCAGTCCACGTGCGCCGGGGGCCTGCGGTCGTCCTGGAAGTGCCCGACCACGTCGAGGTGGTCGCCCGCGCCGCACCACACGAGCTCGCCCCAGAGCATCGAGAGCGTGGGAACGACGCCGTCCGCGTCGTCCGGCGTGACGTGGCGGCCGAAGGCGTGAGCGAGGGCCGAGACCTGGTCCGGCGTCGGCGTCGCGTAGGGGTAGAGCTCCCGCGAGTGACTCGCGACGCCATAGAGGGTCGTGTACACGGCGAGCTGCACCGCGCGCATGGGGGACACAACGGCGCGGATGAGGCGACGCGGTCCCGGCGACGGCGCCGCCGTCGCGATGCAGCCGTAGCGCGTGTTGGGGTGGTTCTCCACGGCGGCGTTGAAGAGCTCGCTCACCTCCGGCATGAGCTGGATGATGCCGGCCTGGTCGTGCATGAGGCGCCGCATGAAGCCGGCGATCTCCTCCCTGCCGCGCACGCCGACGACGCTGAGTACCAGATCGGTCACGTCGTCGATGAGCTTGATGTCGAGGCCGAGCAGGCCGTCCGCGGCCTTCACGGTCGAGACGAGCCGTTCGAGGACGGAGAGCGGGATTCGCCCGATCGAGAGGCTCGCCACCGTGAGCAGCGACACCGCATATAAGAACCGGGTCCCGGAGACGGTGGCGAAATAGGCGGAGAGCGGCGTGCCGTAGTGCGGCGTGTTGATGCCGAGCACCGTGCGTACGCGGTCCCGGACCGATTGCGGGACCCGCGTCCCGGGCAGCGTCGTGCTGGGCGACATCAAGAGGCGCGCGTCCAGGCCGCCACTCGAGTGTCCCACGAGGTGAATCGGACAGCCGTCGGGGCTCCTCCGCGCGACGTCCGCGAGCACCACGGCGCGCGAACGGATCGACGATGTCGGCAGCGACGGCACGCGTTCGATGAGCACGGGCACGGACGCTCGCTGGAAGCGATCCAGGATCGCCGCCTCGAGATGCTGGAAGTAGTCGTATCCGGCGAGCGAGGCGAAACCGAAGAGCCCGGGGATCAGAAGGACGTGGTGGCGTTGCGTGGCGTCCGGCATTCTGTCCCCCACATCATCCGACAGGGGGACATCCGTGGGCCAGCATTGCGCGGCGGCCGACGCTTCCGGACTGCCGGGCGCCGGCCGGCGAAAACCCGGCGTAACTTGAGCTTCTCGGCGGCCGGGGGAGAGTGGCTAGCGCGGTCACGTAGAATGGGCCGAAGGTCTACACCGAATGTCCTCCCGCGCCGCCCTGGTCCTCGTCGTTGCCGCCCTGAGCCCTGCGTGCACCTGCCACGAGAGCACGGTCGCTGCGCCGGCGGCTCCCGTTGCGCCCAC
>CAYUAW010000627.1:0-1685 GCA_964442485.1 uncultured Polyangiaceae bacterium
GCGCACTGCACCGGCAGCTTCGATCACTGGAACTTCTACCGGCAGCGGCTCTTCGTGCTGGAGACGCCGCTCGCGCTCGCGCAGGGCACGCGGCTCAGGCTCTCCTGCGCGTTCGACACGGAGAGCCGCGTCGACGTCACGCACATGGGGGAAACGATCACCGACGAGGAGTGTCTCGCGGAGCTCCTCGTCGAGGGCGGCTGAGCACTCGCGCGACGCTCACGCGAGCGCGGTCACGGGCTCACGACGGCTTCCTGGAGCATCATCCGGTGATCCTCGTGCTCCAGGTTGTGGCAGTGGTAGACGAACGTCCCGGGGTAGGTCTCGTCCTTGAAGATGATACGCACGGTGCCGCCCGGCGGGAGCGCGACGGTGTCCTTCCACCCGCTCTGCTCCGGAGGCGGCGGCGAGCCGTCGATGTCCAGGATCTGAAACTGGGTCAGGTGCTTGTGGAACGGATGGATGATCCCGGATGCGTTGATCAGCTGCCAGATGTAGAGCGTGTCGAGGTGCGAGGTGACGTCCGCGGCGCGCGCAGCGTCGAAGGTGAGCCCGTTGATGGCCCAGTTGCCCGACGCCAGCGAGAAGCTGAAGGGCACCGGCTGCGCCGTCACGTCCGACTCCTTGAAGCGGGTGATCGTGCTGAGCGTGGCGGGCACCGTGGACGTGTCCGTGGCGCTGGTCTTCACCCGGAACTCGACGAGATTCGTGAGGGCCGAGTCGGTCTGGTTGGCGTTGATGAGGGTGTCCGTCGTGCCGACCGCGGATTGGGTGAAGTCGATGACGATGTCGTAGCGCTCGGCGGGGTTCACCGGGAGCGTCTTCAACGACACCGGCGCCGTGAGGAGCCCGCCGTCCGACCCGATGACCTGGAATGCCTTCCCCGACTTCAGGCTCAGGGTGAACGTGCGGGCGTTCGCGCCGTTCAGCACGCGGAAGCGGTACTTGTGCGTGCTCACGTCGAAATGAGGCGATGCGACACCGTTGACGAGCGTGGTGTCGCCGAGGAAACCCGCCGTGATCTGCGAGCCGTCGTAGACCAGCGTGTTGTCGGCGTTGAACTTCTTGTCCTGGATGAGGAGCGGCACGTCGAAGTTGCCCGACGGCAGGTTCAGCGTGTCCTCCGCTGGATCGTGGATCAGGTAGAAGGCGGCGATGCCCTTGTAAACGTGGGCGCCGGTCAGATCCATCGTGTGGTCGTGGTACCAGTAGGTCGCCGCGCGCTGGTCGTTCGGATAGGTGTACGTCTTCGAGGCGTTCGGAAGAATGTAGTCGACGGGGTGTCCGTCGCTCGCCTGTGTGACCTTGTGGCCGTGGTTGTGAATCGTGATGTTCTCGGTCCAGCCGTTGGTCTGCGTGATCTGGACGATGCGGCCCTTCGTCGCGACGATGGTGGGGCCGGGGTAGAGCCCGTTGAACCCGACGATCGGCGTCGGGGCGCCCGGTCGCATCTGCGCCGTGCCCGTCTTCACCGTCATCACGTAGTGGTCGGTCGTGGCGTCCGTGGAGCTCGGCGCGAGCACGGCGGGGATGGGCATTGCTAGCGAATCTGCGCCGCCCGTACCGCCGCCCGCTCCACCCGTGGCGCCTCCCGCGCCAGCCGTTCCCCCGCCCGCGCCGGCCGTTCCGCCGGAGCTTGCGCCGCCGGACGCTGCGCCGCCAGTCGACGCCCCGCCGGTACCTGC
>CAYUAW010000627.1:1785-3560 GCA_964442485.1 uncultured Polyangiaceae bacterium
CGCTCAGAGGCCGCGCGCCCATTCGGGCCGCAGCGCAATCTGGCCGTCGAGCGCTGCGTCAATTGCGCGCAGGATGGCGGCGCGATCGCCGGGTAACGTGCCCCCCAGGGGCAGGTAGCTCGAGGCGTGGTTCGTCCGGAAGACCGTGCGCGTCGGGCGGGCCTCGTCCACGAGAGTGCGGAGCTCGGACAGGAGCTGCTTCGTGTCCGGTAGCGTGAAGCGGGCGCGCGCCTCGAGAGTCGCGAGCGGCGTGCCCGGGACGACCGTCGTGGTGAGCGCTCCGAGGTACTCCGGGTCCATCCGCGTCACGAGCTCCGCCGTGCGGTGCGCGTGCTCGTCGCTACGCTCGACACCTGCGACGCCGAGCATGACGATGACGCTGAGCTCGACCCCGGCGTCGTGGGTTCTCTGCGCGGCGTCGACGTGCTCGGCGAAGGTCGAACCCTTCGCGATGCGCTTCAGCGTCACGTCGTCGCCGGACTCGGGTCCGATGTACAGCCGGGACAGGCCGGCGCCGCGGAGCTCCGCCAGCTCCGCGGGGCTCTTCGCGAGGACGTTGCTCGCCATCGCGTAGGAGGAGACGCGCTCGAGGCGTGGAAACGCGTCGCGGGCTTCCTTCAGGATGGGGAGCCAGTTGTCGAGCGGCATGCCGAGGGCATCACCGTCCGCGACGAACACCTTCCGGACGCGAGGCCCGAAGCGACGGCCGGCCTCGCGAACGTCCTCGAGCGATGCGGAGAGCTCGCGAACGCGGTACTTCTTGTCGCGATACATGTCGCAGTAGACGCAGGCGTTCCACGAACAGCCGATGGTCGCCTGGAGGATGTAGGCATCGTGCTCGGACGGGGGGCGAAAGAGTCGGCCTTCGTAGCGCATGTCGGGGCCGAACGATGCCTTCATCGCCGCGCCCGCGCAAGCCGGTGTTCGGCGGCGAAGCCCGGCTGCCGATATGCGACAAGTCGAGTTGTCGTGCATTCCAGGCCCTGAACGAGCCCCGCTGCCTGGTCGCAGACCGCGGCACTTGAGCCGTTCCGGACGCCCAGCGGTACCGGGCATTCGTGGCGTTCTCTCCCCGATCGTCGTCTCTTGCGTTCCTGGTCGGGCTCCGTCAATGCGCGGCGACGGGTGCTCTTCTCGTCGCTTGCGCGGCGCCGCACGCCGGGGCGGGGGTCGACGCGGGTTCCCCCGAAAATGCAGGCGGCCAGGCAGGCGCAGGCCCCGGAGGCGTGGGCGCCGGCCTCTCCGGTTCGGGCGGCCGCGCTGCCGCGAACGGAGGCGCGGTGGGCGCGAACGGCGGAACTCGGGCCGGCGCGGATGCGTCGCCCGGCGCGCCCGTGGAAGATGGCGGCGCGTCGGGGGGCGGCGCGACGGCCGGCAATGCCGGCGCTTCCGCCGGGGCTGGCGGCGAGCCCGCCGGCACTGCGGGCACCGACGGAAATGGGGACGCGGCCTCTCCGCCCGTCGAGCCGCGCGGCACCTTCGTCGCGGTCGGCTACGGCGGAAGGACCCTCCGGTCCGTCGACGACGGTGTCACCTGGGTCGACGACGTCTCGCTCGTGCCGAACGGCGGCGACGACGACAAGCTGCTCCGCGCCGTCGTCTGGAGACGCGGGACGTTCGTCGCGCTCGGGTGGCGCGCCATGACCTCTCCCGACGGCAAGGCATGGAACGATCACGGGACGACGCTCGGGCAGTGGATCGGCGCGGCGACGTTCGCCAACGGCGAGTTTGCCTCCGTCGGAGGCTACGGGCTGCATCGCGTGAGCGGCGACGGC
>CAYUAW010000628.1:0-3556 GCA_964442485.1 uncultured Polyangiaceae bacterium
TCTCCATGACCACGCGCCCGAGCGTGAGCTGTAGCAGGAACGACAAGACACTCACCGCCAGCCAAAAGAGCGCGAAGAACGCAAGAAGAGGTGGCCCCTTGCCGCAGGCAACGGTCGCCTGCGCGCTGAAAACGTAGTCGAGGAGCGTGGACATCGCCGCTCCGAGCGCCACGAGGAGCGCGAGGTTCCTCAGGAAAGGCACCGTCCGGAGCATCGCCACGGCCGAGACCTTGTCGGTCGGCGGAGCCGAAGGAGCCGACGCGGGCGATGGTGCTGCCTCGGTGCGCGCGCGAAACACGAGCGTCCCGACGAAGCACCCTGCGTTCAACACCGCGAGGCAGAGGACGGTCGTGGGTAGCTCGATGAGCGTCGAGGCTCGCCACGCGGCGAGCCCGCCGAGGGCACCGCCGAGGGTCGCTCCGTTGGCGATCCGCGTGACCGCGGATTTTGCGGCATGAGGATCGAATCGTTCGTCGATGAGCGACCAGAACGTCGAGATCATCACCGGGCTTAAGACGGCCGTGTGCAAGTACACCGCGACCGCGGACGCGGGCGCTGAGACGAACGCGAGGGCCCACTCGAGCGTGAGCCCGCACGCGCTCGCCGCGAAGAGGACAGGCATCACCTTCGCAGGTGAGTACCGCGCCATCAAGCGTGACAGCCACACGACCGCCGAAAGCGACAGCGTGGCGGCCGCCACCATCACAATCGGAAGCGAGGTCACGTGAAAGCTAGTCAAGAAGAGCGCGTCGCGTGCCGCCTTTCCCGCAACTTGCTGCGCGATCAACGCAGCGGAGGTTGCCGCCGCCGCGTGCGTGCCGCGTATTGCTGGGGGGTTCGGAGATGACACGGGCTCGCGACGTCGGCGTGAACGCGACTTTGCGTTCGCGACGTGCATCCTAGCGCGGATGAAGCCGCCCGTCTCAGAAGGAGCCGGCCACTTCCAGGCCGCGCCGCGTCTCGTTGACCACAGGCACGACCTTCACGGGTGAGCTGTGAATGGCGGGCACCAGAATTGCCCACCGAAGTGCCGATGATGGCGCCGCGTGATGAAATGCTTGCAGGCGAGCACACGTGCCACTCCAACGAACGAAGAGACTGCGCCACCGAAACCGACGATGAAAAGCGGTAGGGTGGACTCGTGCGCTACCGCTGCGCGAAGATGGAGCTCGTCCAAGATCACGCGCCGTGAAATGCGTCTTCGGTGTCGTGTCGCCGCGGCTGCTGGACTGCCGCCTGCGCACGAGCCGCATGCGGGCTGTTCGGAAACGCGCGCAGGAAGGCGCACGCTCGTACCGGTGCCGCACTCGCACCAGTGCCCGTCGCACCGAGCACGAATACGCGCAGCGCTTCACGCTCCGGCAGCAAAATGGCCAAGACAGACTTGAACTGTCAGCCAACGGATTAGGAGTTGGGGCGGGCCTCGTCGTCATAACTGGCGGAGATTGCGCCGGTTTCTTCCGTCTCGCCGCGAAATGACGACGGGACACAAGTGGACGGACGTGGACAAGAGAGGACATCGGCGGCGTCATGGCGCACCTCGAGCGAACGCGCGAAGTTCGGATCTACGGGGCCTGCAGCGCGATCGTTTCGAGGTCGGCCTCCGGAAGCTGGAGGTGGTATCGTGCAGGAATGGACGCGCCACGTCACCGAACTGAAGTCGCCGTCGATCGACGTGGCGTGGATCGCGCTCAGATTCGACGGATGCTCGAGCTCTCCCCTCTCGAGCGCCTGCGCTGGCTCGAAGAATTCGTCGAGTCCGTCGTGAAAATCAGGCGCCTGAATGACAAGCGGGCAATTCGCCAAACTCCTCCAGTTGCTCGTTGAGCACGACGTCGAGGTGATCGTCGTCGGTATGCTCGCGGGCGTACTGCAAGGGGTCCCGCTGACGACCGGGGACGTCGACATGTGCATCGTCGGACGCCCGAGAACGTCGCGCGATTGCTCACCGTGCTCGTGAGGATTGGGGCTGTGTACCGACACGACCCGAGGCGACTCAGCCCCGGTGAATCGCACCTCATCGGACGGTCCGACTCATCCCGGGGATGCGATCATGCGCGTCGCTCAGGCTCTCGCGTGGTCGTCCGCAGCTCTCCCATCATGTAGCCGTGCCCGGATGTACCTCCGTGCCTGTTTGTCCACACCTTGTGCACGCGGTTCCACGATTTTTACGCTTGCATCCGTCGCTCGCACGAACCAAACGAGCGGCATGCGCCGCGCGCACCCGTATCCGAGCCGTGACTCTTCCCGGCGGGCGGCTGCGAAGAACGACCTGACGACCCGGGGTGATGGCGCCGAGATTAAAGCGCGAAGGGAGTGACCATGGCGCGGAACGAGAGACGGCTTCAGAAAAAGCGTGAGAAGCAGAAGAAGAAACGTGATTCCGCCAGGCAGCGTGCGCGCTCAGCCGGCCTCGCACCGAGTCTCACGAAGCTCGTGCGGCTCGCCGGGTCCGCGGCGTTTGGCCCGGTGTGGGTGAGCAGCAGCGCCCTGGACGAAGACGATTTCGGACTCGTCACTGTCGTCATGACGCGGCGAATCGCCGGGGGGCAGCTTCTCTCCGAGACCATCCTCGTGGATCGCACGTGCCTTGGCGTCAAGAATGCATTCATCGAGGGCCCCATGGACGACTACGAAGCGGCGGATGGCGTCGCAGCCATCGCGACGGGAGGCATATCCATGGTGCGTTGCGAGCCAGCATTCGCTCAGTCGATAGTGTTCCACGCCATCGAGTACGCGCGCTCCCTAGGGTTCGAGCCGCATCGCGATTTCGAGCCTGCGCTATTCGAGCCCAGGCCGGTGCCGCTCGTCGAGACACCGCTCTCCAGATCGGCACGGCCCGTCTACATCTCCGGCCCATTCGACGATGCACGGCGAGTCGTCTCGCGGCTCGATGCCACCGTCGGTCCCGGTAACTACGACTTCATCCCTACCCGGGAGGAGCTCCCAGGGTGGGACGACGACGACGACGGTTGGGATGACGATGAGTGGGACGAAGAGGTCCAGGAGACCGGGCCGAATTCGGCGCCTGGAACGCCATGAGCGACGCATTGCACGACCTTCGTGGCTGCAGGAGCCGGTAGGAGCGCGTCCCACCGTCACTCCTGGTACCGGTGTAGCCGACTCGTGGGCCCGCAGTCCTCCCATTCTCGCTGCAGATCGATCTCCACGAAGGCCACGACAATGCTAACCGGCGGGTGCATTTCGACCCGAAGATCGGACCGCACTGGGCACGAGTCGTCCGTCATGATCGGTCGGCGCGTCGTCGAGCATGAACAGCGCGGTTCCGAGCGCGCTGGATACGGTGAGGCCCTGCTCGGCGCGGGGGCACGTCGCGCTACTTGCCCTTCACCTCGATGAAGCCGCTCACCTTCACCGTCGAAGGATCGCCGAAGATCTGGGGGACGCTGCCGCTCAGGTCGTACGTGAGCTTCAAGCTGTGCGTCGTGTCGTCGAAGGATTCGAGCTTTACGTTCTTGGTGTCGAGGCCCGGGTCGCATTCTCGGTCGCTGATGTTGCCGGCCTTGGTGGTGCAGCCGAAGCACTCCAGCTTGAC
>CAYUAW010000629.1:0-3548 GCA_964442485.1 uncultured Polyangiaceae bacterium
AAGCCGCTGCAGGACGCCTTCGGCACCTCGGCGATCGACGCCGCCTGCCCCGACGCGGGGGCGTACGTGACGGTCACGGTGTGCTCGAGGAAGCCCGGGGGCATGGCCGGCAGCGCGTACAGGCACGCCATGTCGCTCGCCCGCTGACCGAGGATCCTGGAGACGGCCGCCTCGAAAGCGCTGGAAAAGTCGGTGCCGGTGCGCTGGACGACGCCGGCGCCGAGAGGGGCCGTGATTATCGGAGTGAGCGCGGCGGACTGCGCGATGGCGTCGTAGGGGGCAGTCGCGGTCGACAGGGACCCCGGAGCGCAGGCCGAGCTGGGCGTCGGGACGACGATGACGAAGAGCTCCATGCCGCGCTCGGCCGCGGCACGAACCGCGGTGCTCACCTCGGTGAGCGCTCCGCAGGTGGTCGCCTCGGTGCCCACGACGAGGACGATCGCGGGCGCGCGCGCCGCGGTTGCTGCGACGCGTTCAGCGTGTGCGAGCGCGCCCTCCACGGCGGGAAGCAGCGGCGTGCCACCTCCTGTCCCCGCGCCGGGTGGCAAGCTGGCGGCGAACGCCGCGTCGATCGCCGGTGCGTCGGCAGGGAACGGCGCCACGTCGAGCAGCGGCGTCTCGTAGCTGGAAGGGGCGCACGCCTGGCCGGCATCGCCGTCGCCTGGACCGAAAAACTCCACGCCGATGCTCATCGGCGTCTTCACCAGACCCGCGAGTGCCGCGAAGCTGCTCCTGAGCGAATCGAACGCGGACGGGGCTCCTGAAACCTTGCAACCCATCGCCGCCGATCGATCGACGAGAAACAGCAAGCTCGGCGGCCGGGCAGCGACGCTCGACAGCGGGCCCGAGAAGCAGACGCCGCCGTCGGCGTCGCCTCCGGAGCCACCCCCGTTGTCCGGTGAAGTGCCACCGGCACCCATGTTCGATGTACCGCCGACGAACGTTCCCCCGGAACCCGAAACCCCGCCGCTCGCGGCGCGTCCGCCAGTTCCGGCCTCCGTTGACGCGCCCGTGGATGCAGCGTCTGCTGCGATCACTCCGCCCGCGCCGCCGGAACCCGCACCGCTGCCCGAAATCACGTGGCCGGAGCAACCCACCATCGTGACCGCGGTGAGCACGAGCTTCCGGGAGAGCCGACCCAACACCGACGCAAGCGTCTGCCGAAGCATCCTGTGCCTCAAATCCTCGAACGTGCGCCGATGCGAAGGGTATGGGTCGGCGTACGGGGTGTCAACGAGCGTGAGCGAGGAAGAGGGAGTGCAGGAGCTTGGGTTGGGAGCTCGAGGAAGGGGAAGTGCAGGAGAGGGGAGAGAGCGGAATCGGGCGACTGTCAACTCAAGTGGGAACCGCCATAATCATCGACCGATGAGCGGGATCAACGGTGAGAGTGGATGGAAGCGAGCCGCGCAGGGCTGCGGGGGGGCGCTTCTGCTCTCGTGTCTCTCGGCCCTCGGCTGTGCAGAGCGCTCGACGCCTTGCGTAACCGCGCCGCTGTCCGCAGCCACGACAGCCATCGCTTCGCAGCCCGCGCCGGAGCCGTGGCCCGCGCTCGACGAGCGGTACCTCGAAGCGGCCGCCGCCACGCAGGGGTTCCGTCTCGGTCGTCCGGTTCCGCTCGCGATCACGCGAGACGGCACGGTGCTCTTCCGACGCACGAAAGCGCGCGATCGTCGCGCCGATCTCTACGAGCTCTCACCGGCTGGCAAGGAGGAGCTCGTCGCCAGCGCGGACGCGCTCCTTGCCGGAGCGGAAGATCGGCTGTCCAGCGAGGAGAAGGCGCGGCGGGAGCGCACGCGCACGACGACGACCGGCGTGGTCGACATCGACGTCTCGGACGACGGCAAGCTCGTGCTGATCCCGCTCGGAGGGCGGCTGTTCCTGCTCGAGCGCACCACACGGCGTGTGCGCGAGCTCCCCGCGGGCCCCGGGACGCCGCTGGATCCCCACCTCTCTCCCGATGGCGCGCACGTCGCATTCGCGCGTGACGGTGACGTCTGGGTCGCCGGCGTGGACGGCGCCTTGCCGCGGCGTCTCACCCACCACGAAGAGGGAATCGAGCTCGGGGTCGCCGAGTTCGTCGCACAGGAGGAGTTCGACCGCGCCCGCGGGTTCTGGTGGTCGCCCGACGGCAAGCGAATCCTGTTCCAGCGCAGCGACGCGCGGAAGGTCGAGACCGTGTACGTCTCCGATCCGCGACACCCCGAGGCGACGCCGGTCCCGTTCAAGTATCCACGGCCCGGTCACGACAACGCGCACGTCGATCTCGGCGTCGTTTCCGTCGCGGGCGGCAACCCCACCTGGGTTCGGTGGGACACAGCGGCGCACCCGTACCTGGCCCGGGTCACGTGGGAACGCGGCGCGCCGCCGTCGCTGCTGGTGCTCGACAGAAACCAGACCGAAGAAGAGCTCCTGCGCGTCGACGTCGCGACGGGAGCTACGTCATCGCTCCTCGTCGAGCGCGACGCGGCGTGGGTCGTGCCGGCGGCAGGAGTTCCCGCCTGGTTCGAGGACGGGTCCGGGTTTCTCTGGGCGAAGCTCGACGAGCGCGGCTACTCGCTCGAGCGACACGACGCGTCCGGCAAGCTGCTCGGCACCGTGCTCACGGACGCCTTCGGCCTGCGCCGGATCTGCGGCATCGAGCCCGGAGGCAAATCGGTCGTCGTGCAGGCGGCGAGCGACGCGCGCGTGGAGCACGTGTTCCGCGTGCCGCTCGACGGCGGAGCCCCCGTCGCGCTCACGTCGGGACGCGGCGTCCATCGAGCCGTCGCCCGTCACGGCGTCACCGTGATCACGTCGTCGGAAAGCGCGTCGGGGGATACGGTCACGGCGGTGTCGGCGAACGGTGTCCGCGCGCCCTTGCCCACGGCGGCGGAGCGGCCACCCTGGGAGCCGACGACCGTGCTCGAGTCCGTCGAGCTTCCGGGGCGTACTCTCTACACGGCCATCACGCGGCCGCGCGCCTTCGACGCGAGGCGGCGCTACCCTGTCCTCGTCCGCGTGTACGGCGGTCCCGAGGTGAAGACGGTCATCGACACGCCCGCCGCGTACCTGCTCGATCAATGGTACGCCGACGCGGGGTTCGTCGTGGTCCGCGCCGACGGCCGCGGGACGCCCGACCGCGGTCGCGCCTTCGAGCGCGCGGTCCTCCGCGATCTCGTCACGGCGCCGCTCGACGATCAGGTCGCGGCGCTTCAGGCGATGCAGGCTCGTCATCCGGAGATGGATCCAGCGCGGACAGGGATCTTCGGGTGGTCCTTCGGCGGCTACCTGTCGCTCATGGCTGTGCTCCTGCGCCCCGACGTCTTCGCCGCGGCCGTCGCGGGAGCCCCGCCGACCGACTGGACCCTCTACGATACCGCGTACACCGAGCGCTATCTCAAGCTTCCTGCGGAAGACCCCGACGGCTACCGCCGCTCGAGCGCGGTGTCCTTTGCAGAGCGCCTTTCGCGTCCGCTGCTCCTCATCCACGGAGTGACGGACGACAACGTGCACTTCGCGCACACCCTCGCGTTCATCGAGGCCCTCTACGCCGCGGGGAAGCGGGCGGA
>CAYUAW010000630.1:0-3547 GCA_964442485.1 uncultured Polyangiaceae bacterium
GCCTCCCCGGGCGAGCTCTTGCTCCGGGCGGGCGCTGACCGCGCGGTGACGTCCCCGCCGGCCTCGGGGTCGGGCGCCGTGACGCTGACGTGGGAACGGACCGAGGTGGACCAGGCGTTCCAGCTTCTCGCGGAGGCCATCCAGGACGCCTGGCGCTGAGCCTCCTGGCCGGTCGGCCGCACCCCCCTCGTGTCCGCCGATCCCTCGTGTTCTCGCCGACCTGCGGGGACCTCCCGGACAGGGGAGTGTTGACTCGACCCGGTGCGTGGGGTACCTGAGCGCGGCTCGGTATTCCGACGAGCTCTGCGCGGTCAGAACTCGGCTGCGAACTCGTCTATTCCGAGATCTCTAACGGAGGTTTTGTAAGAAAGTCCATGCCCGCCACCGAACAGTCAACTACCAACCAATCACCCGAGAGCTTTGCCGCCCTCTTCGAGACCAGCACCGCCCAGACGGGCGGGATCGACACTGGCGGTGAAGGACAGATCGTCAGCGGCATCATCGTTCAGGTGAACCGCGATTCGGTTGTGGTCGACATCGGCGGTAAGAGCGAAGGCGTCATCTCGAAGAGCGAGTTCCTCGATGCCTCCGGCGAGTTCGCCGTGAAGGCGGGGGATCGCGTCGACGTCTACGTCGAGAGCCGCGAGACCGACGACGGCCTGATCTCCCTGTCGAAGGAGAAGGCCGACAAGATGAAGGTGTGGGACGAGATCTCGAGCGCGTGCGAGCGCGACGAGATCATCGAGGGGACCATCACGCAGCGCGTGAAGGGCGGCCTCTCCGTCACCATCCGCGGCGGCGTGAAGGCGTTCCTCCCGGGCTCCCAGGTGGATCTGCGCCCGGTGCGCAACCTCGACAAGCTGATCGGCCAGACGTACGAGTTCAAGGTCATCAAGTTCAACAAGAAGCGCGGCAACATCGTGCTGTCGCGTCGCGTGCTCCTCGAGAAGGAGCGCGACACGATGAAGGCCCGCACCCTCGAGACCCTGCAAGAGGGCATGGTGCTCGACGGCGTCATCAAGAACCTCACCGAGTACGGTGCATTCGTAGATCTCGGTGGCATCGACGGCCTGCTCCACATCACGGATATGTCATGGGGCCGCGTGAATCACCCGAGCGAGGTGTTCAAGGTCGGCGACAAGGTGACCGTGAAGGTCCTGAAGTACAACGCCGAGACCGAGCGCGTGAGCCTCGGCCTGAAGCAGACCCAGGAAGATCCGTGGAACCACGCCGAGGAGGCGTACCCGCTCGGCAAGCGCGTCAAGGGCAAGGTGATGAGCATCACCGACTACGGCGCGTTCGTGGAGCTCGAGGCCGGCATCGAGGGCCTCATCCACGTGAGCGAGATGAGCTGGACCAAGAAGATCAAGCATCCGTCCAAGCTCCTCGAGATCGGCCAGGAAGTGGAGTGCCAGGTGCTCGAGGTCGACGCGCGTGCGAAGCGCATCAGCCTCGGCCTGAAGCAGCTCGAGCCCGATCCGTGGAGCCTCTTCACGGACAAGTACCACCCCGGCGACAAGATCTCCGGCAAGGTTCGCTCGATCACCGACTACGGCGTGTTCGTCGGCATCGAGGAAGGCGTCGACGGCATGGTCCACAAGACGGACCTGTCGTGGACCATCAAGGTCAACAACCCCTCGGACCTCTACGCGAAGGGCGACGACGTCACGGCCATCATTCTCTCGATCAACCACGACGAGAAGAAGGTCAGCCTCGGCGTGAAGCAGGTCTTCGACGACCCCTGGGGGAACCTGCTCGACAAGTACCGCCCCGGCACCGTCGTGCAGCAGGTCACCGTGCTCCGCGTGGCGGACTACGGCGCCTTCGTGAAGATCGAGGACGGCGTCGAGGCCCTAATCCCGACGTCGGATCTGCCGGATGGCGGCGTCCGTCAGGGCGACGTACTGAAAGCGGAGGTGTCCAACGTCGACACCGTCGATCGCCGCATCACCATGACGGGCCGCAACGTCGGCGAGACGCCGGCGGCCGAGACCCTGGAGGTCGTCAAGCGCGAGTCCGGCGGAGGCCGCGGCGCGACGCTCGGTGATCTCCTGAAGGAAAAGCTCGGCGACAAGCTGAACACGATCACCGGCGGCGGCGAGACCAAGTAAGCGCTGGCTCCGTCAGCTCCAGTCACCAAGGAGTGGAGTCGGCGGACCATGAACGAGCTCGAGTGGCGCGAAGGCGCGATCCGGCAACAGCAAAGCCGGGTCGCGCTGCACGCCGCTTCGCCGGAGGTGGCGCGCGATGATGACCGATAGCCCGATTCCGGCGAGCACCGTCGGCTGGACCCGAGGGCGCGTCATCTTCCTCGCGGTGAGCGGCGTCGTGGCCCTCGGCATCGTCGTCTGGACGCACGAGGTCCTGCTTCCCTTTCTGCTGGCCATCATCACGGCGTACGTCCTGACGCCCGCGGTGGCGTTCTGCGAGCGCTACAAGGTGCCGCGGGGCATCGCGATCATCCTCGTCTACGCGCTGACCATCGGGGTCCTGTACGGCGTGGTGGCGGCGATCGCGCCGCGCATCTTCGCCGAGACGCAGGGGTTCGTGCGCGAGAGCCCCGCCATGGTGCGTCGGCTCGTCGCCGAGTCGGCACCGATGTTCGAGCACCGCGTGCGCGAGGTGCTCGACCAGGTCGGTGATCCTTCGCCCGAGCCGGCCGAGACGGCGCCCGCGCTCCAGGTCGTGAAGGAGCCGGACGGCTCGTTCAGCGTTCGCCTCGCGGGGGGCATGGATATCGTCCAGGAGGGGCCGAAGCTCTGGCGTCTGAAGCCGGCCAAGCGTCACACGGAGTCGTTCAGCATCGCCGCGGTGATGAGCGAGGCCATCGCAGACACCGCGGGCTACGTCCGGCGCAACGCGCTCGAGCTGCTGCGCATCGGGCAGATCATCGTGGGGCAGGTGACCCGCGGGATCTTCCTGACGTTCATGACGCTGATGGTCGCCGCGTACCTGATGTACACGCGCGAGGCGATCTTCGACTTTTTCAGATCGCTCCCGCCGTTCCGCGCCAGGCCGGGCTTCGACCGGCTCATGTTCCGCATCGATCGCGGCTTCTCGGGGGTGGTGCGCGGCCAGCTCATCATCATGGTGCTGAACGGGCTCCTCTCGGCCGTCGGCTACTGGATGTTCGGGCTCAAGTACTGGCCCATCCTCGCGCTGGTGTCGGGGCTGATGAGCATCGTGCCGATCTTCGGGAGCATCCTGAGCAGCGTGCCGGTGGTTCTGGTCGGGCTCACGCAGAACTTCTGGACGGCGCTCTGGGTGCTGCTCTGGATCCTCGGCATCCACCAGGTGGAAGCGAACCTGCTGAACCCGAAGATCATCGGTGTTGCAGCGAAGCTGCACCCCGTCCTCGTCATCTTCTCGCTGCTCGTGGGCGAGCACTTCTACGGGATCTGGGGGGCGCTGCTGGCGGTACCGACGCTGTCGCTCCTTCAGAGCCTGTTCAATCACTTCCGTTTCGAGTCCCTGCCGGATGCTGCGCCGGATAGCGTCATCCTGCAGACGGCGCGGCAGAGGATCGGGATACGGGACTGAGTCTCTC
>CAYUAW010000631.1:0-3544 GCA_964442485.1 uncultured Polyangiaceae bacterium
ACTGAACGCGAACGGCGTCAGGCGCGAGTCAGAACCAGATCCCGAGGCCGGCGTGAAGCCCGAGAGCCAGCTGCGTTTCGTCGACGCTGCCACTGACTCCGGTCGTGGCGTTGTCGACTTTCGCCGAGCCCGCGAAGCCCCAGTCGAGCGTCGGCGCGATGAGGATCATTGCGTGCGGCGCGGGCGTGATCACCAGCGGCACTTCGACGGACAGGGCAACGGAGTCCGTTGAAACTCCGGTCTGGTCGGCCGAGAGCGTCGTGTACGTGATCCCCGCGCGCGGCCAGAGGCCGACGATGTCGTTGAACATGTAGGCATATCCCACTCGCGGCGCGAGGAGCCATCCGCCGATGGTCGGCCCGTCCATGCTCGACGAGCCGGTCGATTGCCTGATCGAGATGGTTGCGTAACCGATTGCCGCGCCGAGGCTCAGCCCATCGATCACGAAATAGTCGAAGGCGACGCGCGGGGCCGTGACCCCGGTTGCGTTGGTTTGCTTCGTGAGGAACGAAATCGAGGTCGCAGACTCCGACGTGTCTGCGCCGCTGCCCTTGAAGGTTTCCTTCGTCCACGCGACGCCGAAGAGCCGCTCGGCGCCGACCGCGAACCGCCCCTGCTCGTTGATACGCTCCGCGGCTGCCGCCGTCCCCGCCGTTCCCAGGACAAGCCCCAAGCCCAGCGTTCCCATCCAGACAGACGATCTCATCGATGGACTCCTCCGCTCCTCACCGAGCCGTTTGCGGGGAGCATATCAGGAAGGGTCGAGCTCGTGCGAGGTGATGCGGCGCCCTCACGACCAATCGAATCAACGCGGGGATGGCCGCGATGTCGGAGAAGCTCGGCTGGAGTCCCGTGCCTCGAGCGCCGCCTCTGCGCGGTCGAGGAGGCTCCGTGCGAACGGCGCGTTGTGCACCGCGGCCGCTCGATCGTCGCTGACGAGCGCGGCGATGTAGAGCGCTCGTGCTTGCTCGGGGGGGAGCTTGCACGAGGCCAGATCGGACGGGCGCGAGTGCGGCGTTTCGACGACTTCGGTCGCCGCGCATTTCCGGCGAAGCTTGCTCATCAGCGCGGCCGCTCTGTCGTGCAGGGTCCGACCCGATGCGTCGAGAGCGTCCTTCGGGACGCCGCCCGCGTGACAGGTGGTGCACGTCGCTGCATCGATGGCGAAGCGATGATCCGTCCCCCGGGACTTGCCCGGGGAAGCGCCGTGACATCCGATGCAGCCGCTCGCGACGTTCGCGTGCGGCGCTGGACCCTTCTCTTCGGTGTCGCCGAGGGCGACCGGGAAGCGAAAGCGTCCTTCCACGAGCGCCGCGCTCGCCGCGGACGGCAGGGTCTCGTCCCGCGCCGGCGCGTGACAGGTGACGCAGACGGAGGAAGCGACCTCTGGTCGACCCTCCACGTCGCTCCCGAGGCTCGGCGGACGAGCGACGGTGCGCACGAGCGCCCCCACGTGCGCGCCGTGCACGGCGTGGCAGGCGGCGCACGCGATGCCGACGGTCGCGCCGTCCGGATCGCGTGATGCATCGGGGCGGCGCCGGACGCCGATCGCGTCGAGGAAGCCTCCCGTGGTGTGGCAGCGCGCACAGGCCGCGCTGCGCGTCTCGACGGCGCGGTCGGCGCGTGCCATCGCCGAGCGGCTCCAGGACTCCACGTGCGTGTAGGCAGGCGGCGAGTCGTGGCACGACGCGCAGACCGAAACGCGCAGGACCCTCGCTCGGTCGCCCGGTTCCGGAATGGCGCCCGGTCCGTGACAGCTCGTGCAGCGCACGCCGCCCAGGCGCTGCAGGGCGTGCGGCATCCCCTCGAAGGAGGCCGCCCCTGGAGACTGGAAGCCCAGGGTCTCTTTCACGTCGAAGAACCCGCCATCGTGAAGCCCGCGCTCACCGACGACGTGGCATTCGAGCGCACAGCTCGGAGTGGAACTCGACCCGAGGGAGCGCATCAGCGCTTCGCTCATCGGTGTGGAGAACGCCGCGGCTGCAATCGCCGCGTGACACTCCGCGCGTCCGCAGTCGAGCGGAGTGCGGTCGTGGGTCAGTGCCTGCACGCCCATCCGGTTGCCTGCCGTGTCCGCGAGCATCCATCGGCCGGCGACGTCGGGTGCAAAGATGCTGGTCCCCCCTGCGTCCTCGACGCGGGCGCGGCTACCGCGCGGCGCGTGCTCCACGTGCCACCCGGAGCCCCCGAGCATCACCCGCTGCGACACCGCGAGGCTCGAGAGCCCGGTGGAGCGCGCAATCGACGTCACCGTCACCGTGCGACGCACCGCCGGCAGATCGCCCAGCGACAGCGTCGCTTCGATGACGTAGCGCCCCTGCGTCCGTGGCGATACTGCGACGATGCCTGTCGGGAGCGGGTCGGGAAAAAACCGTGAGCGCGGTAACGTCCGTGCACGAAACCTCCGCCCGCCTTCCTGTACCGTCAGGTCGACGAGCGGCGGGCCCTCGAGCTGCCGCCATTCGACACGACCGCGTTCGGCGTCCGGACAACCGAGCGTCGCGGTGAGCTCGAAGGCCGCGTCGTAGCCGACCTGACTCACGTCACCTTCGAGGCGCAGCATCGGAAGCGCGCGCACACCTCCGGCGAGCGGTTCCGGGGGGATCGACACGGGACACGATTCCGGAAGGTAAGCCGTGAGCGAGGCGCCGTCGGTGTCGAGCGACAGGTTTCGGATCTCGTCGAGCCGGAGGGACTTCACGTGTCCAGGTGGGTCGAACCGGATGTGGTCCGTGTCCGGCGGAGGGCCGTCCGGCAAGCGAATCACGATGGGCGCTTGCTCCGCAGATCGGCCGGAAGAGCGACACGAGAGCGCTGCCGCGACGGCCAGCACCGACAGAGCCGCGAAGAGGACGGGGTGCAACTGGTCAGCCCTCCGCACGGCAGCTCCCATAGCGACAGCGAGCACCCGTCGGACAATCCTGGTCGAACCAGCACGCCGGGTTCGGGCGATCCGGCAGGCAGCGGCCGCCGATACACTCGGTCGCGACCGGGCAATCACTCCTCGACGCGCAGCGGCCACCGACCCGAGCTTCTTTCGACGAAGCGCAGACGCGTGCCGCTGGACCGTTGTCGTACGTCACGCGACAGCTCCAAGCGTCGAGGCCCGGCGGAGGATCCGGCGAGAGGTCGACGCAGATGCGCTCACCACTCCCGAGCCGAGCACCGCAGACGAAGGCAGCGTCGAGCACGCCCCCCGGAATGCCGGCGGCCTCCGCAAGCGCTCTACAGACGGCTGCGCCGCCCATTTCCACGCATTCCCATTCCCCGTTGTCGGGCACCCGGAGTGAAGACTGCACACACCGGTTGTCGTGGCAGGCGAAAGGCGGGCCGTTCCATGCCCGTGTCACGCAGGCACGCTCGCCCCGCTGCCCGCTGCACCGGAAACCCGAAGGCGGCCGCGGCGCGTCCGGCAGCGGACGCCGGACGAGACACGTGCCCGCCCGGCAGTCCGCGCCCTCCGACCGATCACCCCAGCACGCGCGCACGTCGCCCACGTCCAGGCAAAGCACGCCGCGGTCGCCGTCTCCGGGCGACGGCGCGG
>CAYUAW010000632.1:0-3540 GCA_964442485.1 uncultured Polyangiaceae bacterium
CCGAACCCCTGGGACACCCTGCCCGCGTTCTTCGAGCCATTGCTCGCCGCGCTCGAGCCGTGAACGCGACGGCGCTCCGGTCGACGACCCTCACGCCGCCGCGACGTCCACGCTGACCGCGAGGTCGTGGGCGCCGCCGCCGAGGATCACGCCTTTCAGCGGGCTCACGTCGCCGAAGTCGCGGCCCCAGGCGACGGTCACGTGCTCGTCGTTCGGGATGCTCCCGTTGGTCGGGTCGAGGTCGATATAGCCGAAGCCGGGGCAGTACAGCGCGAGCCAGGCGTGGGAAGCGTCGGCTCCCGTGAGCCGTGGCTTGCCGGGGGCCGGCTCCGTCCGCAGGTAGCCGCTGACGTAGCGCGCCGGTAGCCCGAGGCTGCGCAGCATCGCGATCTGCAGATGCGCGAAATCCTGGCAGACGCCGCGGCGCGCGCGCATCACGGCGGAGAGCGGCGTGAAGATCGACGTCGAGCCCGGCTCGTACGCGAAGTCCGTGTGGATGCGTCGCGTGAGCTCGTAGGCAGCGTCCAGCACGGGCCGCCCCGGCGTGAACGACTGCTCGGCATAGGCGCGGATGTCGGCGTCGAAGCGGACCAGGGGCGACTGGAACACGTAGCCTACCGCCTCGATCCCGGGCCGCGACCGGTCACGGCGGATCATCTCCGGGACCGACTCCCACGCCGGCGTGAGGCCCGGCGCGGGCGTGGGGACGCCCTCCACGTCGACGTCGCTCACGGCTGTCACGGTGAGCCGCTCGTGGCTCTCCTCCAGCGAGAAGAAGTGCATCGTGTTCCCGAAGTAGTCCACGTCGCTGATGAGCGCCGCGGGCATCGGATCGACGAGCAGCTGGGTGCGCTGCGGGTTCTGCCCCGGCGTGCGCCGCGGCGTGATGCGCGCCTCGCTGTGCGAGACGCTCACCGCCTCTTCGTAGGTGTACGTCGTGATGTGGGTGACGCGGTAGCGCATGGGCGTCAGGACCGGCCGTCGAGGGACTGCGAGGGTTGCGCGTGGGACAGGTAGCTGCGCGTCAGGCTCTCCGCGAGGTGCGGCGCTTCGTGCTCGAGCTCGGCGAGGAGCGCGTCGAGCGCTGGGCGTCCGTTCGCCGCGTCGGCCGCCGCGAGCACGTTCACGTCGGCGAGCCGCGTCTTGGCGACGGCGGAGAGAGCGATGCGCGCCTCCTCCGGCAGGCGCGGCGAGCGATCCGCGCGCGGCAGGCGCTCGATGTGCGTGCTCAGCGCGACGAGCTGATAGGCGATGGACCTCGGGTTGCTCTCGTCGGTGAAGAGCAGATCGAGCACGAGCGGCACCTGCAGCATCCCGAGGTAGCGCGTGCGGTACGTGATGGCGCTGTCGGCGATCTCGAGGAGCGCTTCCAGGGTGGGCGCGTCGTCGGCGTCGACGGGGACGAGCAGGGTGCGGAGCAGGCGCGCCGTGTGGTGCAGGCGCTCCACGCGCCGCCCCATGTCGGCGAAGCGCCAGCCGGGGCCGTGCGTCATGTTCTCGTGCGACAGGCCGCTCAGCGCCGAGAAGAGCACGAGGAGCTGTCCGAGCAGGTCGAAGGCGTCCGCCAGACGGAAGTTCGGCGTCGCGCTCGACTCCACGACGAGGCGCTGCATGTGCCCGATGATGCGCCAGGTGTCGCTCGAGAGACGGTCGCGGACGACGGAGGCCGAGCGATGAGCGGCCGCGACGGTGGCGCGGAGCGAGCTCTGCGGCTTCTCCGCGAGCAGGAGCTGCACCGGATCCATGTCCGCGACCTCGGGCCCCGTCACCGTACCCGGCTCCAGATCCCCGGTGACCTCCAGCGCCCGGAGGAGCTGGATGAGCTCGGGCACGTCGGTGGTCGTCTCGTCGGTGAGGCGCGCGAAGAGCGCACGCAGGAGCCGCACCGCGTTCTCGGCGCGCTCCAGGTAGCGGCCGAGCCAGAACATGTTGTCCGCCACGCGGCTCGGCAGATCGCCGCCGCTTCGCAGCACCTCCGCGTGTTGCGAGGGCTGCCGCAGGAGGCTGACGGGGTTCACCTCGTTGTTCTCGGCGCGGACCCAGAGGTCCTTGCTGCCGCCGCCGCGCTGCATGGAGACGACCAGGGAGTCCTGCGTCGCCGAGACGCGCGTGAGCCCGCCGGGCATGGTCTCGTAGCCGCGCGGCGAGTGCGTCACGTACGCGCGGATGGCGACGTGCCGCGGCTGCAGACGGCCCTTCGTCCAGACCGGCGCCGTCGACAGCGCGACGCTCTCCTGCGCGACGAAGGCGTCGGGGCGCGACGTGATGCGGGCGCGGAGATCGCTGCGCTCCGCCGCGGACAGACTCCCCACGAACAGAGGCTCGAAGGCGTCGGGACCCCACGCCGTCGTCTTGATGACCATGGCGTCCAGGTGATCGAGGACGTAGCCGCGCGCCTCCGGGTCGCCGCACCAGTACGTCGGCACGCTCTGGAGGAGGAGATCCTCCCCGAGGAGCTCCCTGCAGAGTTTCGGGAGGAACGCGAGCAGCGCAGGCGTCTCCACGAGGCCGCTGCCGAGGGCGTTCGCGACCGCCACCTTGCCGGCGCGGACGGCGTGAACGAGCCCCGCGACGCCGAGCGACGAATCCGAGCGAAGGCTCAGGGGGTCGCAGAACACGTCGTCCAGACGCCGCAGGATCACGTCGACCCGCTCGAGGCCGCCCAGCGTCTTCACGTACACCATGCGGTCGCGCACGGTGAGATCCGCGCCCTCGACGAGCGCGAAGCCAAGGTACCGCGCGAGGTAGGCGTGCTCGAAGTACGTCTCGTTGTGCGGGCCCGGCGTGAGGAGCACGATGCGCGGGTTCTCGCGGCCTCGCGGTGCGAGCGACAGCAGCGTGTCGCGCAGCGTGCGGAAGTACGACGCGAGGCGCTGCACGCGCGCGTCGTGGAAGACGCCGGGCAGGGTCCGCGAGATGACGATGCGGTTCTCGAGCGCGTAGCCGGCGCCCGACGGCGTCTGTGTACGGTCGCCGAGCACCCAGAAGCCGCCCCCCGGTGCGCGCGCCAGATCCGACGCGGCCATGTGCAGCGCGATGCCGCCCGGGAGCTTCACGCCGTGCATCGGGCGCAGGAAGCCGGGTAGCCCGACGACGAGCTCCGGCGGCAGGAGGCCGCGCGTCAGGAGCTTCTGCTCGCCGTACACGTCGAGCAGGATGCAGTTCAGCAGCGTCGCGCGCTGCTCGAGGCCGCGCGCGACGTCCGACCATTCCGTGCCGTCGACGACCAGCGGGATGGGATCGAGCTCCCACGGGCGGTCCATCCCGCGCGGATCGCCGTAGACGTTGTAGGTGACGCCGTTGTCACGGATGAGGCGGCGCGCGTGGTCCCAGCGCCGCTGCATGTCGTCGGCGCCGAGCGACTCGATCTCCCGGAGCCAGTCCCGGCAATGCGGGCGCACCATCCCGTCGGGGCCGAACACCTCGTCACGGTTGCCCTCCGGAACGGCGTACGTGAAAGGCGACGCGTCCGGCGAGCTCTCGACGATCGACAGCGAAGTCACAGGCGTCACCCGCCCGGGTCCGTTTCCAATGCCAAGC
>CAYUAW010000633.1:0-1909 GCA_964442485.1 uncultured Polyangiaceae bacterium
TCATCGGGCCTCGAGCGCCCCTGGCCTCGCGCTCATGCACTTCCGGCTCCTCCGAGAACTCTCTGTAACCACAGCAGCCAATCAGTAACCGATTTCCGCCAATCACCTCGAACGGTCGTTCGACCGGTTCTGAAGCGAGTAATGGAAACTCCGCCTGATCCCCAAGTGGAGGACCTTCATGGGCTCGCGTTTGCGAATTGGCGCGTCTGTCTTCGTGTGTCTCGTCAATGTTCAATGCGGCAGCAACCCGAGCCCCGCCATCACGTCCAGCGTCGGAGGCGCGACCGCCTTCACGGGTAGCGGTGGCGCGGCCACTCAGGGTTCGGGGGGAGCGACAGCGTCCGGCGTGGGCGGCACGCCGGCAATGGGCGGCGCTGTCTCCGCGGCGGGTAGCCAGGGAGCAGGCGGCGTCGCGGGCCCGGGCAGCGGCGGCATGTTCGTCGGTCCCGGCGGCGGGACGAGCGGCGCGGGAAACACGGGCGCAGGCACTGGCTTCGCCGGCGCAGCCGGCAGCGCAGGTGGCGGCGGAGGCGCCTCGGGCGGCGGCGGCATGGGCGGCTGCGGAGCGCGAACGGGCATGCGCGGCAAGACGACGCGCACGGTGACGGTGAGCGGCATGAAACGGACGTACGTCGCGTACCTCCCGCAAGCGGGGAACGCTTCCACACCGGTTCCGCTGGTCTACGTCTTTCACGGAGCGACGCAGACCGGTCAGAACATGTATGACGCGACGGAGTACGCGAAGCTCGCCGACAAGGAGAACATCGCCGTCGTGTTCCCCGACGGACAGGGCACGTCGTCGGCCGCGGGCACCGGCAACCTCGCGCCGTGGAACGTCACGGACGGGCCGGCGCTCTGCGGGCTCGGCGCCATCGTCAGCAACGCGAACCCAGTGGATCTGCCGTTCGTCGACGCGATTCGTACCGACATCGCTGCGGACCAGTGCATCGACGCCGGACACGTCTTCGCCACGGGCTTCTCCATGGGCGGCTATTTCTCGCACCACATCGCCTGCGACCGCCCGGACTTCAAGGCCGCGGCGCCCCACTCCGGCGCGACGATGGCGGATCTGTCGACGTGCAAGACGAACCACGTACCCATGATCATCTTCCACGGGACCTCGGATCCGCTCATCGCTCCGGGCTGCGACGATCCGAACAGCCCGGCGCAATCTGGGTTCCCCCCCTCCGCGACGCTCTGGGCGAAGAAGAACGGCTGCCAGGCGACGTACAAGACGATCATGGAGCCGGGCACCACCATGGGCAACAACGGCCAGTGCTACCTGTACGACGGGTGCCCCGCGGACGGTCAGGTCGAGCTCTGCACCTTCACGAACCTGCCTCACGCCTGGGCGGGCGCGCCGACGTGCCCCGGCTGCATCGGCTCCGGAGCAGGCTTCGCCAGCGCGACGCAGCTCGAGTGGGACTTCTTCAAGAAGTACGCCTGGTGAGAGCCGCCGCGGCGCCCCGCGATTGACGGCGCGAGCTTCCTTTAGGACGCTCGCGCCGTGCTCGGACAAACCAAGCAGATCGACGTCGTCCTCAAGGAACCCGGCGAGCTCGAGTGGCGCGTCGTGGTGGAGATCCACAAGGGCGAGTGGCTGCGCCCGCGGGCGGTCTATCTTCTGGAGGAGAAGCTGAACGCGTACGCGGCGTTCGTGCTCGACGGACAGATGAAGACCCTGTACCCGAATAGCTCCCCCGAACGGACGCACATCGTCGTGGCGTCGGTCGAGCCGATGCCCGCGGACGCAATCCGCCTCCTCGAGCAGATCGCCGAGGCGTTCAAGCCCGCCTCGGTGAAGTTATCGTGGACGGCAGAGGGAGGCATGCCGGAGGAGGGTGTCCCGCCGCCCCAGGGGTTCGGAGCTGCGGGGACGAGCCCCTGAACCGAGCGGCGCTCCTCGTCG
>CAYUAW010000633.1:2009-3533 GCA_964442485.1 uncultured Polyangiaceae bacterium
GGGACGATCCTGCTCGCCAAGGCGGCGTGCCTCGCCGCGGTGAAGCCCACCGATTACAACGACTTCGAGCTCCGCGCCGCAGGGCCGGCGCTGCTCCACCGCATCAATGGCGTGGACTGCATCGCGTTCACGGAGACGGTGGCGGGGAAGCCCACGACCGGCGTGATCGCGCTCCAGTACCACCCGCCGGGCGGTTACGAGGTGCGGTTCCGCAACATCCGGCTGCACGAACTTGGTCCGCCGCGAGACCGCTGAGCTCTTTGGCTAGTCCAGCGCAACACGGTGCGTCGAACCCCGCTCCGCCTCCTTCGTAGCTTTCGCGGACGGGCGCGCGTGTGACATGCTCCCGCGATGAACTTCGCCCGATGCTTTGCCACGTCGCTCTGCTTCACCGCCGCCGTCACTGCTCTGCCGGGTTGCAGCAGCAAGAGCTCGACGGCGGCCACCGGGGACGCTTCCACGCCCGCCACGTCCTCCACGCCCGGGTTCGATGCCAGCGCCGTGGCCGAGCTCAAGGCGAAGCACGTCGACAAGTACGTGGGCAAGGCGTCGCTCGACAAGACGAGCGCCAACGCCGTCGGCGACACCGTCTACAACTTCGACCCGAGCGAGGGCCCCATCTGCTACCTGGGCGCCTCTTACAACGTGGTGGTGCACGACGCGGGCTCCGAGAACCTGCTCATCTTCCTGCAGGGCGGCGGCGCGTGCTGGCAGACGCTCTGCAGCGCGACCTCGACGGCGGAGACCACCATCCCCAAGACCGGCATCCTGAGCGAGGATCCGTCCACGAACGTGGTCGGAGACTGGAACGTCGTGTACGCGCCGTACTGCGACGGCTCCGTCTTCTCGGGCGACAACGACACCAAGAGCAACATGGATGGCACGGCGTGGCACTTCCACGGCCTCGCGAACCTCTCCGCGGCCATCGACGTCGCGAAGAAGGCGTATCCGAACCCGAAGCGCATCCTCCTCGCCGGCACCAGCGGCGGCGGCTACGGCACGCTCATCGGCACCGGTCTCGTCCGCCTCGCCTACCCCCACACGCAGGTCGACGTCTTCAACGACGCGGGCCTCGGGCTCTCGAACCCGAACGATCCTGCCATGCTCTCCACCATCAAGGCCGACTGGAAGTTCGACCAGTTCATCCCGGACTCGTGCACCGAGTGCCAGACCGGCGAGCAGACGGCGATCATCGGCTGGGGCCTCGCCGCCGATCCCACGCTGCGGGTCTCCGGCTTCTCTTCCTACGGTGACGCGATCATCGGCGGATATTTCCTGAAGCTCATGCCCGCGGACTTCAAGCCGCTCCTGCTCGGAGAAACGGGCAAGGTCCACGACGCCTACCCGACGCGGTTCGAGCGCTTCTTCATCGACGGAACGCAGCACACGGTCCTGCTTTCAGGGACCGGCGTCACCTACACGACCGACGTCAACGGTATCAGCGTCGAGGAATGGACGCGGAAGATGCTCGCGGGAGACAAGGGCTGGGTGGATCAGCTGCAGACGGGCGACGGCGGCTGACGC
>CAYUAW010000634.1:0-3531 GCA_964442485.1 uncultured Polyangiaceae bacterium
CGCGCGTCGCTCACGTCGCACGGCTTCCGGGTGCTCGAGGCGAGCACCGGCGCGACCGCCGTCGTCGAGGCGACGACGCACAACCCGAACCTGGTGCTCCTCGACCTCGGGCTCCCGGACGTCGATGGCATCGACCTCACGCGAAGGCTCCGGGAGTGGAGCCGCGTGCCGATCATCGTCATCTCCGCGCGCGGGCGCGAAGAAGACAAGGTCGAGGCGCTCGACGCCGGCGCCGACGACTACCTGACGAAGCCGTTCGGCGTGAACGAGCTCCTGGCGCGCATTCGCGTGGCGTTTCGCCACGCCGAGCAGTCGAGCTCGGACAAGCCGACGCCCGTCATCGACATCGGAGGGCTTCACATCGATCTCGACAAGCGTGAAGTGCTGGTCGACGGGCGCGAGGTCCACCTGACGCCGATCGAGTACAAGCTGCTCACCCTGCTGGCGAAGAACGCCGGCAAGGTGCTGACGCACCGGCAGATCCTGAAGGAAGTGTGGGGACCGGCGTACGCAGGTCAGTCGCACTACGTGCGGGTTCGCATGGCAGAGCTCCGGAAGAAGATCGAGACGGATGCCGGTCGGCCGAAGCTCTTCGTCACCGAGCCGGGTGTCGGCTATCGCATCCGCGCCGAGGCACCCGAGCCGCCGCATCAATAGTGCCGGGGCTCGCCTGGTCGAGCGCCGGCGAATGACCCGAGCTTGATGCGGTGCGGGGCCTTCTTGACGGCACCTTGAGGAAGCAGTCGCTAGCTTCTGAATGTGGACAACGACGTTCGCCAGAGCGACGAGCCGCGTCGCGAGCCGGATCGGCCGATGACCCGGATCGATCGGCATCTGCTGCTGGCAGTCTGCTGCGCGTTGATTGCGTGGGCACTCGCGCTGGTTCGCTTCGGTGTCGCGATCGGCCGCCACGAGCACGGCATGGACGCGACGCTCTCGGCCGTCCTGAGCGTCGCGCTGCCTGGCATCGTCGTCGGCGCCTTCGCACACGCGCTGGCGCGCAGAGACAGAACCTCGTCACGCGCTGGTCGCGAGAAGCAGCTTTCGTCACCCTCCGGAAACGTCGTTCCGCTGCGGAAACGTGATGGAAGCGAGCCTACGAGCAGTTCGTCGAAACGTTACGGCGTCGCTCGATCACACGACACCATGAGCCATTCTTGATCAATTCTTGATTTGCGATCAAACCTCGCGGGCATCAAGAATCCATCAACGCCGAATGGACCATCGAACGGTCCAGCGGGGGACCCACCCGTGATTTTTTCTCACGGTCTCCCTCGGGGCTAACCGCTCTCAGAGGCGCGAAAGCGCTCGAGAAAGCGGCGGGCAACTCTCCTCGCCCGAGCCCGTCAGCTAACCCCGCAGGCGAAATGGAGAGGACACGCGCGTCGCTCGTCGACGAGTCAGCGGTCCTCGCATCGTTGCTCGAGGTTTCATCCCCATGACGTTCGCCGCGCGTATTGGTCGCGCGGTCTTTGGCGCCCCGAAGGACGTCAAGGACCCGCATGCATTCCACAAGCTGTCACTGGTCGCGCTGCTCGCCTGGGTCGGGCTCGGCGCCGACGGGCTCTCGTCGAGCGCCTACGGTCCGGACGAGGCCTTCCGTGCGCTCGGGGAACACACCGGGTTCGCGGTGCTGCTCGCGCTCGCGACCGCGCTGACGGTCTTCATCATCAGCTACGGGTACAGCCGCATCATCGAGCAGTTCCCGTCGGGCGGCGGCGGCTATCTCGTCGCGAGCAAGCTGCTCGGGCCGCGCGTCGGCGTGCTCTCGGGGGCGGCGCTGCTCGTCGACTACGTCCTCACCATCACCATCTCCATCGCGTCCGGCGCGGACGCGATCTTCAGCTTTCTGCCGCCCACGTGGCAGTCCGCGAAGCTGCCGGTCGCCTTCGTGGGCGTTGGCCTGCTCACGATCTTGAACCTCCGCGGCGTGAAGGAGTCGGTGACCGCGATCGCACCGGTGTTCGCGATCTTCGTTTTGACGCACGCGGCGCTGCTCGTCATCGTCCTCGGTCGCCACGCGGGCGACGTTCCTCAGGTCGCGTCCGACGTCACCAAGAGCATGCATCACTCCGTCAGCGGGCTTGGGGCGCTCGGCGCGCTCGCGCTCTTCGTCCGCGCCTACTCGCTCGGCGGCGGTACGTACACCGGCATCGAGGCCGTCTCGAACGGCGTTTCCATGATGCGCGAGCCGCGTGTCGCGACGGCCCAGCGGACCATGGTGCTGATGGCGACGTCGCTCGCCCTCACCGCCGGCGGCATCCTGCTCGCGTACCTGCTCGTGCACGCGCACCCCGAGGAGGGCAAGACCATGAACGCCGTCTTGTTCGGCATCGTGGCCGAGCACTGGACGCTCTTCGGGCTGCCGGTGGGCAAGGCGTTCGTCATCGTGGCCCTCCTCAGCGAGGGCGGCCTGCTCTTCGTCGCGGCCCAGGCAGGGTTCCTCGACGGCCCGCGCGTCATGGCGAACATGGCGACCGATTCGTGGCTGCCGCACCGCTTCTCCGCGCTGTCGGAGCGGCTCACCATGCGCAACGGCGTCATGCTCATGGCCGGCGCGGCGTTCGCGGCGCTCATCTACACCGGCGGCGACGTGTCGAAGCTCGTCGTCATGTACTCCATCAACGTCTTCTTGACGTTCTCGCTGTCGAACATCGGCATGAGCCGGCTCTGGGTGCAGAAGCGCAAGGAGGATCCCACGTGGGCGAAGCACCTGCCGGCGCATCTCCTCGCCGCGGCGCTGTGTCTGACGATCCTCGGCATCACCATCTTCGAGAAGTTCACCGAGGGCGGGTGGATCACGCTGCTCATCACCGTCGCCCTCACCGGCGCGTGCTTCGGCGTACGCCGCCACTACGAGCTCGTAGTGCGGGCAATCCGCCGGCTGGACAAGGAGCTCCCCGGCCCCGAGGAGAGCGCCGAGATGACGCGCATGTACGGCCACGAGTCGCTGCCCCCGCCCCTCGGGGCTCCCGACGAAAAGCAGCCGGTCGCCATCGTGTTCGTCGGCGGTTACGGCGGGCTCGGGCGGCATGCGATGCTCACGCTCCTCCGGATGTTCCCGAATCACTTCAAGGGCGTCGTGTTCGTCAGCATCGCGGTCGTCGATTCGGATTCGTTCAAGGGCGCGAGCGAGATCGAGTCGCTCGAGAAGCGCACCCAGCAGAACCTCGCGTGCTACGAGCAGTTCGCTGCGGTGCTCGGTCTCCGCGCGACGAGCGCGTATGCGGTCGGGACGGAGGTGGCCGTGGAGGCAGAGCGGCTCGCGACGAACCTCGTGGGCCGCTTCCCGAAGGGCCTCGTCGTCGCCGGGCAGATCATCTTCGAGGAAGACACCGCGTATAACCGTCTGCTCCACAACGAGACGGCGTTCCTCATCCAGCGCCGCCTGCAGCACGCCGGTGTGCCGATGGTCGTCCTGCCCGTGCAGCTCGATCTGCGGGCCACGCGAGAGAACCTGCCGCCCGCGCGGCGGAGGAGCGCGCCAGAGGCGGCGGTGCAGGCGCCCGCGGCGTAAGTCAGGGACTGGGG
>CAYUAW010000635.1:0-1676 GCA_964442485.1 uncultured Polyangiaceae bacterium
TCGCATCTTCGTGGAAGGTCAGGCAAAGCGCTCCGCATACCTGAAGCCTGGTGACGTGGTGGAGGCGACCATCTGGAGCGACGACGGCCTGGTCAACCTGGGCACGCAGAGAAACCGCATCGTCGCCGAGCCCTCATGATGCGCTTCGTCTACACATAGGCTGCCTCATGCCCCGCTCCACCGAGTCCGCCCTTGAACACGGTCCCCTTTCCCCGCTCCGGGCCCGTACTCGCAGCTCCATCGTCGAAGCCGCCCTCCGTCTATTCGCCAGGAAGGGCGTCGGGGCCACGGCGATCCACGAGATTGCGGAGGAGGCCGGCGTCTCCAACGGCAGCTTCTACAATTACTTCCGCACGCGTGAAGAGGTCCTGGACGCCGGCGTGCGGCTACTCGCAAAACGTCTCACGGACGACATCTCCGCTTCCTACGCAGACGTGGACGATCCTGCGGAGCGCGTCGCAATCGGCTCGCGACGCTTCATGCTGAAGGCGCTCGCCGAGCCGGGATGGGGAGCCGCAGTGCTCCGCGTCTGGAACAGCACCCCCCTCATGGCCAAGCGCGTGAGCGACGCGGCCGTGAAAGACCTGCGGTCAGGCCGGCGGAAAGGGCGTTTCTCCTTCACGAACGAACGAGCCGCGGTGGACGTGCTGCAAGGCACCGTGCTCGCAGGCATGCGAACCATGCTGGAAGGTGGAGCGGGAGAAGAGCACGCCGAGGCGGTCGCCATGATGATCCTCCGCGGACTCGGTCTTCCCTCCGCCGAGGCAAAGGAGATCGCGCGCCGGCCGCTCCCTCCGCTCGTCAGGAAGGACACTCCCCGAGGCAAGAAATGAGCATTTCACCAACCGAAGAAAACGAACTCGACGGCAAGGTCGCCGTCATCACCGGAGCCTCGTCCGGCATCGGAGAAGCGGTGGCGCGCGCGTTCGCGCGGCAGGGCGCGGCGGTCGTACTCGCAGCTCGCACGCAGAGTGCTCTGGACAGGGTCGCCACCGGGATAGAGACGAAGGGTGGCAGGGCGCTCGCCATCGCCACGGACGTCGCTCATCCCGGGGCGGCCGCGTCGCTCCTCGAGCGAGCGTCGGCCCACTTCGGCGGCGTCGATATCCTGGTCAACAACGCCGGAGTGAATCACCGCGGCGCCGTGGAGGAACGAAGCCCCGAAGAGCTCGCGCAGATGGTGAACGTCAATCTGACGGCGCCCATCCTGCTCACGCACGCGGCGCTGCCGCACCTTCGCCGGCGCGGAGCGGGGACGGTCGTGAACGTCGCGTCGCTCGCGGGCCGTGTGCCGCTGCCGCACGAGGCCACCTACTCCGCCACCAAGTTCGGCTTGCGGGCGTTCAGCTTTGCCCTCGCGGAGGAGCTCGCCGGCAGTAAGATCCGCATCTCGGTCGTATCGCCAGGACCCGTTGAGACGGGATTCATCCTGACGGATCTGGAGCACGTGCCGGATCTGGTCTTCTCCCAGCCCATGAGCACCGCGGAGGACATCGCCGCGCTGGTCGTCGAGGCTGCCCGGGGCGGAGCGCGGGAGACGACTCCCTCCCTCGGCTCGCGCTACGCGACGACGTTCGGCTATCTCTTTCCTGCGGTGCGTCGCGCGTTCACTCCCCTGCTCGAACGGCGTGGTCGAGCAGCGAAGGAGCGCTACGTTCGCCGCGCGACGTCGTGAC
>CAYUAW010000635.1:1776-3524 GCA_964442485.1 uncultured Polyangiaceae bacterium
CGCCACCGGTACCGATCATGCCGCCAGAAGGCGGCGAGCCACCGGCCCCGGCGGCACCTCCCGCTGCGTCGCCGGAGTGGCTCGAATCGCTCGAACACGACGTGGCCGTCGTCGCAAGACCGAGAAACGCGACCGCGGAGCACAAGCGCCTCATCGGTGAACCTCCGGATGAAAGCCCGACGTCCGCAGTCACTTCCCGTACGCTGCGGCGACGACGTTCGCCTGGATCGCGCCGTCGGTCGCGTCCGACGGATAACCCGACACGATGGCCCCTTCATAGAAGGTGCCCTCACTCAGGTTGGCGCCGCCGCCTGGTTTGCAGCAATCCCCTCCGCTTCCCAGGACGATGGCCCCTTGCTTCTTCATCGGGCTGTATCCATCGGGGAGCTTGCCCTTGTAGAGTGTGGCCAGGTCGCCGGACTGCGCGTTGGCGCCCTTGAGAGCAAACTCCGTCGTCCCGTTGTTCTTGAGCATGGCCGTGACGTACTTGCTCATCATCGGTACGTTGCTCTGGTTCGTGATCTTGTTGCTGCCCCCAGCGTACAGGCCCCATTCGAGATCCGCCTGCACCCAGGGACCGGTGCCGACGCATGGAGCGTCCTTCGCGAACCAGCACTGGTTGCTGAAGTTGATGGCATCCATCGCCCCAGCCGCGTCGGCCTTACGGGTTGTTTCGCTGTTCCCGTAGTCGAAGCAACACCCACCGTTGTAGTGCGTACCGCTGGTCACCATGTAGATGCCTTCCGGCTGGTTCCCGGTCGGAACGCCCGATTTGGAGCCGTCTCTCCAGTAGCTGTTGCCCGGCTTGATGTAGAGCGAATACACCTTCTTGCTGTTCACGCTCAGCGTCTCCGTCGTCGCCACGGCGGGCCTGCTCTGGTCGGATCCGGGCACGACGCTCCCGGCACCCTGGTAAGCGAGGTCGTTGCCGCGCCCCGACTGGTCGTACACGAAGGTGACGACGCACGTGGTGCCGGAACAGAAGGCATCTTGCGCGCCCGAATCAGCCATGCCTCCCGCGGTGAGTGCTGCGATGTCCTTCGTCGAATTGTCGGCGCGCCTGACCTGATAGAGCTTCCCGCCGTAGGTGGTGTAGAGGGCGCGCACGGTGCTGTGCGCAGCCACGCAAGGATTTCCGGCGGCCGCGTAGATGTCGCACACTCCGTTGCCCGACGGCGCGCTACCGGCGTCGTGCGAGCTCCCCGCAGCGCCCGAGCCGCCCGAAGGCGAGCCACCGCTGCCGGTTCCCCCGGCCGCGCCGACACCGCCCGCCGCGGAGCCGCCAGTGGGCGAGCCGCCGGCAGCGGTGCCACCGCTGCCCACCACGCTGCTCGCGCCGCCCGAGCCACTGGCCATGTCGCCACCCCCCGAGCCCCTACCGGGCTCGGAGCCACCACTGGCTATCGATGGCGACCCGGAGATGCCAGCGAGGGTGCCGGAACTGCCACCGAGACCGGAGAGAGCACCCGCCGCGCCACCGGATGCAGCCGAAGAGGACCCGTCGGAGGACGACGAGCACGCCGCGACGGCCGTCGTGAAGACCAAGAGCGCAACGAACGAGGTTCTCATGTGCGACGAGTGTGTTTGCCGGCACCTGCTGGCTTTTGTCATGGGAACGGCGTCACGAAGCGAATGTCCGATCGTCCGTAGTCTCGTGACGCGGGTCGCGACGAAGAGCGCGAGCGCGTCCAGCGACGCGGCATAAGTGAATCACGACGGCCCGGAGAGTTGCGATGGCACGACTACGT
>CAYUAW010000636.1:0-3508 GCA_964442485.1 uncultured Polyangiaceae bacterium
TGCTGGTCGCTCGCAGCCTTTGCGGCGCCCTTCGCGGGAGGCGCCGTCTCTTCGAGGAGCTCGCGGAGGCGCTTGTCGCGATCAGCGTCGCTGCCCCCGAGCTTCGACACGTCGAAAGTGAGCATGGGGAGCGTGCCGCCGCCGTTCATCAGAGGGAGCTTGCCGTCCCAGCGCTCGAGAGCGCGGTACTGGAGCACGCTGCCCGTGGTCGAATAGCGGATGATCTCGTTCGCCTTCGCGTCGGCGCGGGCGCGGATGAGCACGGCGTCGGCTTCGCCCTGCGCGCGCTGGCGGGCGGCCTCGGCGGCGCCGTGCGCTTCTGCGATGGCCTGATCGGCCTCGGCGCGCACCTGGCGCACGCGGTTCTCGGCCTGGATGGAGTTCTGCGTCGCCTCCATCGCGCGGTTGATGGCGGTCGCGACGTTCTCCGGCAGACGGAGCGCGCCGTTGATCGTGATCTGGTCGATGAGGAAGCCGTCCTTCCCGAGCGCGTCGCGCAGGCGATCGCCGACGTCGGACACGACCTTCGATTTCCCCGCGCCGTAGATGTCCTGGACGGGCATCTTCGACGCGACGACGTTGAAGGCCTCGCGAACGGCGTTCCGGACGTAGCCGTCGGCGAGGAGCATCAGATTCGGCTGGCGGAACCGCAGGTACAGGTGCGGAGCGAGCGCGGGATCGATGTGAAACGACAGACCGATGTCGCAGTTGATGTTCACGCCCTCCCCCGAGGAGAACGTGATGGACTCGTCGGTCGCTCTGCCCTCGTTCGCCGACGCCGTCCACACCACGTTCTGCACGCTGATGGGGAACTCGATGATCTGCTCGGTGAGCGGATTGAAGAACACCCAGCCCGTGACCACGGGGATGTCCTGTACGCCCCGGGCGCTACCGGCGAGCCTCACCCGGATGCCGACGTGCCCCGCGTCGATGCGCGTGATGGTCGCGGAGGTGATGACGAAGAAGGCGATGATGGCGACGACCGCCACGATGACGCGGCGGATGAGGCGGACGAAGCCGCCGTCGTCGAAGGAAACTCTGCTCGGAGGCGCCAAAGGTAGCTCCCTTTCAGTCAGCCCTGCCGGCGTCGGAGGGCGCGGGCGAGCATGAGCACGGCGAACAAGACCGGAATCGCCAGGATGACGACCGCGGCGGTGACCTTCGCGTCGCTCCCCGCGTTGAGCCACGGATCCAACAAGGGACGGAGCGCGATGTGCGCCGCGAGCCCACCGATGACGGGCCACATGGGGCTGTGCGAGCGACGCCGGAGCAGCTCGCGCTTGAGACGCGAATTCTCCTCGAGAAGCTCGGCTCGCTTGCGTTCATCGGGGAGGGCCACTTTCGCCGTCGTGCGGAGCGCGACGAGTGGCAAGCTTTGCCCCTGTCACGCGGGCGCGAGGTATAGCGGTCCGCCGCTCCAGGATCCAGTCCAGGGCCCGCGAACGCCGCAGGGCGCGGCATTCACCCCATCCGTAGGCGTCTCAGCCCACGCCGCTCGCGGGCAACGGCTCGGAAGACGGTGGCGGCCGCATCGTACGCGGCGACGCGAGCTCCGACGGTTCGCTGGCGCGCCAGGCGTTTGCCCAGAGCCCGGGAGTCACCCCGAGCCACTCGCGGAACGTGCGGCTGAGATGAGACGCGTCGGCGAAGCTTGCCCTTCCAGCGGCGTCGGCGACGGACATCCCCTGCTCGAGCAGGCGACGTGCCTCGAGGACACGCAGTAGCTTTCTGTACCGGTGCGGCGAGAGACCGGTCGCCTGACGAAAGCAGCGCACGAAGTGAAACTTCGAGAGACGTGCTTCCTTGGCGAGATCGTCGAGCGAGGTCGGCTCGCGAAAGCTCGCGCCGAGCCGCTCCATCGCCCGTCTTATTCCCGGGTGGTTCGCGTTGCCCGTGCGCCGCACCGGTCCCGCGTCCGCTCCGCGCTGCACGAGCTCGGTCGTCGCCTCGCTGAATGCGTCGAGGAAAGCGTTCGAGCGGTCGGTTGCGTGCACCAGCGACGCCAGGCGAGACAGAAGATCGGAATGACGGCCCGACTCGAGAAACGGCGTCTTCCACCGCAGGCCCTCGGGGAGACCGAGCTCGGCGGCCATGCGCACGGCGAGGGTCGGGTGCCAGCACACGATGAAGAACGTGGAGGGGCCGTCCGTGCTCTTCAGGTACTGCGCTTCGCCAGGCTCGGAGAGCAGCACGGTGCCCGACTCGAGCATCCGCTCTTCGCCTCGCGCCCACCACTTGCCGATGGTGCGCTCCTGTGGCGCGCGTGCGAGACACGCCGTGTACATGTCCGACACGAAGGTCCGGGGGCGCTCCGACCCGCTCATGGTCCAGAATTCGACCCCCGGTAGACTCCGCGTCCGGCGCACTGCAAGAGCCTCCGCAGGCCTGTCGGTATCCAGCTCGAAGCAGGTGATCGAGTGTTGAGCGAGGTCCTCCGTCGATTGCATAAGCTCACCCATGGTTCTGCTGCCTCCCCGGCGTTTTCTGTGTTGGCTCGAGATTTCTCGGTGTGAGCCCCCAGGCCGGCTCGAAAAGGCCCCGAACAGCGCACTTCCGCGTCACCGCCGGCGATGCGGGTGTCGCGGGGCGTAACAGGAGCGGGATCCGGTGATTGCGCCCGCTCGTCCGGCCGACGTAAGCTTCGCGTTCCGTGACATTGGCGGATTTCCCCACGTTGGCCGTGCGCGGCGCGAGGGACAGGCGCGGAATCGAGAAGGCGTGATGGGAGACGGCTCCGTCAAACTCGCGCAGACCCGGGCTCCGCGCGTGCTGCTCGTCGGCCTCGACGGCGGCATCGGGAAGAGCGCCCTGGCGACGGACCACGAGCTGACCGTCTCGGTCGTGGATACGTTCGAGCGCGCGAAGCGTGAGCTGTCCCGCTTCGACCCGGACGTAGTGGTCGTGGCGTTCACTGATCCGCCCTTCGAGCATGTCGCCGAGCTCCGGCGCATCCGGGCGGCGGGCCCCGTCCCCATCCTCGTCATGTCGCGACCGGTCGGAGAGCAGCGTGTCACCGAGCTCATCAAGGCCGGAGCCGGTGGTTACCTCTTCGTGTCTGACGCCGCGCGCTTGCCGGATGCGATCCGCGAGCTTTTGCGGGGCGGCGTTCCGATGTCCGAGCCCGTGTCCCGTCTCGTGCTCGGCCGAGCGCGTCGCAGCTCGGCGAAGATGGCCGCCGTCCGGCCGCAGACCGCCCAGAGCGCGGGACTGCTCACCGAGCGTCAGCGCGAGATCCTCAAGCTGCTGGCGAACGGCCACAGCTACGACGACATCGGCGTGGCGCTCGATCTGAGCGTCAACACCGTCCGGTCCCACGTGAGGACAATCTACGAGCGGCTCGGCGCCAGCACGAAGGTCGAAGCGGTGGTCGCGGCGATCGAGCTCCGGCTCATCGACCGCGAGCCGTTTCGCTGATTCGTGGTCGAGCCGCTGGTTTCGCATACTCCCTCGTCCAAGGAGAGAGTCGCCCCCAACGCGCTACCCCGGCCATAGCATGACCATGCTAGGC
>CAYUAW010000637.1:0-3500 GCA_964442485.1 uncultured Polyangiaceae bacterium
AATTGCCGTTCGTGCTCGGCAACGAGATGGCGGGTCACGTGGTCGCCCTCGGCGCAGGCGTGACGGACATCGCAGTCGGTAAGGCCGTGCTGGTGCTGCAGCCGACGGGCGCTTATGCGGAGTATGCAGCCGTGCCGGCTCGCGAGGTGATGCCGCTACCTACGGGCATGGATGCCGAGCGTGCCGTGGGCGCACTCAATTACTTGTCGGCATGGGCAATGCTCCACGAGGTCGCGGGCGTCAAGCGTGACCAGACCATCTATTTGAATGGCGCCTCCGGCGGCGTGGGTACGGCGTTCATCCAGCTCGCGAGGCTGGCGGGTGCAACCGTGATCGCTGGCGCGAGCAGCGCCACCAAGTGCGCGTTCGCACAAGCTCGGGGCGCGCATCACGCTATCGACTATTCGCGTGAGGATCCGTTCGCTCGCGTGCGAGAGATCACCGAGGGACGGGGGGTCGACTTGATGCTGGACCAATTCGTGGGTCCGCATTTCGACCGCAACTTCGAGATGCTGGCGACCTTCGGACAGATCCTCGTCTACAACCTGACGGGCGGCATGCCCGAGCAAAGCGTGATGGGCGCGATGACCTTGCATATCGCGAAGTGCCCTTCGCTGCGTTTGTTTTCGCTCCATTGCTACGACGCTCACGCCAAGAAACGGCGCGAGTTGCTCGCTCACGTCCTCGAGCTGATGGCAGCAGGAAAAGTAGCGAGTTACATCGAGCGGCGCCTGCCGCTGTCCGAGGCCCGTACCGCGCACGAATTGCTCGATGCCCGCGCGGTCCTCGGCAAATTGTTGCTCAAGCCGGATCGAGCACACGCCTGACACCGACACCATCCTCGATGGCGGCTCACCTTTGGGAGTCGAAGGAGCGTCTCATGCATCTCGTCGATCTCACCCGTACGCTCGATTCGCACGACCACGAGCGACTGCCCGAAGCCATGAAGCGCTCTGCCAGCGTGCTCGTCCCGCAGGTGCAGTATTTTGCGCCGGCCGAAGGGGGTGCACAGGTGATGTGCGCCATCTTTGGCTGTCAGCGTGAGCACTTGCCGGGATCAGAGGGCTGGGGACAAGAGCAGGTCTCGATGAACTCTCACATCGGGACTCACGTCGACGCACCTCTTCACTACGGCTCGATGTGCGAGGGCAAACCGGCGCGCACCATCGAGGCGCTCCGGCTCGACGAGCTCTTCTGCGACGGGCTCGTGCTCGATCTGAGAGGCGCCGCGACTCCGGGCGACGGCTTCACCGTCGCGGCGCTCCAAGCCGCGCTCGACGCGAACGGCGGCAAGGTGACTCCCGGCTGCGCGATCCTGCTGCGCACGGGCCAGGAAGAGTACGACCTGTCCGATGTTCGATGGTTTCACTACCCGGGCATGACCCGCGAAGGCACCTTGTTTCTTTCTGGGCTCGGCGCCAAAGTTCTCGGCACCGACGCCATCGGCTGGGACCGCCCTTTCGCCGTCATGCGCCAGGCCTTCAAGCAGACGGGCGACCCCGCTGAAATCTGGGACGGTCATTTCGCCGGCCGCGAGCGCGAAGTCTTCATCGTTCAGCAGCTCACCAACCTGAAGAGCCTCCCGGCGCACGGCTTCAAGGTAGGCTTTTTTCCGATAAAGCTAGCCCACTGTAGCGCCGCCCCCGCGCGCGTAGTCGCCTTCCTCGATCCGCTATTCGCCGGCCCCGAACGAGCACGAATGGAACGATGGTAACCACCAATATTGCACGCCGGTGCACATCCGCTGAGCGGAGGAACGTCAGCGAGCGTCTGATCGATCGATCAAGACCGCGAGCAATAGCGCCGGGCCGCCGATCGGTTCCCAGGCGTGGTTCGTTCCGCGCTGGATGACGACCTGGCCGGGCGACAGAATCGTTTCGGTGTCCTCCAGGATCAACTTCACGCTGCCCTGGACCAGGCAGATGACATCGACGGTGTGCGTCTCGTGCATCGAGGGATGACGAGATTGGTCGATGATGTGCTCTGCGCCGCCGACCGCCGCGAAGCTGTCGCGGGCGACTGAGTTCAGAACGTCGCGCGGGACGCCGTCCGGCGATGGATGGACCACGAACCAGCGCACCTGAAAATTCCCCGCGCGAGGTCCGAGCTTTGGTGTGGCGCCGCCAAGGTCTTTCGTCGCGCGTGGATCGAGGGCGCCGGTGATGGCCTCCTCCCAGATCTCGAAGAGTCCGCCGAAGTCCGGATCCCCTAGCGAAGACGAAGGACCACCGTCGAGGATGATGGTGGACTTTCCGCGCTCGTTGTCTCCGGTGACGATGCGACGCATCACTCGTTGGAAGTCGGCCATGTTCGTTCTCCAGGGCGCTTCGAAGAGAGCCCTACACTACGGCCTTTCGGTCGCTGTTCAGCTTGTAACGCATTTCGAGCCACGTAAGGAAATGTGCCGCGGCCGCGGAAGGGTCGGCCGTCTGCAGGTAAGCATAGACGCCGTCGACGAATTCGCGCAGGACCGGTGGCTGCTCCGTGCGTCTCATGGTTTCACCAGGCGATTGCGGAGCGTCCCCAGCCCGGTGATCTCGAGCTCGACGAGTGCTCCGGGTTCGAGAAAACGGCCGAGCTCGAGGCCGCACCCGTTGCCGACCGTGCCCGAACCGATGAGCTCGCCAGCGTGGAGGGTCTCGTTGCGAGACAGGAACTCGATGATGGCGTCCCACCGGTGGAACATGTCCGCCGACGTACCGCGACCCTGTTCGACGCCGTTCACTCGCGAGATCATCGCGAGGTCATAAGGATTCTGAACTTCGTCCCGGGTGACCAGCCAAGGACCGATCACGTTGCCGGTATCGAAGTCCTTGCCCTTGGCCGGCCCCAGATGCCCGCGCATCTCGCGGAACTGGACGTCCCGCGCCGTCATGTCGTTGTAGATGGTGTAGCCGAAGACGTGGTCCATGGCTCGGTCGCGTGGGATGTTCTTTCCCGTCTTGCCGATGACGATGCCGAGCTCGCATTCGTAGTCCATGAGTTTCGCCCCTTCGGGCCAAACGATGTCGGCCTCCGGCCCGACTACGGAGAAACGGTTGCACTTGTAGTAGATCGGCTGCTCGAACCAGACACGGGGGATCCTTGCGACGCCGAGCACAAGTGCGAGGGGCGCGAGCGGTCCCACACGCATTCTGGCAATCGCGTCGATCGACTGCCGAAAATGACGTTCGAACGACATCACGTCCCTTATCTGGCGAGGTTCGGGAATCGGCGCCCGTAGCGTCACTTCGGCGAGGGCACTCGACGGGCGCGCCGCATCTGCCGTCTCGCGAGCGACCCGGAGCGCGCTCTCGCCCCCGTCGATGAGGTTGAGCATGCTCGCGAAGTGCACGGAGAGGTCGGAGACCGCGTCACCCGAGGCGCTGAGGACGCCGACCCGGTCGCGACTTTCGCCCGCTTGTCTGTAGGTGACGAGCTTCACAGGTTCTTCTCCGCGCTTCGGGCCGTCGCGAGAAAACTGATACGCTCGTTCCAGTTTGGTGACAACTCGAAAACCG
>CAYUAW010000638.1:0-3484 GCA_964442485.1 uncultured Polyangiaceae bacterium
GTGGGGGACGAACAACCCTTCGGGCAACTCGCTCGACGGCTACGACTACCTCTCGTTCATGTCGAACTGGGTCGGCTACGAGGTGACGAAGGACGGCACCCTCCCGAGCTGCGGCGGCTGCACCTGGCTCATGAACGAAGTGTCGAAGACGGCTCTGATCCCCGTCTACTACGCCTACTTCATCGGCTACTACGGTCACGCGAACGGCCTGCCCGACGGCAATCAGAACCCGAACGGCCCGAACCTCACGACGGGCGGCGCGAACCTCATCCGCACGAACCGCGCGCGCATCGTCGACATGTACGGAAGCTACGCCGACAAGACATATCAAGCGTGGCCCACCAAGCCCCTCGTGTGGCTCCTCGAAGGCGACTTCGTGCAGTACTCCGCCACGAGCCAGATGAATCCGCTCTCGTACACCGAGCTCGCGCAGCTCACCGCCGACATCACGTGCGCCATCAAGTCGAAGATGCCGAACGCCGTCGTCGCCGTGAATCACTCCACGTGGAATGCCGACGACGTGACCAATGCCTTCTGGGGCGCCATGAAAGCCGAAAGCGTCGCGTACGACCTGGCGTGGACCACCGGCGTCGCGAACAACGCCGGGTTCTTCGACGCTTCGGAGAACGGCACCACCTACAATCACTCGACGGCGACCTACGCGTACCTGCACACCCTCACGGGTCGCCCGATCCTCGTGGACACGAGCTTCGGTCTCTCCGCGATGGGCGACACCTGGTCGAACGCGACGAGCGCGACCGTGAACGCGCGCATCGGCGACGGCGTCATCGCGGCCAACGTCGCCACCGTCCCGTCGAACTACTCGGCGGCGGTGAAGGCCCTCGCGCCGAGCCTTACGTCCGTCTGCAAGTGACGCGCGCGCGTTCATGAACGAGGGAAGGTTCGCGCTCCTCTGGAACGAGCGCGGCACCTCCCGCGCACGCCATCAGCGCAGCCGCGCCGCGACTCCGTCCGTCACTCCACCGCGCCTGCGCCCGCTGGAACGTTCGTTCCCACCATAGAGCTCGCCTGCAGCTACGAGAACGGCGGCGCATCCGCCATCACCGTCGGAACGTCGGCGCTCTCCAGCGAGATGTGCATGGCCATCTCGTACTTCTTCCCGGCCGGCGCGGGTGCCGCGTGCGACTAGACTAGTCTTGGTTCGCCGCGCGCCGAGCACGCGAGGACGACCAGCGACGTCGAAGCCGCGCCAACGGCAACAATCGTGGAGCGTGCCATGCAGCCTAGGTACCGCTGCGACGCTTGGAGGGCTCAGCTCCCTCGATGGCCCGCGCGGATGCCGCCGTCGGGTGTGCCGCGCGCGACCGATGCGGGGCGGAGCGCGTGCAAGCCCGTGTTTCCGCACGCTTCACGCGCGTTCAGGCGTGTGACACGCCACGATGTTCGTCGAATGACGGGACGGGCCTTCAGAGAGCGGCAACGACGCTATATGATGGGTTGGATCTCGAGAGAGCCGTAAGCGTCGGTTCGGTGGGCACGCTGGAGTCTTCATGCGAAAAATGATCGAGTCGGGCTCGGGCGCCATCGCGCTCGCGGTGCTCGTGGGGCTGTCTGGTTGCGGCTCGGACACGTCGAACCCCACCAAGAACACACCGGACGCCAGCAAGGGCGACGGCGCCGCCGGGGCGCCTTCCTCTGGAGGGACAGGAAGCGGGGGCAAGGGCACCGGCGGAGCCGATGCAGGCAAGGGCGACGGCGGCAACGGCAACGGCAACGGCAACGGCGACGGCGGCAACGGCAACGGCTCCGGAGGCGATGCGAACGGCGACGGAGGGCGTGTATCGGGTGACGGCGGCGGTCCCGCTTCGGGGGGTGGCGCGGGAGCGGGCAACGGCGGCTCGACGGATTCAGGCGGCAGCGGGAACGGCGGCTCCACGGGCGGCAGTGCCGGCGACACCGGCGGCACCGGCGGCGGCAGTGGTGGCGTCATCACGGGCGGAGCCGGCGGTGCGGGTGCCGTTGGCGGCAGCGACGGCGGCACGATCCGCGGCGCCCCCGTGACGCTCACCGTGGATCTGACGGCGAACTCGCACCCGATCTCGCCGCTCATCTACGGCGTGAACGGAAACAGTCTCGTCGCGTGCACCAACGCGGACGCGCGCTTCACCCTCTGTCGCCAGGGCTCCGATCCCTCGTCCACGTACAACTGGGAGAACAACGCCTCGAATAGCGGAAGCAGCTGCTTCGTGAACGATGGCAGGCTCGGAGGCGGTGACACGCCGGCGGGCGCCGTCACGTCGTTCATCGACGACGCCGGTGCGCGAGCGACGGTCGTCACCCTGCCGCTGCTCGACTACGTCGCCGCCGACAAGAATAGCGGCCCGGCCACGGCGTCGTGCACCGGCACCGACGTGCGCAACTCGGGGGCCGACTATCTCGACACGCGCTTCAAGAAGAACCGCGCACGGAAGGGTGCCGCCCTGAGCACGACACCTGACACCACCGACGACTTCGTCAACCAGGACGAGTTCGTGAGCGCCGTGAAGGCGCACGCCCCGAGCGCGCACGCGCTGTTCGCCATGGACAACCAGACCGAGCTCTGGTCGCTGTCGCACCCCGAGGTTCACCCGAATCAGACGACGTACGCGGAGATCGTGGCGAAGAACACCGACTACGCGAGCATGGTCCGCGACCAGTGGCCGGGGGCCGAGATCGCGGGGTTCGTCGGCTACGGGTTTCAAGCCTTCCTGGATCTTCAGGGTGCTCCCGACGCCAGCGGCAAGCCGGATTTCGTCAGCTACTACCTGGCAGCGATGAAACAGGCCTCCGACACCGCGGGAGAGCGCCTGATCGATTACCTGGACGTCCACTGGTACAGCGAGGCGAGCGCCAACGGGACCCGCGTCATCGCACCGGACGGAAGCCCTCCCGATCCAGCCATCGTCGAGCAGCGGGTCCAGGCACCCCGCTCGCTCTGGGATTCGACCTACAAGGAAAACAGCTGGATCGCCAACGACTACATGGCCGGGCCGATCAACCTCCTTGCGTGGCTGAATCAGCGCGTCACCGCCAACTACCCCGGAACGAAGCTCGCATTTTCCGCGTGGACACACGGGGGCGACGAAGACATCAGCGGAGGGATCGCCGCGGCAGACACCCTCGGCATCTTCGGCCGCGAAGGCGTGGCGCTCGCGGCGACGGATACTTCCGCCTCGGCCGTGAGCTTCCTCGTAGGAGCGTTCGCCGCGTTCCGCAATTACGACGGCGCGGGCGCGGCCTTCGGCGATACATCGGTCGGGGCGACCACGAGCGACATCGCACGGGTATCCGTCTACGGCAGCATCGATTCCACCGTCGCGAATCGTGTGGTCGTCATCGTGATCAACCGCGATGCAGCCATCGCTCCGACGACGCTCACGCTCCAGCACGCCCCGACGTTCGCATCCGCGAGCGTCTTCCAGATCACCGCGCAGTCGCCGCTGCCGCACGCGGCAACGGGCCTCACGGCAACCGGCGCGGACGC
>CAYUAW010000639.1:0-3475 GCA_964442485.1 uncultured Polyangiaceae bacterium
AAATGGACCCTCGACGGCGCGACGCTCCGGCTCTCCGACCGCGGCGGCGAGCCTGAGCGCGCCCTCCGTATCACCGAGCTCGCGCCCGACCGGCTCGTCGTGCATTCGAAGACGGAGTAGCCGCCAAGGCAGGCGAGTCGGTACCAGGGTTCTGCAAGTGAAGGAATGGGCTACTGACCGCAGTGGCCTTCGTAGAGAGTGCTGCCGACCCAGGCGTCGCCGACGAAATAGGTACCGGTGTCGGACGCCGGAAGGATGTCGTACGTGAAGGGCTCGTCGTAGGGAACGGTCTCGGCCGAGAGGATCTCAACGGCACCGAGTCGCTGGCCCGGCATCAGCGCGTCGAATCGACCGCCGTCGCCGGTCGGGTGCCCGCCACTCATTTCAACCACGGTTCCGCTGGTGAGCCTCACGCGGACGAGGGCGTGGTGCGAGACCCTCTGGCGATTCACGCGAGCGATCGGCATTGCTACTCGCTCGCCGTGATCGATCGTGTAGACGAGGTCGCCCACATGCAGGTCGGCGATGCGCCGCGATCCGTTCGGTGTCTCGACGGGTGACCAGGCTGCGGCGCACACGCACTGGCAGTTACCGCAAACGATGGTGCTTGCTGTTACCGATTGACACTTCGTACACCCGCCGCACGGGTCCGCGTTGAAGCAGCCGCAACCGAGCGTTTCGCTGCACCCGCTCGGGATGGGAATACACGCTGGCGGGAGGTTGCAGCATCCCGCGCATCGGCCGGTGATGCAGAGCTCACCGGCGCTGCAAGTGCTGGTGCCGCACGGGATCCCTCCATCGCCCGCGCCGGCGGAACCGCCCTTGCCTCCGGCACCCGCGCCTCCGAGTCCACCGGTGCCTGCTGTGCCTCCGCTCTGTGTGCCTCCGCCTCCGTGGCCTGCCGAGCCGGAGCGTCCGCCGGCGTTCGCGTCACCCGATCCTCCACCGCCAGCCGTCCCCCCATTGCCGGAATTGCCGCCCGCCTCAGCCCCACCCATCCCTGTCTTTCCGCCAGATGCGCCGCCTGCCCCTGGCGATCCGCCCATCGCGGAGCCCCCGCCACCAGTTGCACCCGAACTGCCGCCAGCGGCGGACGCGTCGACGACATTGCTTCTCGTCGGACCGCTCTTTTCGTTCGACGCACATGCCGAAATCAAAGCGACGGCGATCGCCGGTACCGACCAAGAGGAGCGGGTGGTTCTCATGTCTGCCTCCGCGATCGATGAGACGCCGAGTCTACTACCTGCGCGCTCGGCGACCATGGCCCTCACACGGGTGGCGGGTTGCTGCACACGCCGAGTCGCGGAGCGCATGAACCCTGGACGCACGCGCGCCAGCTCCAGCACAGCGCCACGAGCTGACGCTGGAACTCGGGCCCCTGGCTGCCGTTCGCGAAGACGACGAACGGCGGCTGTGCCACGCCGTTTTCGTCCAGCACGACGAGCGATCGGTTGCCGGAGCCCGTGACTCCGCCGCCGAAGCTTCCAAGTATCGGCTCCCCCCGCCCCGCGGATAGTAGCACTGCGGTCCGCGCACCGAGCTGAGCAGGAAGCGGCAGGTTGCGTTGCCGTCGCCAATCAACGTTCGGATGGTTCCGAGTGCGTGACCTTTGCGGTCCAATGAAATGAATGATTGGTCCCAGAACAGACGCGCTTCGCTTCCGGTCCACGCGAGCTGTGTGAAGAAATTGATCGTGCCGAGCGCGAGAGTCGTGGTGGTCATCGTGCCGTCGAGCTCGAAGCGCGCGAGCAACGGATCGGTGCCGTTTGGCCGGCTCGCCCACAGGAAGCCGTCACGCGCACAAGCTTCGATGCGTGGATCGGAGCCGCACACGTCGCAGCCCGACCAGTCGAGGTGGCAGGTCGAAGAACAGGTTACTTGCCCTTGCACGAACCCCATGCCCTCGCACGTTTGCATGGGCTTCGTGTCGCATTCCTCGGACTCCATGCTCGGAACGCACCCGCCGTGCTCGCCGCACTGCGGAGGGCCCTGGCAGGAGTCCACCCGCCCGTTGCCGCACAGCGCGGCCGGGCAAACCGGATCGAGCGCCGCCGTGGCTTGCGTCACGGGCCCATCGCATCGGGCGCCCGCGGGAATTTGTTCGATGCGCTGTGCGTGGCCGGCTGATCGCGACGGCGGTGACGAGCTGCTTCCGTCGGGGGCGCCTGCATCGGGCGCACGCCCGTCGGGGCTCAGTCACCGCCCTTGCTGGCGCGCAACGATGCAAGCCACATGCCCCCGCAAGGGATTGGTCTTGAGCAGCGTTTCTGGGGTCCTGTGCCAGGTGTGCCAGCGTCGCGTGTCAGACCGGCGCGCCGCCGCCATGAACCGAGAAATGGGGCATCGAGTCGTCGATCCCCGGTGCCGACAGCCACAAGCGGAGAAGATGTCGCTTTCGCTCGGGCTCGGGGAAGTCCTCATAGGCCGTGCGCTTGTGCAAGACGAATGCGTTGCGCAGCCACTGCACGTCACCGGGTCTGAAGTGCATATCGAGATAGAGCGACGGATCGTTCGCGATGCCCTCGTACACTTCGAGGAGCTCACGCTGCGCGTCGGTCAGCTTCGGGACGGAGTCGAAGAGCTGCGCGTTCCGGATGTACCAGCCGATGAAGAACGTCTCGAGCTTCGCGCCGTCGAAGGTCGCGATCGGGCGCGGCATCGCCTCGGGGAGTGCGCGTGCTCGCGCTCCGGGAATCGCGAACCACCACGGCTCGAACAGGAGCGGCGCGAGATCCGGGCGGCGCTCCCGAAGCGCCCGGTACACGCGCACCGAGCTCACGATGCGGCTCTCGCCGCCTGACTTCGCGCCGCTCAGGCACATGAGTCCTATGACGTCCGCGCCGTCCGTGTGGAAGTCCTGCTCCGCGCGAGTCTTGTAGAGGCGGACGTCCGGGTCGTCCGGATCGGCGCCGGTATCGCGGATGTCCGTGAGGAGCTCGCCTTCGAGGTTCTGCGGTTGCGGATTTCCGAGCGCGCGTCCCCACGTCTCGTAGAGCCTGGCGACCGTGTCCCGGGAGTGACCTTGCACAGGGATACCGCGGATCAGGATGAGTCCGCGGCCGCTCGTGAGCGAACTCATCGCCCGCGCCGTCGCGTCGGCCAGGACCGCATGAACGTCATTCTCCCTGTTGTCGTCGCCGCGCTCGAACGCGTCGAGCAGCGCGCCGAGCTCGGCGCGGACGCGTGCGTCGAGCTCGAGGATGTAGTCGTCCGGTGTCTTCGCGAGATCGCTTCCGGTGAAGTCGCCCGGGAGCGGCTTACCTGGTATCGGCATCGATGAAGGAGAGCTAGCCATGCCTGCTCTTGTCGGGTGACAGGTTGATCACGCAACTCGAGAGCATGACATCGACCGACGCCTCTCGCACGGGCAGATGTCGAAGAACCGCCTCGACGCCACCCGCCCGCCGTCGTACCGCAGCACGCATGTACGAAGTCCACGTCCATATCGAGATCGCGGCGTCCATCGAGCGCGTGT
>CAYUAW010000640.1:0-3472 GCA_964442485.1 uncultured Polyangiaceae bacterium
GGCGTGGACAAGATCGCCTTCACCGGCAGCACCGAGGTCGGCCGGCGCATCCTCGAGATGGCCGCGCAGGGCATCAAGAAGGCCACGATGGAGCTCGGCGGCAAGAGCGCGAACATCATCCTCGACGACGCAGACATGGAAATGGCGGTCGACGGCTCGCTCTTCGCGAGCTTTCTCCACTCGGGCCAGGTCTGCGAGTCGGGTACGCGGTTGCTCCTGCCGAAGGCGCGCTACGCCGAGCTGCTCGGGCGGCTGGTCGAGCGTGCGCGTACGATCCGCGTCGGCTACGAGCTCGATCCGCAGACGCAGATGGGCCCCGTCGTCAGCGAGAAGCAGCGAAAGAGCGTCGAGCAGTACATCGAGATCGGAAAGAAGGAGGGCGCGCGCCTCGTTTGCGGCGGCGGGCGTGCCGCCGTCCCCGGCTTCGAGAAGGGGAACTACCTGATGCCGACCATCTTCGCGGACGTCGACAACAAGATGACCATCGCGCGGGAGGAGATCTTCGGCCCGGTGCTCGCGGTCATCCCCTACGACTCGATCGAGCAGGCCATCGAGATCTCGAACGACAACGACTACGGCCTCGCGTGCGGGGTCTGGGGAAAGAACGTCGAGCGCGCCCAGGACGTGGCGCGGAAGCTCCGCGCCGGCACCGCGTGGATCAACGACTACCACGTGTTCAACGACTACGGCGCCTTCGGCGGGTACAAGAAGAGCGGCATCGGGCGCGAGCTCGGGCACTACGGGCTCGCCGAGTACACGGAGATCAAGCACTTCCACATCGGCACGGAGGGTGACCCCGACGCCAAGATGGGGCCTCGCCTGGTGCTCAAGCGCAAGCGCAGCATCGCGTACGAGTACGAGCCGACGACGCGGATCATCTCAGGCCCCGGTAGCGTCGCTCGCCTGACCGGAGAGATGGCGGAACAGAAGAAGGAGCGCATCCTGCTCATCACCGATCCGGGGGTGATCAAGGCGGGCCTCCTCGAACGAGTGAAGGACGCCCTCGGCTCGAAGATCGCGGCGATCTTCTCCGAGGTGCCGCAGGACAGCGGGCTCGAAGTCATCGACGCGGCGGCCGAGCTAGGCAAGAAGCACGACGTGGACTGCGTGATGAGCCTTGGCGGCGGCAGCGTCATCGATACCGCGAAGGCCACGGTGGTCGCCATCACCAACGATATCAGGGCCATCCAGACCCTCGGCTTCCAGCAGCTGCTCGGCCCGCAGATCACGCACGTCGTGATCCCGACCACGGCGGGCACCGGCAGCGAGGTGACCAACGTCGCCGTCGTGAAGAACTCCCGGCTCAAGGTGAAGAGCTACATCGGCGATCGGTACATCGTGCCGGATCTTGCCGTGCTCGATCCGACGCTCACGGTGGGGCTCCCGGCGATGCTCACGGCGGCCACCGGCTTCGACGCGCTCACGCACGCCATCGAGGCGTACACGAGCCGCATCGCGAACGCGATGAGCGACGCCCAGGCCCTTCACGCGATCCGTCTCATCGCAGCGAACCTGGAGACAGCCGTGAAGAACGGCACGGATCTCGCCGCGCGCAGCGCAATGCAGAGCGCAGCGACGCTCGCGGGGTGGGCCATCGGCAGCGCCAACGTGGGCCTCGTACACGGCATGTCGCACGCACTCGGCGCTCGCTACGGCGTCCCACACGGGATGGGCAACGCCATCCTCCTGCCGCACGTGATGCGCTTCAACGCGGCACGACCCGAGGCCGCCAAACGGCTGGCCGATGTCGCCATCGCCCTGGGCGCAAAAGGAGACGGCGACCCCGCGGCCGCGGCCGCGAACAAGGTATCGGAGATGCTTCGCGCGACGGGCCACCCGCAGAAGCTCGGTGACGTCCGCGTGCCGAAGGACGACATGGGCCCGTGCAGCGAAGTCGCATTCCTCGATCCCGCGAACCTCTACAACGCTCGCATGGTGCTCGGGGCCGGCGAGATAGAAGCGCTCTACGCCGGGGCGTTCTGAGCGCCCGCGTATACCCGCACACCGCATACCAGGGAAAATGCGAAAGCGACGCGGGTGAGCTCGGAACCAACCGCTCACCCGCACTTTGCTGTATTCTCGCCGGGTCACTTCGCTCTCACACCAGACGGAAGGGGAATCCTGGCGATGAACACCATTCGTATTCAGGCACGATTGGAGTCGACCACGCTGCATCTGCCCGAACTATCGTCGATGGTCGGAAGAAGAGTGGAGATCCTCGTCTCCGATCAGGGAGACGCGGGCAGTGCCATGGAGGCGCTCGCGAGCTCTCCCATGAGCGCGACCGCCGAGATGTTCGACGAAGCGCTCGTCGAGTCGGGCGCGCTGTCACGTCTGGCGTGACGGAACACTAGCTTCTTGCAGCCCGGTTGCGGAATGCGGCCGGGCTGTGCCCCGTCCAGCGCTTGAACGCGCGCCGGAACGTGCGGACGTCGGAGAAGCCGAGCTCGCTGGCGACGTGCTCGAGCTTGTCCGAGTTGCGCCGTACGAGCTCCTCCGCTCGCGCCTTCGCCGCTTCGTCGAGCAGCGTGCGGAACGACGTGCCCATCTCCTGCAACGCGCGACGGAGAGAACGCGAGCTCGTGCGAAGCTCGCGAGCCACGTCCTCCAGCGTGGGACGGGGCGCGAGCCCGCGTACCAGCACCTTCCGGACTTCGGCGAGTAGCCCCACGGTGGGAGTGACGCGGGCGGCTTCCGCAACGCAGTAGCGCTCGGCGAGCACGCCGGTGCTCGGATCGGCGCCGTCGATCGGCAAGTCCATGTTCTTCGCGTCGAAGAGAACCTCGGTGAGGTCAGCGTCGAAGACGATGACCTCGGAACTGAACTCACGGTACCGCTCCGCGTACGCCGGGCGCGGATAGGCGAATCGCACCTCTCGGACTGGAAGAGGCCGCCCGTTGATCTCGCCAGTGAGACGCTGCACCGTCATCAGCGTCGCTTCGGTCGCGAAGGGGAGCAGCTTGCCGCGCGGGATGGCCTCTCGAATGATGAAATGACCGACGTCTCCCTCGACGTGCACCGACAGGTCCCACCCAGGTGCGTACGTCCGGTAGTACTGAAGCCACACCCGGAGCGCTTGACCACCGGTCACGCCGTTCATGGCGGCGAGCCCGACGACGCCCCAGTGCGCGAGCCGCGCGTGCCCGCCGAAGTCGAGGCCGAGCGCCGGATTGCCCGTCAGCCGGATCGCAGCGGCGGCGATCTTCATGTACTGCGCGTAGGAGAGCCGCCGATCGGGATCGAGGAGCATCTCGTAATTGAGGCCCGCTTCCGCGAGGACCGCATCGCGATCGGCACCTTGCGCCGCCGCCACCTCGGAGAGCATTCGAGGATGGCTCGCAGGGACGACGAGGTCGTCGATGGTGAAGAACGTTTTCATCTCATTGGAGGGCCGCGGCGCATGGATACGACAGCGGTCGCTGAGTAACCACCTTGACATGGCCGGGCTGGTGCTCCAACGGGGGGCCTTAGC
>CAYUAW010000641.1:0-3469 GCA_964442485.1 uncultured Polyangiaceae bacterium
TGCTCCGCATCGAGATCCTGGAAGCGGGCGGCAAGGGCGCTGCGGCGCGCGCGCGCGCGCACGCGTTCCTGGAGGCGCATCCCTCTCTGCCCGAGTCGCGACGCGTCCGCAATCTGCTGTCGCACAGCGGAGCCGACGAGGGACCGTGATCAAAGAAGCCCGGTGCCTCCATTGGTGGGGTGGAGGTCGAAACATGCAGCGTTACACGAGTCTGTCTCTGGTGGCGGTCCTGGTCGCGTGTGGTTCCAAGGTCGATCTGGGGGATGCGAATCAGCACGTCTCCAGCAAGAGCAACGCGCCGGGCGGCGGTTCGTCGGAGCCGGGAGGGGCGCCGGGCGAGGCCGGCGGCACACACGGTGGCGCGGGAGCAACGAGCGGAAGCGGTGGATCGCCTGGCGCGGCCGGCGGCGCCTCCGTTACGGCAGACGCCGGCTCGAGTGCCATCGTCGGCACATCGAAGAGCTGCGATCCCATCTCGCTCGAACGAGGGGTCTTCAACCCGTGCGGGCGTACCTCGGAGATCGCCTATTCTCTGGACGGCAAGCTCCTCGCCACCGCCACTGAGGACCAGCCGCGCGGGTTGCACCTGTGGCGACTGAGCGACGGACAGCGCCTGCGAGACTTCGCGGGTACGGAAGGGCTCGATGCCCTGGGGGTGGCGTTCTCTCCGGACGGGAAGCTTCTGGCGGTCTCGGGCTACGGCCCCATTGCCGCTCTTTACGACGTGGCAAGCGGGAACCAGGTGCGGCAGATCCCCGTCAACTGCACCGAGTACGTATCGAGCGTCGCATTCTCGGGTGATGGGGCCTTTCTCGCAACCGGGGGTGAAAATGGGCCGGTGGAGGTCTGGCGCGTCGACGACGGCGCGCTGGTCACCAGCATTCCGCGCCGGGGTTCGGTCGCTAACCTTCACTTTTCACCGAAGGGGTCCAATCTGATAGTGGACGGCGCCACGAGTCCGGGCGCGCCCGACGGCAGTCGCCCAAGCGCCACCATCTTCGATATTCCCGACGGAACGGAGGGACTGACCGTGGGCCCGATCGCCAACGAGGAGTCGGACGCAATGTGGTCTCCGGATGGCGCCTGGATTGCGTCGACCGGCGACGGGGATCCACCAGGCAGCGGGGGCGTGCTCCAGATCTGGGACGCGACGACAGGGAGCCTGCATCAAAGGCTTACGGGTCAGCCGGGTTGGATCAGCAACTCAGTCTGGGTCGATCAGGACCGGATCCTCACCAACGACTGGAACGGCGTGATCAAGTCCTGGTCGCGGCAAAGCATGGATCTCTTCGCCGCATCGCAGGAGTGGCGGACACCTGCTCAGTCGCTCGGACTCGCGGTCTCGCCGGACAAACGAACCTTCGTCGCGGGCACCGGCGTGGCTGGAGCCGCCTCTGGAAATGACCTGCCGGAGGGCTTCGTCTTCCTCGCCCTCTGACGCGCGTCCCGCTACGAGAGCCTGCGCGGCATGCGGACCTTCACGCCGCGGCCGCGCAGGTATTCTTTCAGGCCCTGAACGGTGTAGTCGCCGTAATGCACCATGGAGGCGACGAGCGCGGCGTCGGCGTGGCCCTCGGTGAGCACTTCGTAAAGGTGCTCGGGTTTGCCGGCGCCCCCGGATGCGATCACCGGGATCTGCACGGCGTCCGCGATCATGCGCGTGAGGCGGAGCTCGTAGCCCTCGCGTGTGCCGTCGGCGTCGATGGAGTTCACGACGAGCTCGCCGGCGCCGAGCTGCTCGCCCTCGCGCGCCCACGCGACCGCGTCGCGGCCGACCGGCGTGCGGCCGCCGTTGATGACGATCTCGTAGCCCGACGGGATCTCGGGCGTCACGCCCGCTCGCCGCACGTCCATGGAGAGCACCACGCTCTGCGCGCCGATGGCGTCGGAGCAGCGGCGGATGAGCTCGGGGTCCTTCACCGCGGCGCTGTTCACGTTGATCTTCTCGGCGCCCGCGAGCCGTAGCTTCGTCGCGTCGTCGACGGAGCGGATGCCGCCGCCGACGGAGAACGGAATGAACACCTGCGCGGCGACCTTCTCGACGACGTCCAGCATGATGCCGCGGCCGTCGCTCGAGGCCGTGATGTCGTAGAAGACGAGCTCGTCGAGGCCGTCCTCGTAATACTGCCTGGCCTTCTCCACCGGGTCGCCGATGTCCTTCGTGTCGACGAACTTGACGCTCTTGGCGAGCTTGCCGTCGCGGACGTCCAGGCAGGCGATGACACGCTTGCTCAGCATTTGCCGTCCCATCGCGCGAAGCGCGCGAGCAGATCGAGGCCGATGGGGCCACTCTTCTCGGGGTGAAATTGCGTCGCGAACAGGTTCCCCTGTCCGAGGGCGCAGCAGAACGAACCGCCGTAGTCCGCGGTGGCGTACACGCGCGCGCCGTCCTTCGGGCTCGGGTAGTAGGAGTGCACGAAGTAGAGCTCGTCGCCCGGCTCGAGGCCGGCGAGGAGAGGGTGCGGCTTCTCCACCTTCACCTCGTTCCAGCCGATGTGCGGCACCTTCAGCCGGGGATCTTCGAGCTGGAAGCGCTTCGTCGTGCCCGGCAGGAGCCCGAGGCACGGCGTGTCGCCCTCTTCCGACCGCTCCAGGATGATCTGCGCGCCGATGCAGATGCCGAGGACCGGAGTGCCGCGGCGCACTGCCTCGCGGAGCGCCCCGTCGAGGCCGCGCGCGAGGACGGTGTCCATGGCGCTCCGGGCCGCGCCGACCCCGGGGAAGATGACGCGCTCGGCGGCGAGGATGTCCTCCGGGTTCTGTGTGAGCCGGGAGTCCGCGCCGGCGGCGTCGCACGCCCGCTTCACGCTGCGGAGGTTCCCGGCGTTGTAGTCGACGATGGTGATCATGGTGCGGGCGTCCCTGGGCGCCGCCCCGCGCCTACGACGGCGTAGGCGCAGGCGTTTCGGCGCGAGGCTCGATGTCGAATTCGACGCGGCCGTCTACCACGTTCACCGTCACGGTGCCGCCCTTGTCGAGCTTGCCGAACAGGATCTCGTCGGCGAGGGGGCGCTTGATCTCGTCCTGCACGAGGCGGGCGAGGGGACGGGCGCCGTTGTCGACGTCGTAGCCCTTCTTCGCGAAGTAGTCGCGCGCCGCGTCGCTGAGCTCGATGACGACGTTTCGCTCCGCGAGCTGGACGACGAGCTCCTTCACCGACTTCTCGACGATGTGATGCATCACGTCGGGGGTGAGCGGGTCGAAGCGGATGCGCGCGTCGAGCCTGTTCCTGAACTCCGGGCTGAAGGTGTTCTTGAAGGCGACCTCGTCGTCGCCGCGATCGGACTTCTGCGAGAAGCCGACCTTGACCCGCGCGAGATCCGCCGCACCCACGTTGCTGGTCATGATGAGCACGACGTGGCGGAAATCCGCCTTCTTGCCGTTGTTGTCGGTGAGGCCGCCGTGGTCCATCACCTGCAGGAGGATGTTGAACACGTCGGGGTGGGCCTTCTCGATCTCGTCGAGCAGG
>CAYUAW010000642.1:0-3455 GCA_964442485.1 uncultured Polyangiaceae bacterium
CTCGCCCGGCGGCCACGTGGAGTCCGGCGACACGATCCACGACGTCATCCGCTTCATCGAGCCGGAGGTGAAAATCCTCGGAACCGGGTGGGTGGCCAGCGCCGGCGCGCTGATCTTCGCTGCTGCGGAACGGAAGAACCGGGTCGCGCTGCCGAACACGCGGTTCCTGCTGCACCAGCCGCGCGGCGGCGCGTCCGGGCCGGCGACGGACATCGAGATAGAAGCCACGCAGATCCTTGCCATGCGCGAGCGGCTGAATCGCATCTTCGCGCGCGCCACCGGCCAGCCCTACGAGAAGATCGTGACCGACACCGAGCGCAATCACTGGATGACGGCCGAGCAAGCGAAGGCCTACGGACTGGTCGGCCGGATCGTGGAACGCCAGGCGGAGTTCGCTCGCGACTAGCGGTACCTGGCTCTCGTCCGGCGTCTCCACGCGACCTCCACGGATCCTCCATCCGCTTCCCCTGCGCCCGCCACGCGCGGACGGTATTCGAACGGGGCAGGCGGCGGGAAGGACGGAAGGTTCCATGGCAAAGAGCAAGGTCGCGGTCCTGAAGGTGACACCGGAGACGGTCCTCGACGACGTCGCGCGCGTCTGCGAGCTCGCAGGCATGAAGGGCGCGCTCGATGCGGGCGCGACCACCATCCTGAAGGACAACATCTCGTGGCACTTCCCCTTCCCAGGCGCGAACACCACGCCGTGGCAGCTGCAGGGGACGACGCGCGCGCTCCGAGCCGCGGGCTATCCGGACGTCGTCTGCGTGCAGAACAAGACGGTCGTCACGAACGCCTTCAAGGGCGAGGACCTGAACAAGTACGTGCCCATCTTCGAGCACGAGAAGATCCCCGTCCTCTACAATTTCCGGGACGGCGACATGCAGTGGGTCGACTACCGCCCGAAGGCGAAGATGCACGTCCTCGACGATATCTTTCCCGAGGGGATCAGCATCCCGGATTTCTTCATCGGGAAGAACATCGTGCACCTGCCCACGGTGAAGTGTCACATCTACACGACCACCACCGGCGCGATGAAGAACGCCTTCGGTGGCTTGCTGAACACGAAGCGCCACTACACGCATTCGTGGATCCATCGTACCCTCGTCGACCTCCTGGCGATCCAGAAGGAGATCCACAGCGGCCTCTTCGCAGTGATGGACGGCACCACCTGCGGGAACGGGCCCGGGCCGCGCACGATGTTCCCGGTCATCAAGGACTACATGCTCGCCAGCGCCGACCAGGTGGCGATCGACGCCGTCGCGGCGAAGATGATGGGCTTCGATCCGATGAGCCTGGAGTTCATCAAGGTCGCGCACGACGACGGCCTCGGAACCGGTGACCCCAGGGACATCGAGATCGTCGGCGCGGACATCTCGGGCGAGAGCTGGGGGTTTTCCGTGGGCGACAACGCCGCGAGCAGGGTGGGCGATCTGATGTGGTTCGGGCCGATGAAGCGCTTTCAGAAGCTCTTCTTCCACACGCCCCTAGTCAACGCCTTCATCCTCGGGAGCGAGGCCTATCACGATTACTATCGCTGGCCACGCATCGACCGCGACGTCTTCGAATCGTGGAAGCGCGAGACGCGCTGGGGCCGCCTCTTCGAGGACTACGAGCGCGGCAAGTACACCGCGGGCGCGCCTCACGCGACGCGCACCCAGGGTGAAAGCGCGCAATCCTCCTGCACGCCGCCCCCCCTGAAGTGAGCCGCGCGGCTTCGATTGCTCAGAAGATCTGAACCGTCTGCCCCGATTGCGTCGCGCACTTGCCGGCGCTGGGGTCGCCGCCGGTGCGAATGATCTGCGCCGGTGCCGGCTCGCGATACACGCCGGTGAGCTCGATGTCGACCATGCGCAGGATCGCGTCGTCGAGGTGCGTCACGTAGTAACAGGGGATCGTCGGCTCCTTGTGATCGCCGCCGACGCCGGAGTCGTTCGTCAGGAACAGATATCGTCCGCCCGTCAGCTGGGCCGCAGAGCGCATGGTGTCCTCCGTGAGATCGTCCACTCCGCTGGCCGCAACGGGGTAGACGTGCACGCCCACGTCGTGCGCGCCGCGCAGCGCGTCCGCCATGGCCGCCGCACGCGCGTCGTGGTGGGGCGCGTCCGCCACCCAGAACGCGAGCCGCGCCGTTCCCGCGTCCTGTCGCCACGAGAGCTTCGTCATCTGATCCAGGCCGACCTCCGGCGATTCGGGGAAATCCCCGCCGCCGTCCGCGCTCTGCTCGGCGAGGTGCATGCGGAAGTCCTCGGCGTCCGCCCGGAAGTCGAACCAGCGAACGATGTAGACGTCGACCGTGTCCCGGTACACCACGAGCGACCAGCGCTGCTGTGAGTTCGGATACGCAGTCTCGATCGAGTGCGACATCGCCATGAACTCACTCTGGAGATACGCGATCTCGTCGCCCATGCTCCCCGTCGTGTCGATCACCAGCGACACGTCGAGCGTCGTCTTGGCATCGCGCGTTCCGGAGAATTCCTGGTGAGACGCGTCGAACTCGGCGTCCTTCAGCGGCAAGAGCCCCGGGAGCTGAGCGATGGCGCTCGAGTGCCGGTAATCGGTGAAGCGCGCATAGTTCAGGTTGTCGTCCCATGCGCCCGCGGTGAGGATGCCGGGCTCGGGCAGCACGCTCCTTCCCGGATCCGCCGCCATTCCCGGGGGCTCGCCGATCGCGATGGATGGCCCCGCGGAGGGCGCCGGGCCCGACGCGATCGGCGCGCCACCCGGCGCGGTCGACGTCGCCCCGCCCGCGCCCGACGGCGCGCTCGCGACGCCGCTCGCAATCGGTGGGGACCCTGAGCCGACCGTGGGCGTCGCGCTGAAGCTCGTATCGCCGGCCGAAGCAGCCGCTCCGCTGCTCGGTCCGGCAGCGACGTGCGCGCTGCCGGGCATCTCGCCGTCCCCCGTCGTGTTCGCCGGAATGCCCGTCCCCTTGTCCCCTGGACTCTGCTCGCTTCCACCGGACCCGGAGCATCCGACCGCGCCGACTGCCACGACGGACGCGAGCAAACCCGTGACCCACCACCCCACTTGAGCTGTCCTCATGCCTGGCGCTATCGCACGGACCGTGCCGCCCCCGGCGGCCCAATCTGGCACTCCGTCACATCCGAAACTCTCAGTCCTTTCAGGACATCGGAGCCAAAAGAGGACCGGGGCCCACTTCCAGCAATCGGCTCAGCATGTGCCACGCTCTGGCACCCTTGTCGTCGGAACGCGCGCCTGGGAGGGGGAAGGGGCTCGAGCTCGGTGGGTCAGGACCTCGGGTGAGAGGCAGAGGCAGAGGAAGGCATTCCGTTGAGGGGGGGCCCCGCAGGAACGGGCGCGGCGTGAGACAAGGCGCGTCGGCGGGTTCCAGTCCGCGAAGAGCACGCCAGTGCAGCCGCGCCTCCCGCGCACTGAAACGCCGCGAGCGGAGCGAGCGCGCCGAAGGCGGCGGGGGGAGCAGTTCGCCGTAGGCG
>CAYUAW010000643.1:0-72 GCA_964442485.1 uncultured Polyangiaceae bacterium
CGCTCACCGTCGCCTGCGCCCTGGGCGTGTCGATCAGGACCTTGTACATCTCAGCCGGCTGCCTCGCGCCGC
>CAYUAW010000643.1:172-3436 GCA_964442485.1 uncultured Polyangiaceae bacterium
CACTGCTCGTCGCGCCGCCACTGCTCGTCGCGCCGCCACTGCTCGTCGCGCCGCCACTGCTCGTCGCGCCGCCGCTCCCCGAAGGTCCGCCAGCGGAGGAGCCCGCGTTCCCGATCGACGAGCCGCCGCTTGCGCCACCGCCCACGGAGCCCGGAGCCGTCCCGCCGCTGCTCGACGAGCTCGTTCCCGCGGTGGTTCCAGGGACGGCAGCGCCACCGTTGCCGGCCGGGCCGCCGCCCGCGGAAGCGCTCGCATCAGTGTCGTTACCGGATGCGCCACTACAGCTGCTCTTGCACGCCGGAGTTTCGTCCGGCGTCGATGCACATGCAGACAGCAACGCCAGCACCGCGAGCAGCGAGGCTGATGTCCGTAGACGAAGACACTCGATGTGAGAAGGCGGCCGCGGCGGAGTGCGCATCGGAGAGGTAGGCGCACGCTCGTCGTCCCGTGGCTCAGGAAGCGACCTACCCCCCAGCGCTCACACAGAAAGCCAATCGCTTCAAGCAGACGACCTCGGACACCGAACATTACGCAACCGGTCGGTACCGAGCCGTCCAGGCGGCGGGCTCACCCGCGTCAGAAGACATCCTGTCGCGTTGCGTTCCAACGATTGTTCGTAACGAGCAATGTCCGCGATGGGTATCGCACGATACCCTCCGACTGCGGCCGGCGGTGAATCACGTGTGTCGGGGTGCTCGCCGAGAGCCGCCCCCGCGAAGGAACGTCGACAATGATCGGGAACGAAGTCACGGTTCGGACAGCGCTCGTGCTGCTTGCGCTCGCCACGAGCGCGTGCTCAGCGAGCAGCGGGAGCAGGGTCGGCGCGAGCGACAGCGGCGGCGCCACGTCGGTCAATCCGGGGGGCAACGGAGCCGCGGGTACCACCGGCAATGCCGGAGCCTTCACCGCGCCGACGAGCACCGTCCCGATGATCACCGTGCCTCAAGGCAACGGAGGCGCCCCGATGACGATGCCGACGTCGATGCAGAGCGTCGCCGGCCCGCTGCCCCCTCTCCTCCTCGACGATTGCGGCGCCATGAACCCCGGCGGGCTCGATCCGACGGCCGTTCAGGGGCTCACGAAGGGCGGAGATCCACAGAACCTCCGTTACCTCTATCCCTACGACGGCACGGTGTTCCCGCGCGGCCTCATCGCTCCGCTGCTGATGTGGGACGGACCGAACGCGGACGCCGTCTACGTGCACATTCACTCGAACAGCTTCGACTACAAGGGTTGCTTCAAGCCGAGCGGGCCAAACCAGGTGCAGCTCCCGCAAGCTATCTGGCAGCAGGCGACCGATCGCACCGGCGGCGCGACCGATCCATTCCTGGTCGAGCTCACGACATCGACAGGCGGCACCGCGTCCGGGCCCGTCGCCGAGCACATCGTGGTCGCGAAGGCGACGCTGAAAGGCTCGATCTTCTACAACAGCTACAACACGAAGCTGCTCACGGGCATTGGCGGGCTCGGCGGCGCTGTGCTCCGGATCATCCCGGGCAAGACGGCGGAGGTGTTCCTCGGGCAGGGGGGATGCACGGGCTGCCACTCTGTTTCCGCCAACGGCACACGCCTCGTGTCACTCAACCTGCAGGGGCTCCTCGCGGGGGCGGGCGCGACCTACGCGCTGATGCCCGGAACGCCGCCGAATCCCCCTGCCCTCGCCGCGATGGCGCCGGAGACGAGCTTCACCGGAGTCTATCCCGACGGTTCGCTGTACGTCACCAACGCGCACCAGGGTGCGGTCGGCCCTCGAGCGGGAGGGCCCGGCGCGATCGGCGCGCCGAACGCCGCGATGTACGACACGAACACCGGCACTGCCATCGCGAACAGCGGCATCCCGCAGGGCGCGATGACGCCGGCGTTCTCCGCCGACGGAACCTTCATCGCGTTCACGGACTTCGCCATCGACAGCGGGCGGGGAGTCGCGATGATGAGCTTCGATCCCGCGGCGCGCACCGCGAAGAACTACAAGAAGATCTTCCAGACGCCGCAACCGAACTACGTCGCGTGGCCCTTCATCCTGCCGGACGACAAGGCCATCGTCTGCGCCATCGGGCCGAACTCGGACTTCTCCGGCGGCGGGATCGGGCTCGGAGGCGGTCTCGCGCTCAACGCGCTCGCGCCCGCGAGCGATCTGTTCGTGCTCGACGTCGCGACGGGTACCTCCACCTTGCTCGGTCGTGCCATGGGGTTCAACACGCCGCAGGACGCCGCCGCTGGCACCACGTATCTACCGTTTCCAGCTGCGGAGGAGACGCACCACAACTACTACCCGACGGTGTCCCCGGTCGCCGCGGGCGGCTATTTCTGGGTCTTCTTCGATTCCTACCGGCACTACGGCAACCTGGGCGTGCAGCGGCAGCTCTGGGGCAGCGCGGTCGACGTCTCCGCCGACGGCACGTATACCGTCGACCCGAGCCATCCGGCGTTCTACCTGACGGGCCAGGAGCTCGGGACGGGCAACCACCGCGCCTTCACGGCGCTCGACCCGTGCCACAAGGACGGTGACTCCTGCACGACGGGCCTCGATTGCTGCAACGGGTTCTGCACGAACGGAAAATGCGGCATGCCGCCACCGCCGGACGGCGGCCCGCGCTGCGCGCACACGGACGAGAGCTGCGCGAGCGGCACGGTTTGCTGCGACTCGAGGGATCGCTGCATCGCCGGGCACTGCGGGACGCTCGTGCGCTGACAGCGCTCGCCGTCAATCCGCGCGTCGCCCACCGCGGAAGTGCACCACGCGGTACTGCCCGACGACATTCCTGAGCTGCTGAACGACGGCGTCCGCGAGCCCCGCGGGTGCCACGAGCCGTGGCTCTCCGCCCTCGATGACGACGCGGACCGTGGTCTCCGGAACGCGCGCACGGCGAGCCACCTCCGCAGCGTCGGACAGGAGCGCTGCCGGCGCTCTACCCCGCAAGAGACGCGCGCCGTCCACCGAAAGGCCCAGGGCACACAGCTCGTTCGCTCGGCCGAGCGCGAGCCAGCCCAGGAGCGCGAGCATGACGAAGAGTGCGGGCCACATCGGCTCCTCGTTGTATCCCATCGGCCGGGACGAGCCGTCCGATCTTTTCCCCCACGCGGGCCTCGACGACGGGCCGGCGGGATCGGAGTACACCGCTCACAACGAGACGCGGCATCATCGACCGGCATCCTTAGTAAATTCCCATCGACGCCGACGTCGTCCCCGAAGCATCAAAGATGCGGAACTCCGCGAGCGGAGCGAGCGCGCCGAAGGCGGCGGGGGGAGCAGTTCGCCGTAGG
>CAYUAW010000644.1:0-3430 GCA_964442485.1 uncultured Polyangiaceae bacterium
GCGCGCAGGCGTTCATGACCGACACGACGCGGCCCGCGACCTGGGCCGATCTCGTTCGGCTGGCGCAGTACCTGGACGAGGCGGGCGAGGGGCTCTTGCTCACGAAGGAAGGGATGCGCGATCGCGATCGCGCCGATGCCGCAGCCCTCCGACGTGCTCTGGAAATCAAAAAGAACTCGACGTGACGCGGAGCGAGTGCGCCGGAGCGCGAGCTTCTGCGGCGCGGCGCGTCCGCGGAACGGTGGCTCCCCAAACCCACTCGACGCGCGCCCGACGTCGAGGCCTCCGTTGCTTGAATGTCGTGCTCTTACGCGTAGATGGCATGGAGGACGAGCGTAAGTATTAGCGCGGGCTCCTCGTGTCCGTGAAATCCACCACAATGCCTGGCTAAAGCCGGACGCAGGGCGTAGGGTATTTGCCCCAGCGACCACTTCACGCGCCTCATTCCGCAGCACTTCGGCCGCGGGCCCTGGCACGCAGGTGTCAGCGGCGAGGCAAGGTGAATGGACGACCCAGGCTCGCGATCCGGCGCCTCCAGGCACGCTCAGATCCTCCGATTGCGAACGGTCGTTTCCGTTCGCGGGGGCGCCAAGGCGGGCGCTGAGCTCTCTGCGAGCGAGCTTTTCACGATCCTCTGGCTCGGTCTCGCCGACATCCTCGGCACGGCTGCGGCTGCGACGCTGTTGCGGCGGGCGGCGCAGCGTGCGGTGCCCGCCTGGCCGGAGCTCGCCGAGCTCTCCATAACGCGCGAGAGCCTCGAATATCGCTACGTGGTGCCCGCGGCCTGGAATGAGCCCACGACGACGCCTCCGCGGGCGCTCTGCGAACTCAGTCGCGAGCTCTGGACGTTCCTGATCGATCTGACCGGTTCGGTGGTCGTAGACCGTCTCGCGCAGATCCCCGAGCTTCGAGACCGTGGCGTCGTCCCCGGGTGCGAGGCAGAACCGTGAGCGCGAACCGCGTGGTCCTGGAGCGCCTCACGACGGGCAGCGCCGCGTTCGATCGCATCCTCGGCGGCGGGATCCCGGCGCGGTCGGTCAACGTGATCGCCGGACAGCCCGGCGCCGGCAAGACGCTCTTCGCCATTCAGATGCTGTTCGCGCTGGCACGCCAGGGGAAGAAGGGCCTCTACCTGACGACGCTCTCCGAGCCATCCCTGAAGATGCTGCGTTACGCGCAGCAGTTCTCCTTCTTCGACGAGAGCCTCGTCGGTGAGGGCCTCGTCTTCGCGGATCTCGGCTCCGTGATCCGGCGCGGGGGCGCGGACACCACGCTGAACGAGATCGCGGCACGGGTGGAGCGCGAAGCGCCCGCCGTGGTCGTCATCGACAGCTTCAAGGCGCTCCGCGACATGCACGGGGACGCGGCGACGGTCCGGGCGTTCGTCTACGACCTTGCGGTGCACACGGCCGGCTGGGGAGCGACGAGCCTTCTCGTAGGCGAGTACACGGAGGACGACATCTCGAACAACGCCGAGTTCGCGATCGCCGACGGGATCATCCGCTTCACGAACTCCCGTCACGAGCTGACTGCGATTCGCGAGGTCGAGGTGCTGAAATTGCGGGGCGCGGACTACGCGACGGGGGCGCACTTCCACGAGATCACACCGCAGGGGCTCGAGTTCTATCCGCGTGTGCGAGGCGTCGACGCCCTCTCCACGGAATCGGGCACGACCCAGGCGCGTTCGACTTCGATCCTCGAGCGGGTGTCGACTGGCGTCGAGGGGCTCGACGACATGCTCGGTGGAGGGGTTCCTCGCGGAAGCGCCACCGTCGTTCAGGGCGGAACCGGAACCGGCAAGACGCTCCTCGGGCTCGAGTTTCTACTCGCAGGCGCGCGGCGCGGGGAGCCAGGGATCCTCTTCATGCTCGAAGAGACCCCGGCGCAGCTCCGAGCATTCACGCAGGCGCTCGGGTGGGATCTGCCGACTCTCGAGGAGCGCGGGCTGCTCACCCTGAGCTACGTGTCGCCCGTCGAGCTCTCCCCCGATCGTTTCCTCGATCGCGCACTGCGACAGATCGAGGAGCTCGGTGCGCGGCGTGCCGTACTCGACAGCCTGACCAGCATGGCCCTCGGGGTGCCGTCGGACCGGCGATTCAAGGAGCTCGTCTACGCCATCGCGAAGAAGTTCTACGCGCGCTCCGTCACCCTATACATGAACATGGAGGTCGCAGACCTCCTCGGCTCTGCGCACCTCTCGGGTCACGGGATCTCGTTCGCGGCCGACAACGTCATCCAGCTGAAGTACGTGGAGCTCGAAGGCCACCTCGGGCGCGGTATCTCCGTGCTGAAGGCTCGCGGGGTGCGCCACGCGAACGACGTCCGACGGCTCAGCGTCGAGAACGACGGGGTCCGGGTCGGCGCCGCCTTCGAAGGATTGCGCGGGGTGCTCACGGGCCTTCCCGTGCCGTCGGGGGAGTCATGACCGACGTCACGCACGACGACCCCGCCCTCGGCGAGGCCCTGAGCCGCGTGCATTACGACATCGCTCAGCTCCTGGAGTCCGCCGACGACTCCGAGATGCGCGTGATCCAGGTGCTCGAGCTGATGCGCGCGCTCGTGCCGCATGACCAGTGCGCCGTTCTCGAGGTGCTCCCCGGTCGCGAGCCACGACTCGTGGCGGCGGCCGGCACCCCGGCGGAGGCGCTGGGCGAGCTCACCAGCACGACGAACGCGCTTTTTCGCCGCCTGGTGGGCGACGACGTCGCGTCCGCCGAAGCGCCACCGACCTCGGGGATGCACCTGGCCGTTCCTCTGGTCGGGCTCGGCGAGGTGCTCGGGCTTCTGTTCGTGCGCGCCACGGCGAGCCCCTACGAAGAACGCCACGTCCGCTCGCTCTCCGTGGTGGCAGCGAAGATCGCCGCTTACCTCTCCCTCTTGCAGGGAATCGTGCGCGAAGCGGCCCGGACCGAAGAGCTCGCCGAAGCGCGGCTCGCCGCCGAAGCGGCGAACAGGGCAAAGGACGAGTTCCTCGCCCTGGTGTCTCACGAGCTCCGAACGCCGCTGAGCTCCATCCTCGCCTGGGCCGACGCGTTGCGTTCGAATGACATTCCCGAGGCCGCCCGCAACCGAGCCGTCGATGCCATCGAGCGGAGCGTGCGCATTCAGACGAAGCTCATCGCCGACCTCCTCGATCTGTCGTGCATCTCCGTCGCGTCCCTGCGCCTGGATCTGCGCGCCGTCGAGCCGGCGGCGCTCATCAAGGACGCCATCCGGACGGTGCAGCCGCAGGCGGCGAAGAAGGCGATCCGCCTGGAAGTCTCCCTCGACGAGTCGGTGACGCCGATCGTCGCCGACCCTCGCCGGCTCAATCAGATCGTCTTGAACCTCGTCACCAACGCGATCAAGTTCACACCGGAGGGCGGCCGCGTCGAGGTCCAGCTCGAGCGCGCGGGAGCCCAGGCGCGGCTCAGGGTGGCAGACAGCGGCG
>CAYUAW010000645.1:0-1320 GCA_964442485.1 uncultured Polyangiaceae bacterium
CCGGAACCAAGCAATGTGCGAACCTCACGCCGCAGACGTGCGCGGCGGGCGCGTGGGTCGACGGAACGCAATGCACCAGCGTCTGTAGCGGCGGCGCTTGCTCCGGGACCTGCAGTCCGGGAACCAAACAGTGCAACGGTCAAACCCCGCAGACATGCGACGATACGGGAGCCTGGCAAGACGCTGCTTCCTGCTCGAACAAAGCATGCGTCAGCGGAACCTGCACCGGCGTGTGCGCCCCCGGAGCGAAGCAGTGCTCGAACAACGGCGTTCAGGCGTGCAATGAGAGTGGGCAGTGGGATGCCGCGTCCGCCTGCGTCGCGTCCGCCTGCGTCGGCGGATCGTGCACCGGCGTCTGCGTCCCCGGGACACAGCAATGCTCTGCCGGCGGACTGCAGACGTGCACGACGGGCGGCCAGTGGGGTGCGGCAGTCGCCTGCACGAATCAGGCCTGTGGCGGCGGTGCATGCATCGGGGTTTGCTCACCCGGAACGAAGCAATGTTCGAACCTCACTCCGCAGACGTGTGACTCGACCGGGACGTGGGTGGACGGCACGGTCTGCGTGAACGTGTGCAGCGGCGGAGCCTGCTCGGGGACGTGCAGTCCGGGAGCGAAGCAGTGTGTCGGCCAGGTGCCGCAGACGTGCGACGCGAGCGGCACGTGGCAGCCCCGCGCCTCGTGCACCAACCAGGCATGCGTGGGCGGCGACTGCACGGGTGTGTGCGCACCGGATGCCGAGCAGTGCTCGAACAACGGCATCGAGACGTGTGGGGCGAACGGCACCTGGGGCACTCCGATTCCCTGCGTGGCATCAGCGTGCGTCGGAGCCACCTGCAGCGGCGTGTGCGTGCCCGGCGATACTCAGTGCTCCGGTAGTCGCGTGCAGACGTGCACGGCAAACGGGGCTTGGGGCACGGCCGCCGCATGCCCAACGGGCCAGACTTGCTCCAGCGACGTGTGTGTCCCATGCGGCGGCGTCGAACTCTTCGGACTATGTTGGTATTTGACGGCGCAGCAGGTGAGCTGTCAGCAGCAGTGCGGAAGCCACGGCGGCTACGACAGCCGGACGGCCAGCTATGTCGGCACGCCAGCACAGGGCGGCAGTCTCGCAAACTGCGGTCAGCTCCTGACCACGCTCGGGTATCCTGCGACGGTCGTCGCGGGAACTCGCTCCGACGGCAGGGGTCTCGGCTGTCACGTCTTCGGCACCGGCAACTGGTGGCTCCAGAGTCCGGACTTCAGTCCCTCCGCGTCCATTACGTCGGCTAGAATCGCCTGCGCGTGTTTGCAGTGAACGCTCCGCCGCCGAGTGACGCGCC
>CAYUAW010000645.1:1420-3430 GCA_964442485.1 uncultured Polyangiaceae bacterium
TGTAGTGAAGGCGGTGACGAGCTTCACTGATCCGGGCCGGTGGTATCGCGTCGGGTGACGAACCAGTAAGGGTCGTCGAACGCGTAAGCCCGTCGAGGCAGCTCGACGGGATCGACGACGAGGGGGCGTGAGCTCGTCGAGCGATGGCTTCGTCCGGCCCGGACACCGGCGCTCATCGCGAAGATCGAGCGCCTCCGGGAGCTCTGCCAGCAAGGCACCGAAGCACGCCCTCCGGCGAAGGACTCGAACGGCGTGCAGCTGCGCGCCAAGAGGGCCGCGGAAGTGGACGCGATCCTCGTATCGCGAATTCGTATCGGCTCCGCCAAGCACCGGCAAGCTCGTAGCAACGTGAGCATCCGCTCGCGAGTATCGCCTTCGGTTTCACCCCGCCCTTCAAGATCGCACCTCCGCAATCGTGCAGCCGCCTCTTCGCATGAGATCCCGTGACAAGAACGACACCGCCGCGACAAATGAGCGTGTGTTCCAACGAAGAGGCCGAAGGATCCGACCGTCCAGTGCTGGTCGAGTTGGAACCCCGATAGCTATATGAGCCAGTCGACTAGCAGATTAGAGCATCACAACCGTAACCGCATAACCTCATGACTAGAAATTTCCTTCCAGCATGTGCATGTGTAGTCGCAGCCACAGCGAACTTCGCGTGTGCCTCTGCCGACCCTCAAGACGATTCGAACGCTACGGCACTTGGGGGGGCACCGGCGTCCACAGGTGCCGCCGGAGCTCTTGCGGCGGGCGGCGGGTCCTCCACTGTCGCACACGCCAACGGCGGCGCGCTCGCGGCGGGGGGACTGACGTCGTTCGGGGCAGGGGGCCTGGCCAGCTCCCCGTCGAGCGGCGGCTCTCTCGGCGCAGCAGGCTCGATGGGTTTCACCGGGGGCGGGGGCCCGAGTGCCGGTGGTTTCACGGGAGGAAGTGGGTCGGGCAATGGCGGAATGGGTGCAACTGGCAGCGGCAACGGCGGAATGAGTGCAACTGGCGGCATGGGCGGGGCCGCGGGCGCTGGCGGCGCCGCAGGTTCAGCGGGCAGCGGCGGCGCGAACCCGGGAAGCGACGATCCCTGCGCAGGCGGCATGACGGGTCCCGCGAGCGATGCCTCGGCCTCGAGGACTCCCGTACGCGGCTACGGCGGCGTTCAGTTCACCACCTCCGCGAGCACCAAGATCACCTCGCTCGAGACGACGCTCATCGTGCCAGCCAAACCAACACCGGGCGGAACGCTGTTCGTGTGGCCGGGGCTCGAGCCGCTGCCCGGCAGTGCCAACTACAATCCGGTCGGGACGGGAGTGCTGCAGCCCGTGCTGACGTGGGGTGGTACCTGCGCGCCGAACGCGCCGAACAACTATGCCGATTGGTGGATCTCCGGCCAGTACGTGAACACGCTCGGCAACGCCCCTGGTTTCACGGGCTGTAAGGGCGGGGATGGCATGACCGTTCCGGTGGGCGATAGCCTACACATCCTGATGACGCTGAACGGCACGACGTGGAGCCAGAGCATCACCGACGAGGCGAGCGGTAAGAAGGTGAGCTTCGACTTCGACCTGAAGGGGCAAGCCCAGAACTGGGTCATCTTCTCGATCGAGGCCCCTAGTGGCAAAGAACCGGTCTCCGACGTGGTCTTCACGGGCACCGTAGTAACGACAGCCGATTCCGACCCCGCTGCCTGCACGCCGAGCGAGCGAGGGACCAACGACTACTTCTCGGCTCCGCGCACGTCTCAAGATGGACAGCACTGCTGTGTCGCGAAGCTCATCCTCCGAGCACAGGGTGTTCCGGCGTCAGGGCCGAACAACTAACTCCGAGGGCAAGGCGTCATGGCGCCGCCGTCTCGGGCCGGACGAGTGACGGCTCTTCGAACCACCGCGCTCTTTCGTGCAGTGGCCGGATGGACGTCGTGCATTACAAATTGTGCCGGAGTTGAGTTTTCCTCGTGCCGCTGCCTCGCGGCACTCAGCTTACGTCCGCAAGATTGTACGAGCTCCCCAGTCATCTGTG
>CAYUAW010000646.1:0-3427 GCA_964442485.1 uncultured Polyangiaceae bacterium
GCAGTTCGCCGAAGGCGAAGCTGCGGGGGGCCAAGGCCCCCCTTTCTTAGTAGCCTGCGCCTCTCGTGGCCGAATCTTCTCGCGCTCTTCGAGTCCCGGTCTCGCCTTTGCGGAGCGGAGCGAGCTGTCTCGACGACCCGGCGGCTCGCTACGTCACGCGCGTGCACCGCCTGGGCAAAGGCGATCGTTTCGTCGCGTTCGATCCGGAGGCCGCGAGCGAGGCTGACGTCGAGATCACGTTGGCGGGACGCGACGTGCACGTCCTTGTCGGCGAGGTTCGCGACGCCGCGAACCTCGCGTCGCCGGGGCTGGTGCTCCTGCAGGCGATCGGCAAGGGCGACAAGCCGGAGCAGGTCGTTCGTGCGGCCACGGTGCTCGGCGTCGAGCACGTCGTGTTCGTCGAATCGAGCCGCTCGGTCGTGCGGGCCGGCGAGCGCAGCGAGTCGCGCCGCAAGCGGTGGCACGCGGTCGCCGTCGAGGCCGCCCGTCAATCAGGACGCGGTGACGTGCCGCGGATCTCGGGGCCGCTGCCGCTCGCGGACGCGCTCGCGCTCACGAGCGGTGCATCGATGCGCCGCGTCTATCTGTCGCCGCGCGGCGAGATGCCCCTCGCCGCGGCGATCGAAGGCCACCGACCTGGAGCAGCTCTCGCCGTCTTCATCGGGCCCGAGGGAGGGCTCGACGACGCGGAGGAAGCCGCGCTGGCAGAGGCAGCCTTCGCCCCCGCGGCGCTCGGTCGCTTCGTGCTGCGCACGGAGACCGCGACCGTCGCCGTGCTCGGGGCCATCGTCGCGCTCTCGGACGGCGACCGCTAGCGGGGGCGGAGCCCCCGCCCGAGGAGCCATGTCGGGCTTCCTCGAGGAATCTAGAAGCGTTGGTGATACCCTCCGCGACTGCCATGAAGCTCGGTCCGGGCGTCGCCGTCTTGCTCACGCTCCTTTCCCGTCCCGCGTCGGCGGCACTCACCGACTCGGAGAAGGCCGTCGTTCGCACCTTCATCGTCAAGGGCGTCGTCGATACGGCGCCGCGCGTCCGCGCTCTGGTGGGGCGTCCGGATCTGGCCCCGGAAGAGATCGCCGCCGCGTTGAAGCCGGGGCTGACCGAGGCCCCATTCGACATGCAACACGAGCGGTTCGTCGAAGCGCTGCTCTTCGGCGCCGGGTCCGCGGCCTCCCGTAGCACGCTCGTGCCGGCGGTCGTCGACGGGCTCCTCGCGCGCACCGGCGTGGACTTCGGCGAGGTCCCCCTGGATCCATCGGCGAAGGTCGACTCGCACGCTCGCAAGGCATCGGACGAGTCCATCGCCATCAATGCCTTCATCGATCGTCGCATCGCAAACGGCGGCAAGCCGACCGTCGACGGCCACGACCCCTCGACCGCCATTCGCGACGACTCGCTGAAAGCCGCGGCGCTCCTCTACAAGGACTACTTTGCGACGCACGCGCAGGCGTTCGGCGCCGGTGCGCGCGTGTCGCAGGAGATGCTCCGGCTCAGGCTCGAGGTCGCCCTCACGCTGATCGATCTCGGGCGCGGGATCGTCCCGCGGCAAGAGCTCTCCGAGTGGCTCGGTCTCTCCGGAGAACGACGCGCGCTGTTCGAGCGTACCGGCGTTCTGGTCGAGGCCGACGGCGCTCCTGACGCGCGCGTCGCATCCGCGACGAAGCTGCTCGAGAGCGCGGGCGCGACGTCGGACGAGCTTTCGGCCTGGCTCATCGCGAAGGCGAGCCCGGTCGGTCTCGTCGCGCGCGGCATGGTGGCGCGCGCGGGCGCGTCGCTCGGTGAGACGCTGCATCCCGTCGATGGCGCCACGCTCTGGCCCGCCGAGGTACGGCCGGGTTCACCCGACGCGGCGCTCGTCGCCGTCGCCGACAGCGTGGCCGAGCTCGCGACGGCGCGCGCGCTCCGAACGACACCGTCGCTTCGCGAGCTCGGGCGCACCGCTGCCGAGCACGCTGCGCGCGCGGGCGCTACGGGCTACCTCTCGCCGTCCCCGACTCGCATCACGCTCGCGGGCGCGCTCGGACAACCCGCGCCGTTGCCGACCCCGGAGCTCGTGCTATCGGCGGCAGTGCAGCTCCTCTTGCTCGACGGCGTGCGCACCCTCGAGCTCGCGCTCATTCGCGGCGGCGAGGGCCGGCCCGAGCCGCTCGAACAGCTCGCGCTCGCTCTGACGGTGCTCTCGGGAGACGGCACGCACCTGTCCGTCGGTTCGCCGACCGCCGCCGGCAGCGTGGAGGTGCTCGCCGCGACCGACGTGAAAGCGACAGACGGCCTCGTCTCGAGTTTCACGCTCGCCGGCAAGCGCTACGCCCTCGCTGCGGACAAGGCCGGCGTCTTCACGGCGCGCGTCGACGGCGCCATCCCGAAGCTCACGCAGCTGCCGGATTTCCAGGAACGGACGACCGGAGGCAACGCGTTTCGCGCCGATGGCGTCGACTACGAACGTCTCTTCGGCGAGCCCCGCGCGGCCGGTCTGGACGACGGACGGCTCGTGCTCCAGGGCAGCAAGGCCGGTTTCGACGCCATCGTCACGGGCCCCGAGGGGACCGACCAGGAGGTCGCCGCGGTGATTCACCCGGCAGGCTCCGGCGGCGGTCTGCTCGTCCGCGGCCGTCCCGGCGATGCGAGCTACGAGGGGGTCGGTGTTCTTCTCGAGGCGGACGCCTCGCGGGCGCGGCTGCTTCGCTTCGACGGCCACGCGAAGGCCGTGCAGCTCGCGGAACCAGTCCCGCTGCCGCCCATGCCCACGCGCGGCTACGTCGTGTCGCTGAAGGTGGACGGGGATACGGCCACCGCGAAGGTCGAGGGGCGGGTCCTCACGGGAAAGCTCGTCGGGGAGCTCGCGCCGGGGAGGGTCGGGCTGGCCGTCCGCGCGGACGGGCGCCTCGACGTGCTTCACTTCGTCGTCGGCAAGGCGCGAGCCGAGAAGAAGAAGAAATGACCGAGCCGCGCCTCCGGGTGCTCGTCGCGAAGCCTGGCCTCGACGGCCATGACCGCGGCGCCAAGGTAGTGGCCCAGGCGCTCCGCGACGCGGGCTTCGAGGTCGTCTACACCGGGCTCCATCAGACGCCGGAGACGATCGCCGCCGCCGCGGTCCAGGAGGACGTGGACGCGGTCGGCCTCTCCATCATGAGCGGCGCCCACAACACCCTTTTCCCGGCAGTCATCCACGCCCTCGCCGCGCGGGGCGCGGGAGACGTCGTGGTGTTCGGCGGCGGCATCGTCCCGGACGACGACATGCCCGGGCTGGAGGCCGTGGGCGTCCGGAAGGTCTTCCCGCCGGCGACGCCCCTCGGGACCATCGTCGACTGGGTCCGCCAGAACGTGAAGCCACGCGCGTAGATGGCCATCGACGCCGACGTCGTCCCCGAGGCATCAAAGACGCGGACTACGCGAGCGGAGCGAGCGCGCCGAAGGCGGCGGGGGG
>CAYUAW010000647.1:0-3419 GCA_964442485.1 uncultured Polyangiaceae bacterium
GCCTCAGCCCGGTGTCTGCGGCTCGCCCTCGGGCAAGAGCGACAGGAACTCGCCGACCGCAGCCTCGAGCTTCGCCTCGTCGGTGGCGTCGAAGGTGATCTTCGTCTTGTAACGCGTGTCGAACCATTTCGGGTACGAGCCCACGTCGACGTCCGGGTGCCCCGCGACCACGCGGTCGAGCAGCGGCTTGAGATCCGGCTCGTCCATCTTCGTGAATACCTCGCGCGAGACGAAATGTGCGGCTCCGCGCACGTTCGCGCGCACGACGGCGAGCTTCATGCGGAACGCCTCGGGCACCCCCGGCAGGATCCACACGTTCTTGATCTTCACGGTGGGCCAGCGCGTCTCCTCGTGACGGATGAGCTCGGCGCCCTCGGGCACGAGCGCCATGCGAAGGTGCCCCTCGGTCATCTTCTCGCGGTACACGGTGTGCAGCAGCGCCTCGAACTCCGGGTGAACGACGGCGCGCACGCCAAAGCCGAGCGCGACGGCCTCGATCGTGATGTCGTCGTGAGTCGGCCCCACGCCGCCGCTCGTGAAGACGACGTCGTAGGCGTCGGACAGGGCGCGGACCTCCGCTGCGATGACCTTCATGTCGTCCGGGACCATGACGGCGCGCTCGAGCTTCACGCCGAGTGCGCGCAGGGTGCGCGCGAGGTTCACGAGGTTCGCCTCGTGGACCTTGCCGCTCAGGAGCTCGTTGCCGACGAGGAGGGCTGCCGCAGTGCGCGCTTCTTCTTGTTGCATCTTCACTCGACGTCGATCTCGCGCACGATGGGCTCCCCGCGCTCGTCGATGGAAAGGAGCTCCTCGACGCGCTTCTCGGCACCGTCGAGCGTCGCCTGCGAGGCGCGCGAAAGCTTCACGCCCTCCTCGAAGAGCTTGAGCGACTGCTCGAGAGGGAGATCGCCCCCTTCGAGCGCCTCCACGATCTCCGAGAGCCTCCGGATACTGTCCTCGAACGAGCCTGCTGGCGACGCGCCGCCGCTCGCTTCGTCCGTTCCGTTGCTCGCGGCCGCTACTTTCCGGGTTGCCAAACAGGACCTCTCGCCGAAGAGTTGTCGCGGCCCGTCGCGGGCGCAACCCGCAGAACGACGTGGCCCGGCGGTAGCCCCGAAAGCACCACCAGGCCGTCGGGCGGGGCGGTTGCGGGCAGGACGAGACCCCCCGGTACTTCCACTGCCACGGTCGCCCCCGCGGGCTCGTCGCTCCCGCTCTTCACGATTGGGACCCACGCGAGCGCGCCTTCGTTCGACAGCGACATCGAGGAGACCGTGCTCGCGCCGAACGTGGCCGCCGCGCGAACGTCTGCGTCGGGGTCGAGGGCGGCCGCCAGCGTGAGCACCCGCGTGCGCGACGGCTCGGCGCGCAATGCGAGCGCGCGCACGATGGCGGCGCGCACCTCGGGATTCACCTCGAGGCGGTACGCGGACTCGAGCCGCCCGCCCGCGTCGCTCGACTTGCTCTCGCCGAGGCCGAGCGCGACGTGGGCGCGCACGAGCGGATCGGTGCTCGTGAAGAGCTCGTCGAGACGCGCGCGTTCCGAGCTTTCGTCGCGCGCTCCGAGGGCCCGCGCCGCGAGCGGCGCCGCTGCGCCTCCGCCATCGACGAGCGCGAGCAGCGTGGCCGTCGGTGCGTGCTCCGCGGCGCCGGGCACGGCGAGCGCGAGTGCGAGCGCCGTCTGCGTGTCGCCCTTCGTCTTGCCGAGCAGACGCTCCGCGACCGAGGCGGCGACCTCCGGCGGCGCGAGCAAGAGGCAGCTCGCCGCGCCGCGCACGACGGCGTCGTCCCCGGAGCTCACGAAGCCCTCGATGCGGTCGGGCGAGAGTACGGAGAGCCCGGCCGCCGCGGCGCCGCGGTCGGCCTCGTCCTTCGAGGCGAGGAGCGCCGTGAGCACCTTGCGCAGGTTCCCAGCTTCCTCGTCGAGCAGGAGCTTGCGCGCGGTGAGAGCGCGCGCGGCGAGCCTCTGCGTCGACGGACGGAGGAGATGCTCGGTGAGCACGCGCGCGGCGGCGGAGCCCGGCATGCGCGCCAGCTGATACGCCGCGACGCTGCGAAGCGCCGCGTCGTCGAGGAGGCCCGCGAGCACCTTCGCCGCCGCATCTCCCCCGGCGCGCCCGATCGCCGCGACGAGCTCGTCGGCGCGATCGCCGGTGCTCCTCTCGAGGAGGCGCACGAGCTCCGGCACGAGCGATGGGCTCGGCGCTTCCAGCGCGAGCGCCACGCCGGCGCCGACCTGGGACGGATCGGCGAGCAGCGAAAGGATCCCCTTCGGTGCGTCCTCGGCGTGTGCCATCGCGAGGATATGCACGGCAGCGACCCGGAGCACGGACGGCTCGTCGAGGGCGAGCCAGTGTCTCGAGAGCTCCACCGTCTCGAAGTCGCCGAGCCGCGTGAGCGCGACGGCGGCCGCGGCGCGAACCTCCGGCGGACCGATGCGCACGAGATCGCGCAGCGTGTCGAAGCTCCGCTGGTCGGCGAGCTCGTCGAGCGCGCGCGTCAGCGAGAGGCTCGGAATGCGCGCTGCGTCGAGCACGGGTGCGATATCCCGTGGCGGATGCGCGACGAGGGCCGCAACAGCGGAGACGGCGGCGCGACCCGGGCTCTCGAGTGCCTTGCCGAGCGACGCGAGCGAGTCCGGCGTGCCGGAGCGCGACAGTGCGAGCGCTGCCGTCTGCTCGGCGAGCTCGTCGAGCGGTGACGGCGTGTCACTCGCCGACGGAGAAGAATGGCCACCCAGCACGCGCGCGAGAGCACGGCGCGCGCTCGGATCTTCGGTGTGGCGCGCGAGCTCCCGAACCGCCGTGAGTCGCTCTTCGGGCGCCTTCGCGGAGCCGCCCGGCTCGAGCGCGCGCACGAGCCGCAGGAGCGCGCGCGGGGTACCGATGGCGCCGAGGCGCTCGAGGCCACGAAGCCGCTCCGGCAGCGAATCGGACGCGCCGAGCGCTTCCGCCGCGTCGACGCCGAAGTGCGCGCGGAGCGACGTCGGATCGCCGTCTGCGCGCGCGGGGTTAGCGAGGAACGCGACGGCGAGGAGGACGGGCGCGGCGGTGAGGCGCGTCACTTGGATCCGTGAGGGGGGGTGGGGGCAGGGACAGGGACAGGGACAGGGGCAGGGGCAGGGGCAGGGGCAGGGACAGGGACAGGGACAGGGGCAGGGACAGGGACAGGGACAGGGGGAGGAGCTGGAGCAGGGGGAGGAGCTGGAGCAGAGGGGGGGTGCGCGGGAGCGGGAGCGGGGGCAGCAGGGGGAGCCGGGACGGGCACGGGCACGGGGGAAGAGGCAGAGGGCGGTGCGCTCACGTGGGGGGTTAACAGGAGGATTCCGATGCCGCTTGCGTTGGCTCCGGGCAAGTCGCGGACTGCGCCCCAGGCGACGCTCTCGGCGGCGCTGTCGCGGTGGGTGAGCCAGCGCAGCG
>CAYUAW010000648.1:0-1768 GCA_964442485.1 uncultured Polyangiaceae bacterium
CCGATGTTCATGGCGCCGCCATTGCCTCTGCCGCCTCTGCCGCCTCTGCCCATCATTGCGCCGCCGGCGCCGGTGCCTGGATTGCCGCCGCGACCGGTGCGGCCGCCACCGCCGCCGCCGAGCTGTCCAACAGCAACGCAGCCGCTGCCGGTGTCCGCGCCGCAGGGGCCGTTTGCGGCGACGCAGCAAGGCATTCCGGTGGTCACGGGCGGGCAGAACGCGGCTTCACAGCCCTGGAAGCCAGGGGGGAGAGACATCGCTGGAGGCGGAGGTGTCGTGGTGCCGCCAAACGGCGTGCCGCCGCGACCGCTATTGCGCCCGCCGACCGCGCCACCGCGTCGACCGCCCATGGCGGTGCCGCCGGCGGTGCCGCCCGGAAATACCGCTCCGCTTCCACCCTCGCCAGCGGCGCCGCCCGTGTTGTCTGCGGCGCCGTTGCTGTCCGAGCCGCACGCGACGGGCAACGTCAGTAGCCCGAGCGTGGAGGAGAGCGCGAACGTCCGGAATAGCTGGGAGGATTTCATCTTACGATGGTCTGGGTTTGGCAGCCGACGGAGGCGAACAGCGACACGCCGGGAGTATTCACGGTGGTGCAGGTGGGACCGCAAAGAACGATCTGCTTCGGTGAGGCGGGATCGTCGTAGTACCAGCCTCCGCTCGTCGGATCGCACGAGGCCTGGTCGGGCACGTTGGTGAAGATCTTTCCGCCGCCCGACTGACACGAGCCGACGTTCACCTGGTCGAGTGCCAGCATGGTGCCGGCGGGTGGAGGCGGCAGCTTGATGTGACAGGGGATCTGCGCGAGCGCGCGGATCTGGTTCAACGCGTCGAGGATCTGCTGCGTGATGGCGGCGCCGCCGACGAGGAACGGCGTCTTCGTTCCGCCCGCGGCGGCGATGTCGCCCAGGTTCGTGAGCTGCATGCCGACGCCGACCACGTAGACGGGGAGCGGCGGATTGAAGCTCGAGCACGTGGTGGCCGCCTGCACGGCGTCCTGGATCGTCGGCGTGCAACCGCCCGCCGCCGACGTGCTCGGCGCCTCCGGGAAGCCGTCGGTGACGAGCAGCACGACCGTCTTGTGGCCGGAGTTCTTCGCCTGCCACTGCGACGCATACGTGCACGCGCCGCGGATGGCGGCGCCCGTCGGGGTCTCGCCGGTGGGCCGCGCGGCGTTCAGCGATGCGATGAGAGCTGCGGCGTTGCCGGGCAGCGCCCCGACGGGCACCGACGGGGACGAGTAGCGCGACGGATCGCACGATGTCTGCCCGCCGGGCATGAACCCGAAGTAGCCGATGCCCACGCCGAGGCCGGCGCTGGCCGGATCTTGCAGGAAGGACGTGACGGCGCTGCGCACCTGATCGATGCGCGGGTTCGGGCCGCCCATGCAGCAGAGCCCGGGCCCCGTCTCTTCCGCGGGGCAGGACATCGAGCACGAGACGTCGAACATGATGTAGATGTCGAGCGGGATCTGCTCGCCGGCGTAGCGATCCCCGACGCACCCCGAGAGATCCCCGCTGCCGCAGATGCCGGCGGCGGTCGCGCCGCCCGCGGACGACGCGGAAGCGCCGCCCTGGCCAGTGAAGATGACGCCGGTTTCGTTGCCGGTGCCCGAGTTCGCCGCGCCGCTTCCGGTGGTCGCACCGCTCCCGGTCGTCGCACCGCTTCCGGTGGACGCGCCCTGCCCGGTAGCAGCGCCGCTTCCGCTCACGTTCCCGAGGCCACCGGTCGACGTGCTGGAACCCGTCCCGCCGGCGTTGCCGCCGGTGTT
>CAYUAW010000648.1:1868-3416 GCA_964442485.1 uncultured Polyangiaceae bacterium
GCGTGGAGGCTGTATGATGGCGACAAGATGAGCTCGCTCCTGTCGCTTTCATTGGTCGAACTGGCAGCACTACTTCAGGCAAGAAAAGCGTCTCCCGTCGATCTGATGAAGGAGGTGTTCGCCGCCGTGGACCGCGACAACCGTCGGTTGAACGCCGTCATTGCCGAGCGCGACCGCTCGGTACTGATGCAGGACGCCGTTGCCGCGGAGGCGCGCATTTCCGCTGGCGACGCGCGACGCCTCGAGGGGATTCCGCTCGGCGTGAAGGATCTCGAGGACGCCGCGGGTTTGCCCACGACGCACGGTTCGGTGCCGTTTCGCGGCGCGATGCCCGAGTCGGATTCTACCCAGGTCGCACGCTTTCGCGCGGTGGGTGCCATCGTCTACGGCAAGACGAACACGCCGGAGTTCGGCAGCAACGCCATCACGAGGAACCTCGTCTTCGGCGAGACACGCTCACCCTGGGACGAGTCGCGCACGCCCGGCGGTTCGAGCGGCGGATCGGCGGCCGCGCTCTCGTCGGAGATGCTGCCCCTCGTCACGGCGAGCGACGGAGGCGGCTCGATACGCATCCCGGCGAGCTTCGTCGGCGCTGTCGGGGTCAAGCCGTCGTTCGGGCGTGTTCCGGTCGGCCCGTTTCCGCTCTGGGAGCATGGAGCGACGGCCGTCTACGGTCCGCTCGCCAAGACGGTGGAGGACGCCGCGCTGTTTCTCGACGTGGTCGCCGGTCACGACTCGCGCGATCCTCGGAGCTTGCCGCGCTCGGACCGCCCGTACCTCGACGTCGTGCGCGCACCGTTCGAGAAGAAGCTCCGCATCGGCTACTCTCCGGATCTGGGTTACGCCGTCGTGCAGTCCGACGTCGCCGCGGTCGTCGAGGACGGCGTGAAGGTCTTCGAGAAGCTCGGGCATTCCGTGCGGCAGATCACGGGCGGTCCCACGCAGATGGGCGGCGAGTGGGGGCTCATCACGGCGTTCGAGGTCGGCGCCCGCATCGCGCGGCTCCGCCCCGAGCGCGACGCGGATTTCAGCAGGGGGCTGATGGAGACGCTCCGCTACGTCGAGCCGATGACGCAGACGATGTGGGGCGAGATCGCTCGCAAGCGCGCCGAGGTGGTCGCGTGGTGCGCGAAGACGTTCGACGAATACGACGTCATCGTCACGCCGACCGTCCCGTACGATCCCCCGCCCGCGCGCGGCCCGTTTCCCTCCGAGACGGAAGGGCGACCGCAGATCACCGCCAGCGTCGCGTCGTTCACCATCCCCTTCAACCTGTCGTGGAATCCCGGCATCAGCGTGCGCGCGGGGATGTCGCGCGCGGGGTTCCCGGTGGGTCTGCAGATCGTCGGCCCTCTTCACCGCGAAGACGTGCTCTTCGCCGCCGCGCGAGCGTTCGAGCGCGAGCGCCCCGCGCACCCGCTGTGGCCAGGACGACGAAGTAAGTAGCCGTCCATCGACGCCGACGTCGTCCCCAAAGCATCAAAAATGCGGAACAACGCGAGCGGAGCGAGCGCGCCGAAGGCGGCGGGGGGAGCAGTTCGCCGAAGG
>CAYUAW010000649.1:0-3398 GCA_964442485.1 uncultured Polyangiaceae bacterium
CACCCATCCTAGAGCGGCTGCGCCACGTGCGCGATGCGCCCGCTTTCGACCAGCTCCGCGAAGACGTCTCCGAGCTCGTTGCTACGCGCGATGACTTCCCGCCACGCGGTGCGCCGCTCGTCCTCGCGAAGCGTCCGAAAATCTTTGCGATCCGGGATCTTTCCGTAGGGTAGCGACCGGACGAAGGCGTCGCTCGGCGCGAGGACCACCGCGCGCAGCAGGCCGCGGGTGCGGCGGAAGGAGAGCGCCTTGTCGAAATAACCGGGTACCAGGTGCGAGTAGAAATGCGGATACAGTGCGAGCCCCTCGTCGGGATCGACCTCCGCACCGAAGTGGTAGTCCGCGACGCCGCCGTCTCGATAGACGCCCGGTGGTGCGCCGCTCGGATCCCTGACGCCGCTCATCACGGCGGGAATTGCCGCGCTCGCGGAGAGCGCGGCGAGCGCGTTGTCCCGCGTCAGGGCGACGTGACGGGTCGGTAGATGTCGCCACGGCGCGAAGGGTCCGGGATCTCCCCCGGCATCGAACACCACGCGCTCGATGGCGCCCGCGAGCGCCGGCCGTGCGACCGCGTTCAGGGCAAATGCCAGGGCAAGCCCCGCCAGCTGAGCGGGCCCTTCGAGCGCCCCCACGTGACGGAACCTCGCCGTCACGACGTGCAGCCGCACGATTGGGTGCTCGACGAGAGGTCCGACGCCACCTTCGCCGAGCAGCGCGCCGAGGATGCGCGCGCCCTCCGCGCTGACGTCCCCCGGTGTCGGCTTCCCGGAGTAACTCTGCTCGTCCACGTAGGCCGTCTCGAACCGTTGCAGCGCGGCGAGAGGGTCCGCCGTACAGAGGCAAGCGAAACGCCACGAGCCGATCGACGACGCAACGGCGTGCACCGGCGCGCGCGCACCGCGGAGGAGCCAGGGAAACACCACGCGATCGAGCCCGAGGAGCACGAGCCACTTCGGCCCCCCCGAAGCGCCCACCAGCACGCGCACCCGCGACGCAGATAGCCCCCCATCGCGGAGCTCGGAAAGTGCGTCGGGGCCGGCGAGAACGGAGAGCGACGAGTCACGCGACATGGCGGCTTGGCGGGCTTAGCACGGGCCGCTGACGGCGAGCTGTGCGAGACGCCGGCCTTCTCTTCCCGTCCGCACGAAGCGCGCCAGCTGACTTGCGCATTTCTTGCGCTCCACCGAGCTTGAAAAGCGGTGATCGAGGGGCGTACGTTCACACTGTTTCAAGGAGGACACCACCATGACGACGGAAGCAAACTGTCCCTTCATTCATACCGCGGGCGGCGGGACGTCGAACCGCGATTGGTGGCCGAATCAGCTACGGCTGGACCTCCTTCACCAGCATTCGTCGAAGGGAAATCCGATGGGACAGGACTTCGACTACGCGAAGGCGTTCGAGAGCCTCGATCTCGCTGCGCTGAAGAAAGATCTCGCAGCACTGATGACCAGCTCGCAAGACTGGTGGCCGGCGGACTTCGGGCACTACGGGGGCCTGTTCATTCGCATGGCGTGGCATAGCGCCGGCACGTACCGCACGGGCGACGGGCGTGGCGGCGGCGGCAGGGGCCAGCAGCGCTTCGCGCCGCTCAATGCGTGGCCGGACAACGTGAGCCTGGACAAGGCGCGTCGGCTGCTCTGGCCGATCAAGCAGAAGTACGGGAAGAAGATCTCCTGGGCCGATCTGATCATCCTCACCGGCAACGTCGCGCTCGAGTCGATGGGCTTCAAGACGTTCGGCTTCGGAGGCGGTCGCGAGGACGTCTGGGAACCGGATCAGGATGTGTACTGGGGCTCCGAGAAGGCGTGGCTCGAGGACAAGCGCTACTCCGGCGAGCGCGATCTCGAAGATCCCCTCGGCGCCGTGCAGATGGGCCTGATTTACGTCAACCCCGAGGGCCCCAACGGCAAACCGGACCCCGTCGCTGCAGCCCGGGACATCCGGGAGACCTTCGCTCGCATGGCGATGAACGACGAGGAGACGGTCGCGTTGATCGCCGGCGGCCACACCTTCGGCAAGACCCACGGCGCAGGCGACGCGAAGCTCGTGGGAGCCGACCCCGAGGCGGCCGGCATCGAGCAGCAGGGCTGCGGCTGGGCAAGCACGTTCGGCACGGGCAAGGGCGGTGACACGATCACGAGCGGCCTCGAAGTCACGTGGTCCCAGACGCCGACGAAGTGGAGCAACCACTTCTTCGAGAACCTGTTCAGGTACGAGTGGGAGCTCACCAGGAGCCCTGCGGGTGCGCAGCAGTGGGTCGCGAAGGGAGCCGACGCGATCATCCCTGACGCGCACGATCCGTCGAAGAAGCACCTGCCGACGATGTTGACCACCGACCTGTCGCTGCGCCTCGACCCGGCGTACGAGAAGATCTCGCGCCGCTTCCTGGAGAAGCCGGCGGAGTTCGCGGACGCCTTCGCCCGCGCACGGTTCAAGCTGACCCACCGCGACATGGGCCCGCTCTCACGCTATCTGGGCCCCGAGGTTCCGGCCGAAGAGCTCATCTGGCAGGACCCGATTCCAGAGGTCGATCACCCGCTGATCGATGCCGCGGACATCGCCGCGCTCAGGAGCAAGCTGCTCGCGTCGGGCCTCTCGGTCTCGGAGCTCGTCGCGACCGCGTGGGCGTCAGCTTCCACCTTCCGTGGCTCGGACAAGCGAGGCGGCGCGAACGGCGCCCGCATTCGCCTGTCACCGCAGAAGGACTGGGAAGTGAACCAGCCGGCGCAGCTCGCGAAGGTGCTGAAGACGCTCGAGGGCATCAAGAGCGGGTTCGACGCCGCGCAATCCGGGGGCAAGAAGGTCTCGCTCGCCGATCTGATCGTGCTCGGCGGCTGCGCCGGCGTCGAGCAGGCGGCGAAGAGCGCTGGCCACGCCGTGACGGTGCCCTTCCAGCCCGGACGCATGGACGCCTCGCAAGCGCAGACCGACGTCGCGTCGTTCGCCGTGCTGAAGCCGATCGCGGACGGCTTCCGTAACTACCTCGAAGGCAAGTACAGCGTGCCCGCCGAGGCGTGGCTGATCGACCGGGCACAGCTCCTGACACTGACGGCGCCCGAGGTGACGGTGCTCATCGGCGGACTGCGCGTCCTCGGTGCCAGTACCGGACAATCCAGGCACGGCGTCTTCACGACGAAACCGGGGGTGCTCACCAACGACTTCTTCGTGAACCTGCTCGACATGGGCACGGAGTGGAAGGCGTCGTCCGACGCGAACGTGTTCGAAGGGCGCGATCGCAAAACGGGGGCGCTCAAGTGGACGGGCACCCGGGTCGATCTCGTCTTCGGCTCGAACTCCCAGCTCCGTGCGCTGGCCGAGGTCTATGCAAGCTCGGATGCGCAGCAGAAGTTCGTCGAGGACTTCGTGGCGGCGTGGAACAAGGTGATGAACCTCGA
>CAYUAW010000650.1:0-3394 GCA_964442485.1 uncultured Polyangiaceae bacterium
TCCAGGAGTGCAACGTGTCGACGCCGTGCCAGCGCGACCAGACGTGCTCGGCACGCGGGCGCTGTCTCGCGAAGGGGCAGAGTGACGTCGACCCGCTGCCCGTCGTCTCGAAGGTCGGAAGCGTGCGCACCGACACGAGCACCGTCCAGCTCTCGGAGCGCGACGACAAGCTGCACATCCATCTCGTCTCGGACGCGAAGGACGACGTCCGATACCGGATAGAGATGAACGCGCCCTACCTGTCCGTCGATGCGCTGCGCGGCACCTTCAACGGCGAGGTGGTGCTGGAGCTCGGCGTCGACCCGAACGCCGCGGGGGGAAAGGACGTCTCGGGCTCGGTCCGCGTCGTGACGAGCCTCGGAAACGTCATCATCAGCACGCCGATGCGCAGCAGCGTGACTGGCTCGTACCAGGGCACGCTGTCGTACGACGGCATCGCCGGCGGGCCGCAGATGGGTTCCACACACGTCGGGCTCGACGTCAGCGAGACGAACGGCGACGTGCTCGCACGGTTCGCGCCGGAGCGGTCGCTGCTCTTCGCGCCCCTCGACGCTCAGGGGCCCGCCGTGTCGGGCACGGGCTCCTTCACTTACACCGACGGCGTGGACATGGTCATGCGACAGGTGGTCCCCGCCGGGTTTGCCGGCACGGAGGATCTGTTCAACCGCGACATCGGGCGTGAAGTGCGGCTCCGGCTCGCGCCGGGAGCGCGCGGCGCCCTCGACGGCACGTTCCAGGAGACGCTCTACGGGCTCCTGGCATCGCCCCTTTCGCTGACGGGTCACGCGCATTTCGAGCGCGTTCCCTGTGAGGGCGATGCGGCGACGTGCGCACCCGAGATGGCGCCGCCCGCGAGCGTCCCTGCCATGCCGAGCGTGGACATGAAGAAGGAGCCGGACTTTGCGGCGACGTTCCCCGGCTGGAGCTACTCGTGGTGCGAGAGCGCCATCCCCGGGGAAACCCCCTCGGACATGCTCGTGGGCGCGGCGGAGGTCGACCAGCACTTTCACGGTGCCTTCCTCGACGCCCTGTCCGCGACGTCGCCGCTCGTGACGGCGGACCCGCTGGGTAGCCTTGCGGACGTCTGCGACACCGAGCTCGCGAGCCCCGCGGAGGACACGACGCCCTCCTGCGCGCAGATCGCGCCCATTGCCTGCACGCTCTCGTCCCTGGACGCGGCGAACCTCGGCCGCGACGCCTACGACACCTTCGGGACTCTGTTCACCCACGTCCTCGACGTGCCGGTGTTCGTCGCACAGAACGACATCGTGCACGCCGTGAAGGCGTCCTTCCAGGACGGCTTCCGCGCCGAGCGCGTTCTCCTCGACCACGCGAGGGAGACGCTGCGCAAGCCGGCGGTCTGGGCGCTGCACCCGCGCCTGCTCGAGGACCTGCGGCGCGCCGACCCTGCGCTCTACCAGGGCAAGGGCGAAGCGCCGACGTCCCTCGCAGCGCGCACGCTGAGCCGGTTCTTGCTGGTCCGCTCCACCATCGACGAGGAGGAAGCGCGCATCGACGCCGGGTCGAACATCGGCACGGAAGCGGCACGCCGCCAGGCCGCGCAGAAGAAGGGCCTCGAAGCGCTGCTCGAAGGCGCGGCACTCTACGGCATCTCGAGCTCGTGGAAGTCCGTTCCGCCGGAGCTCGGCGCCGCCTTCGTCGACGTGCTCACGCCGATGGACGCGGGCTTCACGTCCCTGCTCGAGAAGTCCGAGGTGCTCGGCGTGGCCGACGGGGCCGTCCCCAACGTCTACGAACCGGGCCGCGGCGGGACGAACTTCGAGCAGCTGCTCGATATCGCAAATTCGCGCATCGATTCCGCGACACGCGATGAGGCGGAGTTCACGATGGAAGATCGCCAGTTCGAGGACGACGAGGACCGCCTCGCCGAAGAGCTCGGGCAGATCGTCAGCGGCTACGAGACGCAGATCAAGGGAGCGTGCGGCGATGCCTTCGACGTCGACAAGGCGGACTTCACGACCTGCGGCGCGAACGACGCCGGCATCGTCGGCGCGAAGCTCATCGCGATCCAGGCGGCGTTCGCCAGGATGCAGAGCGCGCAGAACCGCGTCGAGGACAAGGCGAAGGCCATCCAGATCGAGCAGGATCGCATCGACGCCATCGTCGGTGTTCGCGAGGGCACCATCGAGTTCACGCTGCAGACAGGCGAGAGGCTGAAGGGCGTGGACCGCGCGATGGGCGAGCTCAACGGCCTGGAGAAGGCGCTCGACATCGCCTCGCAGGCGAGCCTTTGGAACGGCGGGGCTCCGCTCGTCGAGGCGGTCGGCGGTTTCGCCATCGAGAACGAGAAGGGTGAGCTCGAAGCGAATCGCCAGGACGCCGAGACGATGCAGGACATGCAGGTTCAGACCGACAACCTGATGGCCGAGCAGATCCAGAGCGCCGCGACGGTGAAAGGCCTGCTCGTCGACATGGCGCAGGCCCGGGTGGAGATGCAGGAGGACGTGATCGGCGTCCTGGCCGCCCGCCTCGACGCAGAGAACGCGCTGGCCGACGCGAAACGCCAGTCGCTCCTGCGCACCCAGGAGCTCGGACGCATCGCGCAGTCGTCGCTGCGCGACCCGACGGTGCGAGTCCTCCGGAGCCGCGCGGCCCTCGACGCCATCCGCTCACGGGCGGACGCACAGACGAGCTTGCTCCAGGCCGGACGCGGGCTCGAGTATTACCTGGACCACCCGCTCGGCGACGCCCTCGGGGACGCCGTGCTGAACGCCTTCGACGCCGCGGAAGAGCTGCGCCTGCACGACTGCCTGAAGACGATCTTCGATCAGAGCCGTGTCTCGCTGCCGAAGACGGAGTCTTACGTCACCGAGCTCTCGGTGCGAAAGTTGCTCGGCATCGTGGGCACGCGCAAGGACGACGTCACCGGGCAGACGCTGTCGGAGGGCGAGCAGCTCCGGCAGGTGCTGCTCCGCAATCAGAACCTCGACGGCAGTGGCGGCGTCGCCATCGGCGTCTCGACGACGCTCGACCCTGGCAACCAGCTCTGGTCCTCGAACGTCTGCGACGACCGCATCACCGAGGTCGAAGCCCAGCTCGTCGGTGACTTCCTGGGGGACAACGAGGCGGAGGTGTACGTCGACCTGCTGGGCGGAGGCGTCATGCGAAAATGCGACGGGGGCGGGCTCATGAGCTGGTCGACGTCGGGTCACGCGGTCGTCCAGGCCGGAGTGAACAGCTTCGGAACGGCGCCTCCGAACGACTCCATGAACGGTCTCTCGGTCGCGAGCTCGAAATGGCAGATCGCGATCCCCGGGCCATCCGCCGCGCCGTCGAACGCCGACCTCGATCTGAACAAGCTGGAGGACATAGTCCTGCGGGTTCACCACGAGGCACGCCCCATCCCGAAGGATCCGACGCCGCTCGTATTCGA
>CAYUAW010000651.1:0-3387 GCA_964442485.1 uncultured Polyangiaceae bacterium
TCGCGTGTGATGTTCCTTGGCACCACCCCGAAGGGCGATGCGGCCATGCTCGAACGTCATGTGGCAGTCGGCCGGGGCGACGTACGCGGTTCCCTTCGTCAACGGATCGCCGTCTGAGGGCTCGACGACCCGCAGCTTCGTCTTCATCCCCAGGGAAGGCGACCAGTCAAAGCTGGACACAGCACCTCGATGGATGACGATACCGACGATGGCCGGGAGCGCGGCAGGAAGCCGGGAGAGCATCTCGATGACGGCGCGAATCCCTCCCGCCGACGCACCGACGACGAAGACGTCACGCTTGAGCCCCCCCGGATTCATTGTGATGGTCATGATTGGCGTCGCCAGAGGTGAATACTAGCGGAGAAGGTGGGAGCTGGCCCGGCTCCTCACCTAGAAAGCTCAGGGGCAATCGGGGTAGGGGGCGTCGCTTCGACGAATAGGGACGCGGTCAGAGAGCGCATACCCCTTCGGGAGACGGACGATGAACGCCTTGAGGCCCCGGCGGCGCAGCTCGGCCAGCGCCACGTGCACGCGGTTCGCCGCGGCTTCCGGGCGAATTTTTTCGCCGGGCCAGCCGATCTCCCGGAGCTCGTCCAGGCTGAGCCCCCTCGGCTCGGCGTCAGCGGCCCGGGCGGACAGCGCGAGCAGGATGCGCCGCACCGGGCCGTGCGCACCGAGAGACTGCGAGACGCCCCCCGGTGGTCGAAACCACGCCGAATCGGGTCCGATGACCAGGGTGTCTTCGGGAAACTCCCGGAGCGTCTCCGACAGCGGCTCGATGCGCGCGAGCCGCCGTTCGAGCAAGCGCAGCGCCGCGCGCACGTCGTCGGAGAGCTCGGCCAGAGACGAGCCGGAATCGGCACGCCGCTTCCGCACCGCGGCGATGCGCGCATGGACTCTCTGCAACGTGTCAGTGGTCGGCGGAGTGACCGACGCGAGCTCGGCGAGCGCGACGTAAAGGCGCACTGCCGCGAGCGTCAACGGATCCTCGTTGGCGTCGATCAGTCGCTCCACCGCGAAAGAGTGGGTCCACCATTCGCTTCCATCGGAGAGGGCCGCCTCGACGGCCGCGTTGCGCGCCAGACAGAGCGCCTGGGAGGAAGAATCGCCGAACTCCGCGAGATCGCGGATCGCGAGCCCGAGCAGCTCGCGTGCCTTCAGGAGCTCACCCTTCTCGAGCGCGAGCGCTCCACGGTTGCCTCGTACGATGCCGAGGAGCCTCCTGTCGGACGACGTCACGAGCACGGCTTCGGCTCGACGAAGGCAGGCGTCGGCCTCGTCGAACCGACCGCTCTCGGAGGATAGAAGGCCCAGATTCGCGAGGATGTTGCCCTCCAGGCGTGGCTCCTCGGCCCGGTGCAGGAGGTGAAGCGCGCGCCGATAGTAGGTCTCGGCCATCTCGAACTGTCGCTGATCGTGGTGCAGTGCACCCACGTTGCCGAGCACGCGCGCCTGCTGACGGGGGGATCCTCCGCTTTCGTAGAGGTCGAGCGCTTCCGTGTAGCAATCGCGCGCCTGGTCCAGGTGGCGGCGCTGGTGGTGCAGCACGCCAGCGTCGACCAGCAGCGACGCCTTCTGCCATCGGTCGGCGTCGTCGCGCAGCAGCGCGAGAGCCGCGTCGAAATCCTGCTCGGCAGCGTCGAGCGACGCCGACAGCTGCAACGCTCGCGCTCGCGCTTGCAACCCCCGCGAGACCATCGACGCGGAGGCCGAGCGCGCGTCGGGCCGCGCCATGTAATCCTCGACGAGCTCGAGCAGACGCTCGACCGGTCCGCGCGATAGAAAGATCGGCTCGAGCGCGACGATCGCTGCGAGAACTCGCGCCGCTTCGGCCCCCGGCTCGGACGCGAGATATTCGTAGGCGCTCGTCAGGTTGTCGCGATCTCTTGCCAGGGCGTGCGCGTCATCGGAGCGGCCGGAGCGCTCCAGCTCGCTCCGTGCGGAAGCGGCGAGGCCGAGATACGTGCTGGCATGTCGACTCCGCGTCTCCTTTTCATGGCCGGCCCGGATGAGCCGTTCGAAGGCGAACTCGCGCACGCCGAAACACACGTCGAAGCGCGGTTCGCCGGTGTCCTTCTTCACTCTCACGAGCGACTTGTCGCGGAGCGCGTGCAGCACGTCGACGACCTCGACGTTCCGGGTCGGGTCGTCGAGGACCGCTTCGGCCGCCCGGAGCCCGAAGCCGCCGCGAAACACGGAGCACCGTGACAGGACGTCCTGCTCGACGGCCGAGAGAAGATCCCAGGACCACTGGATGGCGCCCCGGAGACTCGACTGCCGCGACGACGTCGAGCGAACACCTCGCGACAGGACGTCGATATCCGACGAGGTGCGCCGTCGCAGCTCGTCCACGCTCATGACGCCGACGCGTGCCGCGGCGAGCTCGATCGCGAGGGGGAGCCCGTCGAGGTGCGAGACGAGCGCCCGGACGGCCTGGGCGTTCCCCGCGTCGACGGAAAACTCCGGATCGTGGAGGCGCGCACGCTCCACGAACAGGGTCACCGCGTCGCTGCCCGGGGCGCTCTCGTCGTCGGACGGTAGCCGCAAGGGGCCGAGATCGAGGCAGACCTCTCCGGCCGCGCGCAAGCGTTCGCGCGACGTCGAGACGACGACGAGCTCCGGAGCGCCACTCAGCCACGCGGTGACGTCGTCCGCGGTGAATGCGGCGAGCTGCTCGACGTTATCGAGAACGAGCACGCCCTTCCCGCGTGACGAGAGGGCACGGACGAGAGCGGCGTCGGGCGAAGAGCGCCTCTTCGCCCTGTCCGGCTCGATGCCGAGCTCGTTCGAGACCGCGACCGCGAGCCCGCGCCGATCCGTGAGCTCACTCAGGTCGCAGAAGCACGTCCAGAAGCGCTCGGACGAACGCGCGCTCTCGAGCTGACGCAGCAGCTCGGCCGCGAGGCGGGTCTTTCCGACGCCCGGGGGCCCGACGATGGTGACTAGCCGCTCCCCCCGGCCGAGCCATTCGCGCAGCGTCGCGAGCTCTTCGTCCCGTCCGACGAGGCGATCCGCGCGCTGACTCGAGGAGGCCGGCATGCGTCGTGCGAGAGTCTACTCCAGCGGCAGCGAGACGGGAGCGAGGTACAGAATCTGCGCGCTGTCGCCCGTGACACGCGCCGCGACGACGTCCTCGGCGGACGTCACCGGCTCGACGGGGTTCACCTGCTCGAAGATGCGGACGGTGGGTTTGCCAGCGGCGCGCAGATCGGCGCAGTAGACGCCCTGCGGTTCGCCTTGGCCTGCGGGTGGCACGATGAGGCCCGTCCGGCAGCCGCCGGACGCGCTCTGGAACAGGCCCGCCGGGGAGCTGTTCGACACTCGCGAGGTGACGAAACGGGTCGCAGCGCCATCGACCGTCAAGGTGCCGCTCACGGAATCGAGCGT
>CAYUAW010000652.1:0-3376 GCA_964442485.1 uncultured Polyangiaceae bacterium
GAGCGAATCCGAGCTCGCGGCCTTCGTCTCGGAGCGCGGCATGCCGGAAGCCATCGCGGTCGCGCTCGAACTACGCCCCGCCGCGAGTGCGCCGGTTGCTTCCGTGGCGACGGAAGGCGTTCGCGTGCGCTTGCTCCCCGGTCTCGAGCTCCGCGTCTCCGGTGATACGGAGGCGCTCCTCCATCGGCTCATACGCGAGTTCAGCGCGCAGTTCACGGGGAGGACTCAGGAAGAAGCGACTTCGCATTGAGCCTGCGACGCGGCAGCGCTCAAAAGGCCTGAAAAGATAGTCGCACTTCGGCTCGCTGACCGAGACGCTTGGCGAATTTTTCTGACCGATGCGGACGGGTTCGGGCGACTGTAGATGAAATGCGGTGATGTGCGTCACTTCACCTTCGGGGTGCGCCTTGCCCGCAGTTTTCAATCATCGATGAAACTCGCCTCCTCGTTCTCGCTCTCCATCATTGTTCTCTTCGGTGTCGGCTGTAGCGCGAATGACCCGGGTGGTGCGAGTAGCGCCGCGGGAGGCGCGCTGGGTGCAGGCGGTTTCGCCGGTGGCCCTCCAGCGCAGCAGATGGGGAACGGCTTTGGAACCGGCGGCCACGGCGGCGTTCCGATGATGGCCATCGGCAGTGGTGGTGCTCTCGGTGTGGCCGGAGCGACGGGCTTCGGGGGAACACTCGGCGCAGGCGGCAACATCGGCTTCGGCGCAGGCGGCAGCGGCCCCGGCGGAACCATGGGGTTTTCCGGCTTCCCTGGTTCGGGAGGAGTGACGGGGGCTAGCGGCATGGTCGGGCTCGGCGGGATGATCGGCGCCGGGGGTTCTCAAGGTGGCACGACGGGTTCTTCCGGCGGCGCCACGAGCATGGGCGGGATGACCGGCGGGAATCCGGAGATGGGTCGGCTCGTGGGCATCACCGCCGCGCACAACGCGGTGCGCGCGGCAGTGATGACGACACCTGCCCTGCCGCCGCTCGTCTGGTCCGATACGCTCGCGCAGTACGCGCAGCAGTGGGCCGACAGCCTCGCCATGACGTCGTGCTCGTCGCCGCACCATCGCACGGAGCAAGAGCTGCAAGCGAAGGGCTACGGCGAGAACCTCGCTGCCTTCAGCAGCACTCGGGGCGGGAGCACCGCGCAGCAAGCGGTGGACGGATGGGCTGGAGAGAAGGCGTGCTACACGTTCGGAACCTTCTTCGTGAGCGACAAGTGCGACATGACCTGTTACGCGATGATGAACAGTGACGGCTGCGGTCACTATACGCAGATCGTATGGCGCAAGAGCACACAGGTGGGCTGCGGTGTCGCGTCGTGCAACGGTGGTTTTGGGACGACGGATATCTGGATCTGTAACTACGCTCCCGCCGGCAACTACGTTGGTCAGACCCCGTACTGATCGCCTGCGTTCGACCCCGGCGCGCCGAACCGCTCCGCCAGTATCCTCGCCGTGAACGACGCGCGGAGGTAGAAGCCGCGGGGGAGGGCGGCGAAGGAGGCGCCTTCTCCGTCGACGCCGCGACGGCGTGAGCGTGAGCTCGCTGCCTTTGGACGTACTTGCAGGTGGCGTCCGAGGTGGCCGGTGAGGTTCTCCACGTCGCCGCGGCCGATGATGCCGGCGAGCTCTTCCCAGTCGAAGCGAAGTGCGTCTTCGTCGTCGGCGCTCGGGCTCCAGAGGAGCGCGGTGCCGATGCGGCGCGCGGGCACCGGGATGTCGCGCGCGCCTTCGACGGGCGCCCACAGGACGCGCGCGAGCTTCTTCCTCACCAGCGACGTGGTCCAGTCCACGTCGCCGATACGGGACAGGTCGATGGTGCACACGAACGTCGATTCGCAGGGCACGCCCTTCGCTCCCACGGGGAGCGTCTTCAGCTCGACGCCGAGCGCCTCGAAGTCGGGTGCCGCGCGGGAGCTCGCGGTGGCGCCGAGCGCTCGCTCGAGTGCCTGCCCGAACCAGCCCTTCGCGCGCGTCAGATCGGCGGGCACCGGCACGCCGAGCCTTTGTCCGAGCTCGGCCAGCGTCAGCCCGGCCAGCGCGTGAGCGCGGGAGAGGAGCTCGCTTTCCGTCTCGGGTGCACGCGAAACCGCCATCGGGGGAACGTTTCCGGCCGACGATACCGCGATCGCTCGCGGTGTGCTCGCTCGCGGCAAGCGCGGACGGCGCGTCGCGCGCTTCCGCGTATACTTGGAGGATGGCCGGCAACGTGCTCGCCGCCACGTCGAGGTTCGGGCGAGCGCTCGCCGTCGCGGGCACGGTCGCGCTCGCCTCGGCGGGTTGCAGCAAGCACACGGTGCCCCCCGCGACGGAAGCGACGGCCGCCGTGACGCGGCCCCCCGCGGAAACGCCCCCGAAGAGCGACGCGTCGGCGCACCCCACCGTCCGGCAGGTCGTCGCGAAGTCGGCGGAGTCCGTGGTGGTCGTGCGCACGCCGGTGGGGCTCGGGACGGGCTTCGTCGTCGACCGCGGCATCGTCGCGACGAACCTTCACGTCGTCGCCGGCGCCGAGCAGATCCTCCTCGCGACGTCGGCCGGCAAGCGATTGCGCATCTCCGCGATCGTCGGGCTGGATCCGGCGCACGATCTCGCGCTGCTCGCCTTCGCCGCGAGCAACTCGCCGAGCCCCCTGCCGCTCCGTCGCGACACACCGCCGCTGGCCGGCGATCCGGTGATCGCGATCGGGACGCCGCAGGGCCTCGCGCTCTCGGCGTCCACGGGGATCGTCAGCGCGGTGCGCGAGTTCGGCCCGAAGCTCACGCTCGTGCAGACGACGGCGCCCATCTCGCCGGGCTCGTCCGGCGGCCCGCTTCTCGACGAGGACGGGCGCGTCGTCGGCGTCACGACGCTCATCTCGAGGAGCGGTCAGAACCTGAACTTCGCCGTGCCCGTCGAGTACCTGACGGCGCTCCTTGCTCGGACGAGCAAGCCGCTCACGCTCGCGGAGTTCTCCAAGCTCAGGTGGGGGCGCGGCGGCAAGGGCGAGCAGGGCGGCGACGACGACCTCGCGCGACCCGCGAATCGCCCCTCCTTCCCGGACTCGGTGGCGGGCTTCCGCCTCGGCGCCAGCATGGAGGACTCGAAGGCGATCTGCCGTGGTCGCTGGCGGGCCACCGTGAACCACGCGGAGTGTGGCGGCGCCGCCGTCGAGCTTCCGTTCGCTCGCGGCTCGGTGTTCCTCTACTTCTCGCGAGACCGGCTCGTCGCCGTCGAGCTCACGGGTTCCTCGCTCGACGACACGCGCACGGCCCTGGTCTCGAAGTACGGACCGCCGGACGGGGTCGCGCGCGCGCGCGGCGGACGGGCCGAGGCCGGGTGGCAACTCAACGGCGGCACCATCGTGGTGAACGTCGGCAAGGCGCGCATCGAGATCGTCTACACGTC
>CAYUAW010000653.1:0-3352 GCA_964442485.1 uncultured Polyangiaceae bacterium
CTCCCTCCCGTGTCCAACCCTCCGTGCCCCCGTCATCCCGGACGCTCGTAGGTGTACCCGCTCTTGCGCATGTAAAGCCGGTGTCGCACGCCGGGCGCGTCGAGCTCGGCGCCGCCGTAGGCAGCGTCGTCCTCGTAGATGGTGCACACGCCGTCCTCGACCTGCCGCATCCTGGGGTTGTAGACGGCGAGCTCGCGGGCGCGCAGCGCTTCGACGGCGGTGCGTGCCGTCGCGTGCGGTACGAGATCCAGCAGCGTGACATAGGTCGGCGCGGGCAGATCGATTTCGCCTCGAGCCTGCGCCACGAGCGCCGCGGCGGGAGCAATCCATCGATGATCGACGACCTCGCCGCCATCGACGACCACGTCGGATTTCTGGAATTCGCAGACGAAGAACCACGTCTCGAAGCGTTTCGGGAGCGCCTCCGGCGTGACCCAGCGCGCGAAGGGGACGAGCGACGCGGCATCCAGCGACACGGACGCTTCCTCCGACGCCTCGCGCACGGCGGCGTGACGCGCCGCTTCGACGACGTCGTTGCTCGCGGCGCCGATGCGGTCGATGGGGTCGATTCGCCCACCTGGGAATACCCAGGCGCCCCCGTGGAACGACAGATCGACGTTGCGCTGCACCATGAGGACCTCGATACCGGCACCCCCGTCACGAACGATGACGACGGTCGCAGACGGATGAGGGACCGCGCTCATGGGACCTCGAGCATAGGCCGCAACGCGCGCTTGCCAAACTGGCAGTGTTGCGCAACTTGCGCGCCGACCGAGCGTCACAATGACCGTCGTTCTTCGGTCTCTCGCGGTGATTCTGGGCCTTTCTCGCGGGGTGAGGCCCGGGCATGCGCCTTGCTATCCGGGGTCCGTCCTCGATGAAGTCGTCGCGCCCCCGCTCTTTTTCGTCCGCCGGCAAGGTGTCGCGCGGTGCCCTGCTCTTCGGTGCCGCGCTCGTCGCGCTCTCCGCCGTGACGGCCGTGGTCGCGGCCCGCGCCGGAACGGTGGACCCCAGGATCGCTTCCGAAGAGGCCGGGCGCCGGGTGCTCGCCGCGGCGGAGGCATGGCAGAGCGAGAAGCCGGACGGCTGCCCTTCCATCACGAGCCTCTCCGAGACGGGCTTCTTACCGAGCGATGCGCGCGCTGACGACACCTGGGGCACACGTTTCCGGATCGTCTGCAGCGACAAAACGACGAGCGTACGATCCGCCGGCCCAGACGGTCACTTCGGCACGCGCGACGACGTCACCATCGGACACTGAGGGCGCGCCGAGCTAGACTCGGTGCATGCGCCGCCGCGGTCGTCGCCCCGTCCTTTTGCTGCCGGGGGGGCCCATCGGGTTTCCAGATCCGGCGCTGGCAGACGACGAAGGGCTGCTCGCGATCGGCGGCGACCTCTCGAGCGAGCGGCTGCTCTTCGCCTACGAGCACGGCATCTTCCCCTGGTACGACGAGGGTGTTCCGCCGCTGTGGTGGAGCCCGAATCCGCGCGCAATCATCGAGCCGTCGCGGCTGCACGTGTCACGGAGCCTGCGGCGTGTCTTGCGGAGCGATCGCTTCCGCGTGTCGTACGACACGGATTTCGAACACGTCATGCGGTGCTGCGGCGATCGACCCGGTGGCACGTGGATCTTGCCGGAGATGATCGACGCCTACGTTCGTCTGCACGACGGTGGCCACGCGCACAGCTTCGAGGTGTGGGAGGACGGAAAGCTCGCTGGCGGGCTGTACGGCGTACAGCGCGGCGCGCTGTTCGCGGCGGAGAGCATGTTCCACCGGAGTACGGACGCGTCGAAGGTCGCTCTCGTCTACGCCGTGCGCTCGCTCTTCGCCGCGGGCACGACACTCTTCGACGTGCAGCTCCTTACCGGGCACCTTGCGTCGATGGGCGCCTCGGAGATCGGCCGCGCGGATTACCTCTCGCGGCTGCCCGAAGCGTGCCGTCGGCGGGTCGATCTCGGGAGCATCACCCTGCAGTATTAGTCAATTAAATCGAATTGTTGGCTTGCATTGTTGCCTTTCCCGATCGGGAAAGTGCTAGAACGCCCGCCGCCATCGTGAATCCTTCGTTCGAACAGCGTTTGACGCACCTCCAGCAACTCGAGGCCGAGAGCATCCACATCATCCGTGAGGTGGCCGCCGAGTTCCAGAAGCCGGTGATGCTCTACTCGATCGGGAAGGACTCGAGCGTCATGGTGCGCCTCGCGAAGAAGGCGTTCCATCCTGGGAAGCTTCCGTTTTCGCTCCTTCACATCGACACGACCTGGAAGTTCAAGGAGATGATCCGCTTCCGGGACGCGTTCACGAAGGAAAACGGCTTCGACCTCATCGTCCACACGAACCAGGAGGGCAAGGCGCAGAACATCAATCCCTTCGACCACGGCTCGAAGAAGTACACCGACGTGATGAAGACCCAGGCGCTCCTGCAGGCGCTCGCGGCGGGCGGTTACGACGCTGCATTCGGCGGAGCGCGACGGGACGAGGAGCGGTCGCGCGCGAAGGAGCGCATTTATTCCTTCCGCGATCAGCACGGGCAGTGGGATCCGAAGAACCAGCGACCCGAGCTCTGGAACCTCTACAACTCGAAGGTGACGAGGGGCGAGAGCATCCGCGTCTTCCCGCTCTCGAACTGGACCGAGCTCGACATCTGGCTCTACATCTGGCTCGAGAAGATCCCCATCGTCCCGCTGTACTTCGCGGCGGAGCGTCCGGTGGTCGAGCGCGACGGCACGCTGGTGATGGTGGACGACGACCGCATTCCGCTGCGCCCGGGTGAGAAGCCCGAGAACCGGCTGGTCCGCTTCCGCACCCTCGGGTGCTATCCGCTGACCGGCGCGCTGCCGTCGGACGCCACCACGCTGCCGGAGATCATCCGCGAGATGCTCTTGACGAAGTACTCCGAGCGACAGGGGCGCCTCATCGACTTCGACGAGGACGGCTCGATGGAAGCCAAGAAGCGCGAGGGGTACTTCTGATGGCGAAGTCGCAGGACACCGCGAACGCCGAGGAGCAGGCGCTCATCGAGAAGGACATCCTCGGGTACCTGGAGCAGCATCAGAAGAAGGAACTCCTGCGATTCACCACCGTGGGCTCGGTCGACGACGGCAAGTCGACGCTCATCGGCCGGCTGCTATACGACGCTCACGGGCTCTACGAGGATCAGCTGCGCGCCGTGGAGCGCGCGTCGAGCACGAAGAGCGACGTCCTCGATCTGTCGCTCGTCACCGACGGGCTGAAGGCCGAGCGCGAGCAGGGCATCACCATCGACGTCGCGTACCGCTACTTCTCGACCCAGCGGCGCAAGTTCATCATCGCCGACACGCCCGGCCACGTGCAGTACACGCGCAACATGG
>CAYUAW010000654.1:0-3342 GCA_964442485.1 uncultured Polyangiaceae bacterium
CGCGCCCTCCGTCGCCGTGAACGTCGCCAGCAAGCAATTCGTCCAGCCAGCGTTCGTCGAGGAACTCATGGCGATCGTGGCCGCGTCCGGGATCGCGGCGGAGTGCCTGCACCTCGAGGTGACGGAGGGCACCACGATGGACAAGCGTGCCATCGAGACCTGCACCCGGCTTCGCGAATGCGGCATCAAGCTTCACCTGGACGACTTCGGCACGGGATACTCCTCCCTCAGCTATCTGAATCGGATTCCCGTCAACCTGCTCAAGATCGATCGCTCCTTCGTTTGCACGATGTGCGAAGACCCGGCGAGCGCTTCGATCGTGGAGGTCATCCTGGCGCTCGCCAGCGCGCTCGGTCTGAAGGTCGTCGCCGAGGGTGTCGAGACCATCGGAGAGCTCGAGCTGTTGCGCAAGATGGGGTGCCAGTTGGGGCAGGGCTACTACTGGTCCAAGCCGGTTGATCCGGACCGCGCGTTCGAGCTCTTGCAGGCTCGATTCCTGCCAGCGTTTCGAAGGAAGTCGCTCGCCGGGAATCTCGGCGCCGTCACGCAGCCGCTCTGAGGCCGGTCAACGGTGCAAGTCACGGGCGCCGGCGGGACGAACCCCCTTGCGCGGTGGGTCACACTGTCTAGTATCAATACCTGGAATGTCCGGATTTAATCTCCAGCGTTCCCTCGACCGCGCAGCGCGGAAGAGCACGCGGAGGGTGCGCTCGGACCGCGGGCGCTCGCGGCTCGAACCACGCCTCGCTGCGCAGCTCGACTCTTTGCTCTCGGGTCAAGAGCGGCTCCCGATGCACGTGATCGCGAGGGAGCTCGGGCGGAATGCAGCGCGACTCGGGTTGCGGTCGCCCGCGCGCGCCACTCTCTACGCGGCGCTCGAGCGGGCGACAGTGCCCGCGTTCGAGAAGCGGACTCTCCCCGAGTCGGTCCGCGTGGCGCTCCACAACGTGGCGGACGACGAGATCGTTCCAGGACACCAGGTGGCGTTCGCCGCCTTCAACCGGGGCGACGTCGCGGCCCTCTGCTTCGGCGCGGGCCTGCCCTGGAGCTGTCTCGCCGCTGCGTCGCGGCTCTCCGGGTTCCGCCCGAAGAGCCGGTCGCTTCTCCACGCCGTGATGCGCTACCGGGGGATCTGATGCCGCGCAAGCACTCGCCGCGCGAGGTGATTCCGCTCCCCGTCGCTTCGGCGGTGAGCCACAGCCGGTACTGGTTCGTCATCGGCGGGCAAGCCGTACGCTGCTTCTGCCCGTACCGGCCGAGCCGCGACGTCGACTTTGGCGTGTCGCGAGCGACGAATCTCGCTTCGCTCCTCCGTCTGCTCCGCAGCAAAGGTCGCGTCGAGCTCACCGAGCGCAGCACGGATACCGTCCACCTGTCGTTCGACGGCGTGCCGGTGTCCCTGTTCGTCCTGCCCGTGCTCGCTCCGTTTGCCGAGGACGGCGCCCTCACCATCACCGGGCTCCTCGCGACCAAGCTCCACGCCATCCTCGACCGCGGTACGCGGCGCGACTTCTTCGACCTCTACGTGCTGCTCCAGTCCGAGCGGCTCGGGCTCATCGAGTGCATCCGGGCGCTTCGCACCGTTTACGTCACGGACGCGAACGAGGGGCTTCTCCTTCGTGCGCTCTCGTATTTCGACGATGCCGACAGAGAGGCGAAGCTCCCGGGGGAAGGGGCGAGCGACTGGAAGCGCGTGAAGGCGTTCTTCGAGGAGCGCGTCGGAGCGTTGCTCGTGCCGCCTGGGCCGGCGCTGGAAATACAGGGTCGGGTCGTGGACGTACGCTCGCCGGGTGCATCGACCACCCGAGCAGCCCCGAGCCCCCGCGGAAGCGCGCGCAAGGCGAAGCCCCGTCGCCGCAGGGTTCGGCCTGGGTAGCCCGCTCGGGCGCCGTGGGTCGGCATGGTTCGCGCAAAGCGCGGACGCATGAGCTTCGACAACGCCGTCACGTCGCATGATGAACGGGATTTCGGCGCCGACACGCTGGTATCCGCCGGGCCTGTGCCCAGCGTGGCCCGGGCACGTGCCCGGCGTGCCCAGGGCACGTGCCCGGAGCCGGAACGCGCCGAGACCTGGATCAGCGCGACCGCCTCCGACGTGGTCGCCCGTGCGGCGGCGAGCGACGGAGCCTCGTCGTTCGCGAGCACCTGGACGAGCCCGAGCGAGGCGCCGCCGAGAGGCGCAGCGCCGGTGACGGTCAATCGCCGGGCCGGGCCGCGGCGAAGCTACTCCGACTTGCTCCGGGACGTGCTGCTCGTCTTGCTCGCCGTCGACCGCTTGCTGTCCCTCGTCGACGTTTCGTATGGCCGCGTGTCGCATGGGGCGCTCCTCGCGGCCGTCACCTCGGTCGTGCTGCTCGCGATCTGGGTACCTTCACCGACGCGCTGGGGCGACAAGGCGGGTCTCGGTCCCAGCTAGCGCTTGCACGCGCGTTCGACCTCGGCGAGCGCCGCCGGCGGCGCACTGATGTCTTCTCCTTCTACGGTGACGCTCAGCTTTCCGGTCCGGGTCACGCTGTACCAGACCGTCCCTTCGAACCGCTCGTTCGTGTGGATGCCGAGACCCCACACGAGTTCATCGTCGTCTCCGTTCGGACCGATCCCGCCGAACGTCCCCTGGCCACCGCTCTGGTCGGCGGCGCGCTGCGCGTCGAGGATCGCCTTCTTCACCCGCGGAAGTGCGCTCACGACGCGATTCACCGTGGCCTCGCAGGCGTCGCTTGTCGCGGCCGCGTGACGAGCTTCCGTGGGAGCGTCGCTCTCCTCGACGATCGCGAGCGCGCCGCTGGCTCCGGGACGGAAGACGAGCTTGCCCCGGACGTCCTTCGCACTCGCCGCTGCGCCGGATCGCTTGGTGAACGTCGCGACCCACGTGCCGCCGTCGCCTGCCACCACGTCGATGTCCCCGACGAGCTCCTGGTGAAAGTCCGGCTGCGCCCCGAGGGCGCGCCGCTTCGATTCGACGACGGCCGTGCCGGCGAGGTCGCGCCCGTAGAAGCGCACGCGTTCCGCATACAGGCCGGTGAGGGCGTTGACCTCGTGCCGGTCGAGCGCGTCGTTCCACGTGTGAACACTCCGGCGGACTTCGCCGGCGGGGTCCAGCGCGGGAACGGCGCTCGGTGCTGCAATGGAAGCCGCCGGAGTCACGGAAGCGACCGGCGCTGCGCCCGGCGTTTGCTGCGCGGGGCTCGGGTCCCGATGGCACGCGCAAGGTAACGAAAAAAGAAGCGCGACGAGGCCAATGAGGCCGCTCGAGCCCGCTGCGTCCATGCCGTCTTCTACTAGCAAATGGGGTCCTTAGCCCCCCGCAGCTTCGCCTACGGCGAACTGCTCCCCCCGCCGCCT
>CAYUAW010000655.1:0-3341 GCA_964442485.1 uncultured Polyangiaceae bacterium
CGGGGGCTCCCGCCATCGGACGGCGCGAACTGGGTTACTCACTCCTCTTCGGGTAGCTCCCGTTTCTGGTACCGCACAGGGAGAGGGACGGTACCGCGAGCCAGAGTCGGCGACGCGGAGGACTACTTCGGAGGCAGGTGTCGCCTCGAAGAGGTGCCTACGATTTCAGACACCGTCCAGCATGGTTGACGGTTTCGGTGAGCGATTCGGCTGAACGGTCCCCTGATCCGCGAGATCCGGCATTGGTACGGATACTGCGAAGGGGTGTGACATGCTCACGAGCCAGCAGCAGGTTGAAGAGTGGGAAACGAACGACGATGAGTTCACGCTGGGGGCGTTCCTCGACGGATCATTTCGATTGGTCGAGCTCGTCCGCGACGATGCCGTCTGCCGCGCCGTCCTCAGGCGGGAGCGCCCCCCAGGCAAGCTCAGCGGGCGCGAGCGCTGCGTCATCGAGCGTCTCATCGGCGGTTCCAGCCAGAAGACGATCTCCTTCGATCTCGGGGTGGCGCTGACGACCGTCAGCGTGCACCTCCGCGTCGCCCTCGACAAGCTGGGCATTCGCCTTTGGGAACACGCGGTTCTGGCAGGGTCCATCATCCAGAGCCGGCGCGCCGTCGAGAACGGCGCGGGTCCCATGGGAGCCGACGAGCGCCTCGCCGTTGCCAAGGTCGAGCTCTGTTCGAAGGCGCTCTCCCAGCTGACCAGCGCCGAGCGGGAAGTGGCGCTCCTGGTCGTCGACGGCCTGACGAACGCCGAGATAGGCGTCCAGCGGCACACCAGCCCCCGGACGATTGCGAACCAGGTGGCGGCGGTCTTTCGAAAGCTCGGCGTGCACGGGCGCCTCGAGCTCATCCGTCGCCTGTCCCTCGGGACCCCCGACATGGTGACGACCATCGAGCCGCGGCACCCCGCTCCCCTCGAGAGCGCGCCTTCTGCGGCGCGGCCGTTCGCCGAGGTGGCGGCGCTGCCCGTGATCCCCCACCCGCCGCCATGGCCCGAGCTGCCGTCGCTCGCGTAGTGCGCCCGAGTCTGTTGACCCGGCGCACTGGCGCGCGGTCCGAACCTCAATGACTGACGCTGGCGGGCTGACCGCCGAGGGTCGACTGCCCGGATAGCTTGTCGTGAGCGCTCTGGTCCTGGCTCACCAGCTCTTCGATGGACGTCCCGGGCACGAGGATTGTGGACGGAGCGCCGCCGTCGACCGACGCTGCCCCCGCGTCCCGCGGAGGTGGAGGCGGCGGAGGCGGCAAGACACCCCCGTCGAGCACCGGCGTTCCGCCGTCCGTTCCCCCGCTCCCGCAGCTCGCGCCGTCGAGGACCGCCTGCAGCGACCGGAGCCGTCGCGGCAAGAACACCTGCTTCAGCGCGGGCGAGGCGGTGAAGCACCGTGAGCCGTCCCCACAGTCCTCCGTGAACTCCTCGTCCACCTGGACGAAGCCGTTCGAGGAGGGCGCGATGACGCCGTGGCCGAGCGAGGCGCCGTTGGCTTCTTCGTGGCAGCCGATGCACGAGCCAGCGAACTGCGCTCGCGTTGCGATGTCCTCCGGCGTGAGCCCGGTGCCGGCGAGCCGCGTGACCAGCTGACTGCGGAAGGTGCCCGTCCCGCCACCGAGGTGGAAGGGATAGTTCTGCGTGGTGCCGTCGTTCGGGCTCTCCGCGTCGTAGCAGGCCTCGTTCACGGGGAACGCCATCTCCGCCGGATCGTCCGAGAGCAGTCCGTCCACCGCGGCGATGAAGCTCTGGCGGCACGAGTCGCCGACAGGTGACGAAAGGGAATCGTTCCAGAGCGCGCCGTGCGGTGCGTCCACGACGGGGAAGGGGATAGCCCGCGTCTTGCCCGTCGTGTCGGTCATCACCTTGAACTCCCGAAGGGTCCACTCGAAGTCGTCGAAGTTGTTCGTGCGGATGCTTCCAGTGCCGACGCTGAGGTTCGCGACGTTGAGGAACGCAGGGAAGCCCGCCGCGACCAGCGTGGGATCTCCCGTCACGAAGGCGCTCGCGAGGCGCGCGCCGCGCTCGCTCGCGCTTCCGACGCTGCTAAGGTTCGCCCAGAAGTCGGCGAGAGGGCGGCAGGCGGCGACGCCGCACTCGGGGTGCGGGTTCGGGATCTGCGCTTCGATGATCGTGAACATGCGGCTGTTGCCGATCGCCGCGTTGTTCGCGAAGATGAGCCGCTGCTGGCCGCAGTGCGAGCCGTCCGTCGGAGCGAGATCCAGCCGATTGACGACCGCGAGGGGGAACCATTGCCCGAGATTGCCGATCTGCTGCGCCTCCAGTCGATCGCAGCGCAGCGGGAAGCCGTTCAGCGACGGCGCGCCGTCGGTCGTCTCGTCCCCGCAATGGGTCGCGGTCGGCTCCTGGCCGGGGGGCGAGCTGTAGCTGTCGATGATCTGCCGGTAGAGGAGGTTTGGATCGGGCGCGATACCGGAGTTTGCCTGGATTGCCGAGAGCGCGGCAGAGAGAGGGAAGCTCGCGACGGCGCCCTGGCCGGTCTCGATGAGGCTGCGCCGGGGGTTGAGCCCGGACGTCCCGCCTTCGCTCTCGTGGAAAGTGGCGCCCACGATGAGGCGACCCGGTGGCCCGAAGGAGACGCGCTGCCCGTCAACCTGGAAATCGTACCGCACGAACGACTCCTGGTCCGAGGTGATGTTGAACTGCTGGACGCTGCCACTCTCGAGGTTCGCGCTGACGCCGAACGCGGTTCCATTCAACGAATCCACCTGTTCGACGAACCACCCGCCGTCGAGAATGCTGAAGTAAGTCCCGGGCGCGAGAAACGTCTCGAGGACCGGCGCCGACGGATCGTCCTCGCTGCGGAGAACCTTCGCTGCGTTCCCGACGAACGGATTCTGGATCTCGAAGTTTGCATTGCGTAGCCGGTAGACCTTGCCGGAATCCGACGTCGTCTCCAGCGCGAGGTCGAGCTTGCCGTCGGCACCTTTCGCGACGGGGCCCTCCCGTCCGGTGTCCCGATGCGTGCACCCCGCAGCAAGCGCCACGACAGCGCTGACCAGAATCGATTCGATGGCTCTCATTCCTTCACTCCCTCCGGCGCGCTGCGCCGGCCTCACGTCTTCTTCTTCACGGCCCCACGCAGTGCCCCGCCCACGAAGCGCTCACCCCGCGCGCCGTCCGAGCCGACTCGCTCGCCGAAGTAAGTCGGACTCGGACGGCGCGCCGCACCCCCTCACGGAATGGGTTTTGCGCCCGCGGCCCCACCTGCCGCGGACCCCATCCCGGCGTCCACGGTCGGCAACCCCACGCCGCCTCCCGTGCCGCCGAACCCACCGGTGCCACCGTCGAAGCCGCCCCCACCGAAGCAGAATGTCGTATCGAGG
>CAYUAW010000656.1:0-3340 GCA_964442485.1 uncultured Polyangiaceae bacterium
CTCAGTGCACGCCTTCGCCGCGGTTCAACCCGCGTGCGATGACGATCTGCTGGATCTGCGTCGTTCCCTCGTAGAGGCGGAAGAGCCGGACGTCGCGGTAGAACCGCTCGATGCCGTAGTCAGCGATGTAGCCGGCGCCGCCGTAGATCTGGACGGCGCGGTCCGCAACCCGGCCCACCATTTCCGACGCGTACATCTTGCACGCGGCCGCATCCATGTTCACGTCCTTGCCCAGATCGCGCTTTCGCGCCGTCTCGAGGACCATGCACTTGGCTGCGAGCGTCTCCGTGTAGCTGTCGGCGAGCATCGCCTGGATGAGCTGGAACTCCGAGATGGGCTTGCCGAACTGCTTGCGCTGGTTCGAGTAGCGGACCGAGTCCGCGATGAGACGCTCGGCAACGCCCACGCAGACGGCCGAGATGTGGAGGCGCCCGCGGTCGAGAACCTGCATGGCGGCCTTGAAACCCTGACCCTCCACGCCGCCGAGGAGCGCGTTCTCCTCGACCTTCACGTCGTTGAAGATCACGTCGCTGGTGTACGTGCCGTGCTGGCCCATCTTCTTGTCGGGCTTGCCGATCTCGATGCCGGGTAGGCCGCCCGGGACGAGGAAGGCGCTGAGCCCCTTCGCTCCGGCGATCGTCTCGTCGGTTCGAGCGAAGACCGTGAACACGCCCGCTTTCGGCGCGTTGGTGATGAAGCGCTTCGTTCCGCTGATGACGTAGCCGCCCGGCGTCCTGCGAGCCGTCGTCCGGCACGAGCCCGCGTCGGAGCCGGCTTCGGGCTCCGTCAGCGCGAAGGAGCCGATGATGTCGCCGGAGGCGAGTCCAGGCAGGTAACGGCGCTTCTGGTCCTCCGTCCCGAACATGATGATGCCCTGGGAACCGATCCCGTTATTCGTCCCGAGCACCGAGCGAAACACGGGCGAGGTGCGACCGAGCTCGAACGCGACGGTCACCTCTTCTTCGACGGTCAAACCCAGGCCGCCGTACTCCTCCGGGATGCTCATCCCGAAGAGCCCCATGCCCTTCATCTCGTCGATGACCTCGTCGGGTACCTTGTCGTTTTCGGCGACCTCGTTCTCGATGGGAACGAGTCGCTGCTTCACGAAGCGGGCGACGGCGGTGACGAGCTCATCGAGGCTTTCTTTGGACAGAGGCATGCGCGACCTTCTAGATGAGGGGGTCTCTCCCGGCAACCAGGCAGGAGCTCTGGCTTTTGACAGCAGCGCTCAACCATTCACCCGGGAGCACAAGCGGTGGGGCCGGAGGCTCCGCCCGCTGCGCGCCGGCGCCGACTGGACAAGCATGGACGCGCGGGCACAGGCGCGCCATGAGAAGCCAGACATGCAACAGATCTGGATCAAGAAGCACGGCGGCCCGGAGGTCCTGGAGGTCCGCAACGTTCCCGACCCCGAGCCCGAAGCCGGGCAGGTGCGAGTGAGGGCGCGCGCCGTCGGCCTGAACTTCGCCGAAATCAGTGCCCGCCAGGGGCTGTACCCCGACGCGCCGAAGCCCCCCTGCGTCGTGGGCTACGAGGGTGCAGGCGTCGTGGACGCCATCGGCGCCGGGGTCTCGCGGTGGTCGGTCGGGGATCGGGTCGTCTTCGCGTCGCGCTTCGGCGGTCATTCGGAGGCCGTGTGCGTCGGCCAGGGTCAGCTCTTTCGAATGCCGCCATCGATGAGCTTCGAGGACGGCGCCGCGATGCTCGTCAACTATCTCACCGCCTATCACATGCTGTTCGTCGTACGGCGAATCCGCCCCGGCGACACCGTGCTGATTCACAGCGCCGCCGGCGGCGTCGGTACCGCAGTGCTCCAGCTCTGCCGGACGGTCCGCGACGTCACGACGATCGGCACTGCGTCGGCGAAGAAGCACGACTTCGCGCGGAGCCAGGGCGCCGATCACGTCATCGACTACCGCACGGAGGACTACGTCGCGGCGGTGAAGAAGCTCACCAGCGGGCGTGGCGTCGACGTCGTGCTCGACGCGCTCGGCGGTCCTGACTGGCGCAAGGGGTATTCTCTGCTCGCGCCGGGCGGGCTCCTCGTCGCGTTCGGGCTCGCGAACGCTTCGGGGGCAGGCAAGCGCAGCTTGACTCGTGCGCTCGGACAGATCGTCCGTCAGCCGCTCTTCAACTGCATGACGCTCATGAACGACAACCGCGGCGTCTCGGGCGTGAACATGGGCCATCTGTGGGACGACGTCGCGTTCATCGCGGGCGAAGCGGAGGCGCTCGTGACGCTCTACTCCGAGGGCAAGATCAAGCCGCACATCGGCGGGGTGTTCCCCTTCTCGCGCGTCGCCGAGGCCCATGCCGAGCTCGAGAACGCGCGTGTCGTCGGAAAGATCGTCCTCGTACCGGATTGAAGCGGCGGAAGCGCAGGGGAATCGAACCCCCCAGACGCCGCTCGTCGCGGCGCCTCGCCGGCTTTGAAGACCGGGGGCTGCACCAGCACGCCGCGCGCTTCCGGGAGCGAGCGTACCAGAAGGTTGTTGCGCCCCCGAGCGCGGCGGAGGATGCGTTGCCGCATGGTTTCTCGGATCTTCGACCCCTCGCGCTGGACCGCCGTGGACGGCTTCGGCTTCACGGACATCACGTATCATCGCGCGCGCGAGCACGGCACGGTGCGCATCGCCATCAATCGCCCCGAGGTCAGGAACGCGTTCCGGCCCCACACCGTGGACGAGCTCTATCGCGCCCTCGATCACGTGCGCATGTGGAGCGACGTCGGGTGCGTGCTCCTCACGGGGAACGGGCCCTCACCGAAGGACGGGGGCTGGGCCTTCTGCTCCGGCGGCGATCAACGCATCCGCGGCAAGGACGGGTACAAGTACGAGGGCGCGGAGGGCGTCGACCCGGCTCGTCTCGGCAGGCTGCACATCCTGGAAGTGCAGCGGCTGATCCGCTTCATGCCGAAGATCGTCGTCGCGGTCGTCCCGGGCTGGGCCGTGGGCGGAGGACACAGCCTGCACGTGGTGTGCGACCTCACGCTGGCGAGCCGCGAGCACGCTCGCTTCTTGCAGACCGATCCCGACGTCGCGAGCTTCGACAGCGGTTACGGGTCGGCGCTGCTCGCGCGCCAGGTCGGGCAGAAGAAAGCTCGCGAGATCTTCTTCCTCGGGAAGACGTATTCGGGTGACGAGGCAGCAGCGATGGGCATGGTGAACGCCTCGGTGCCGCACGACACGCTCGAGAGCGTCGCGCTCGACTGGGGACGCGAGATCAACTCGAAGAGCCCGACGGCGATGCGGATGCTCAAGTTCGGATTCAATCTCGCGGACGACGGTCTGGTCGGTCAGCAGATCTTCGCCGGGGAAGCGACGCGGCTCGCTTACGGCAC
>CAYUAW010000657.1:0-3333 GCA_964442485.1 uncultured Polyangiaceae bacterium
TGGGCGAAGACGAGCCCCGGCAACATCGGAAGCCAGAAGCTGAGCCCCCTGAACAGCAACGTCGCTGCGAGGGCCACCGTCACCGGAACCCCGGCAAATTTCAGCGTCACGACCGACGTCGCCTCGAAGATGCCGAGACCTCCCGGAAGGATGCCGATGGTCCGCAGGAGCGTGGAAATGACGAAGCTCGCGAACACGCCGGAAATGGACGCCACCTCGCCGAGCGACCTTATCAGGACCCAGACCGTGGCCGCGTCGAGCAGCACGAGCGTGAGCTGGAACGCGCCGCTCTTCAGGATGAGGCGAGCACTCCGACTGAGCTTCGGATCCGCTTCTCCAAGGAGCCCCAGTGCGTCCTTGAGCAGAGGCACGTGCCTGAGCCAGCTGGGGCCCGCGCTCGGTCGCCCCGAAAGGGCAAGGGCCGTTCCGGCCACCACCGCGCTGAACACCACGAAGAAGAGTGCCGTCGCGTAGATGAGGGGGCTCGCGTGGCCCCCCTCCACGGTGATGAGCAGAGCGACGGCGAGGGTCAGAAGGTGAGCGACATAGTACGAAACAGTATCGACGACGACGGCGGCCATGACCGTCCCACGCGCAACCCCCTGCTGCTCGAGCGATTGGGCGACCACCACGGTCCCGCTGATGCCGCCCGAGGGAAGCGCCTGGTCGACGAAGAGCTTCGCAAGGCTGAGCTTGAAGGCAACCGACAACGGTACCGAGGCTTCAGCCGCCCGCGTGACGACGCGCCAGATCTCCCCCTGCGCGAGGTAGGTTCCTGCTTGCAAGACGACGGCGACTACCAACCACCAGGGCTCAGCTCGCTGCGCGATGTGCGCCAGCGCTCGCTCTTCAGAGAAGTGAAGCGCGGCGATGATCACGGCAGCGACCATTGCCAGGCCGAGGACCCATGAGAACCACTTCGCTGCGCGCCGCGCGAACGGTGCGGGCTCGGGCCGGCAACGCGCGGCGCCTGGCCAGGCTCGTCGGGATCAGCGCGCAAGACCGCGGTCACTTCCACTCAGCGGGAGTCAGCAATTGCCATGCCTCACCAGTCGCAGTCTGGGCTGCCCACAAGCAGCGACGCAACGCTCGCGCTCTGCTTTGTTCGCGCAATTCCTGCACTTCTTCGCGCGTCGCTTGCTGGCATGGTCTCGATATTGCTTCGTCGTTGCTTCGAGCAGCGACACGCACCGCGACGTCGAGGCTACACAACGACGAGAAGAGGTCACGACGATGAAAGCCCTTGTCTACGCAGGCGGCACGAAGAAGGCATTCGAAGAGCATGCAAACCCGGAGATCCAGTCGCCCACGGACGCGATTGTTCGCGTCACCAAGACGACCATCTGTGGGACCGATCTTCACATCCTGAAAGGAGACCTTCCGAGCTGCAAGCCAGGGAGGATTCTCGGTCACGAGGGCACGGGCGTCGTCGAGAAGGCCGGACCTGGCGTCGCGGCGTTCAAGCCGGGAGACCGCGTTCTGATCTCGTGCATCAGCGCGTGCGGCACGTGCATGTACTGCAGAAGGCTCATGTACTCGCATTGCACGACGGGCGGCTGGATCCTCGGCAACACCATCGACGGAACGCAGGCCGAGTTCGTGCGCATCCCGCACGCCGACATGAGCCTCTACGCGATTCCAGCAGGCGTCGAGGAGGACGCGATGGTGATGCTGAGTGACATCCTGCCGACCGGATTCGAGTGCGGCGTGCTCAACGGGCGCGTCGCGCCGGGTAGCACGGTCGCCATCGTCGGCGCAGGACCGATCGGGCTCGCCGCGCTGCTCACTGCCCAGTTCTATTCACCGGCTGCGTTGATCATGGTGGATCTCGATGCCAATCGCCTCGAGGTCTCGAAGCGTTTCGGCGCGACGGCAGTGGTCAGCAACGCCGACGGAAAGGCCGCTGACGCAGTCATGAGGTTGACCGACAACCGCGGGGTCGACACGGCGATAGAGGCGGTAGGCACCCCCGCCACGTTCGAGCTGTGCCAGCAGCTCATCGCACCGGGTGGCACGATCGCCAACATCGGAGTGCACGGGACGAAAGTAACACTGCACCTGGAGCAGTTGTGGGATCGCAACATCACCATCACCACGCGGTTGGTGGACGCCGCCAGCACGCCGATGCTCCTCAATACCCTCAAGAGTCACAAGATCGATCCCAAGCTCCTCATCACGCATCGCTTCAAGATGGACAAGATCCTCGACGCCTATGAGACCTTCGCGCATGCAGACAAGACAAAAGCCCTGAAGGTGCTCATCGAGGCGTGAAGCCGGACCTGCCTATCGAACGACCGGAGCAAGACCATGAACAACGAGAAACGCGCCCAATACGTCACACGCAACAGCATCTTGAAGCTGCTCTCCGACGGCGAGGTCGCACGGGTGAGCCTCGCCGAGACGGTGGCACGCCTTGCCGATGGCGACGAATACGTCGACCTGGAGAAGCTCGAACGGGGAGTGCAGAAGGCACTCGGAGACGGAACGACGCCGATGGGGCTCGTTCTTCCGAGGAAGGCCGTCCTGGAGAAGACCTGGGAGGAAATCGTGAGCTTGCTGTCCGTTGACCGCGCGGACACTTTGCGACAACTCGCGAACTGAGCATGGCGCGCGGCGTATCGAAGAGCCGGCGTTCTTCTCATCGAGAGGGGCATCGTGGCGGGCGCGCGGGTTGGCTTCGCGCCGCGGTGCTCGGTTCGGACGACGCGATCGTGTCGACCGCCAGCCTCATGATCGGCGTCGCGGCGTCTTCCGCCTCGAAGGGCGCCATTCTGGTCGCCGGCGTTGCGGCCCTCGTCGCCGGAGCGATGTCGATGGCAGTGGGCGAGTATGTCTCGGTCAGCTCACAACGCGACGCGGAGGAAGCGGACATCGAGCTCGAAAAGCGAGAGCTGACCGGGCAGCCCCAGGCCGAGCTGGACGAGCTGACGACGATTTACGTGAAGAGAGGCCTCGACAGGGAGCTCGCTGCGAAGGTCGCGGCGCAGCTGAGCGCCCGCGATCGGCTCGGCGCTCATTTGCGTGACGAGCTCGGGATCGATCCGGCGTCGCTCGCGCGACCATGGCAAGCTGCCTGGATATCGGCCGCGAGCTTTGCGAGCTTCGCTGTGGTTCCGATCGTCGGCCTGCTGGTCGCGCCGTCGGCGCTGCGGATCCCCACAATCGCGGTCCTGTCGCTTGGGAGCCTCGCGGCGCTCGGTGCGTTCGGCGGCCATCTCGGCGGCGCCCCGCGCGGGCGTGCTGCATTACGGGTCACTCTGGGCGGCGCTCTGGCGATGGCGGTGACGGCTGCCATCGGGCGCATCCTCGGCGTGTCGGTGGGGTGAAGGGTGC
>CAYUAW010000658.1:0-3307 GCA_964442485.1 uncultured Polyangiaceae bacterium
CGCCGCACCACGAACATGCACGCCACCAGCATGATGATCCACGGCAGGCAATTGAACACCTCATACAGGTGCATCTGACGGTGGGACCAGTCGCTCTTCGTCGAGCGCCAGAGGTCCAAGAGCCGCTCGGTGCGGACGTCCTGTGACCCGATGAGCTTCGCGGTGGCACCGATGCACGCCGCGCCGAAGCCGAACGCCGCCGCATTGGAGACGAGAGCGCGCGACGACGTGCTCTCGTCTAGCCAGCCTCGGAAGGCGTCGCGCAGCGGGCCGTAGAGCCCGCTCGCGACGACGAACGCGGGCTGGATCAAGAGGACCCAGTAGTGCTCCCAGACCCACGGATTGATGAAGACCGACAGCACGGTGAACAGCGCATAGGGCACGTCGATGGCCCGAGGGTCCTGTTCGCGCGCCCGCTTCAACGCCTTCAGGGAGAGAAGGCTCGAGAGGACCAGCAGGGTGAGGGCCGCTCCCGCGGCGATGTAGTTCGCCTTCGCCGAGGGATGTGGATCTCCCTGGCAGACCGGCGTCAGCAGCCGCACCACGATCCCGTGGAGGCTCGCGTTGCGGACGCTGCCGACCCAGACGTCGGCGACGGGCCCCTGCTGCGTGAGGAAGAGCTTCCAGGCGTCGAAGCCGTACGTTGCGCTCATGAAGGCTGCGATGCCCAGGTAGGTGAGCGAGGCCGCCGCGAACGCGCGGAACCGACGCGCGACCAGGAGCAGCAGGAAAAGAACGCCGGGGAACAGCTTGAACGTCGCCGCGAGTCCGAGCGCGATGCCCGCGGGGACCTGACGGCCGCGTCGCAAATAGATCCAGCAGAAGACGATGCCCGCTGCGATGTACTCCGACGACTGGATGGCGTGCCAGTGGTTGACGAGGCCCTCGGTGGTGAGGGCCCACCCGAAGAGAAGGACCGTGAGTGCCACCGGCGAGGGAAACTTCACGGCGCGCGCGCACACGTAGAGGTGGATCGCGAGCAGGAGCCACAGCGCGAGGTCCATCATCTCCGCCGCCAGCGCCTTGTCGAAGCGCGCCATGGGAATCAGCAAGAATGGAGCCGTCGGTGGATGTCCGAACGCGACGGTGTGGAGCTTCGAGAGCCCGTGCTTCGTGTACGGGCTCTCGCCTGTGACGTACATCCGGGCGCCGAGCCAGTCCTGGAGCGCGTCGTATTCGTGGGCTTTCGACCAGTCCTTCGGCAGGTACCTGGGGAGGGCCGCTTTCGCCCACGAGAGCGCCAACGCGACCGCGCAGATGACGAACACGACGTGCAGGAGCCGCTGCAGCGTGCCGGGCCGCAGGCGCCCCTCGAACCAGCGCGGCTCAGCGTCCATAGACCTCCAGTTCGCTGACGACGATGCTCTTCTTCGCCGAAGAGCCGCTGTAAAGACGGACGTAGCGCGCTTTCTTGCCTCCGAGCGAGGGCTTCCAGGGAAACTCCGTGGTGAACGGAGTGGTGGTGGTGGCGACGGTCACGAAGTGCTCGTCGTCCGACGAGACCTGGATGCTGAGCGGAAGCTCGTCTCCCCAGCAGCAATCCGAGCGACTGTAGACGACGGCCTGGGACAGGGTCCGCAGCTCGCCGAGGTCGAGTGTCAACCAGGGATGGCGCTCCGCGTCGGTGCACATGGCGAAGGTAGCCTCGCCCCACTCCACGCCGACCCCGGGGCCTTCGAAGATCACCCCGTCCACGACCCGGCTGAGCCGCGGCTGATGGTAGCGGGCCGGCGGCGACAGGCTGCACACGGAACTCGACGTGACCTTTCGGCCGAGCGCGAGATTCCTGTTGCCGAACATAGCGTGCAACCCAGCGACGACTGCGATGGCGAGGGCCGCTCGCGACGCCCACCGTTGCATCTTGCGCTCGCGCTCGGAGCGATTGTCCACGAGACCGCCCGTCCACTCGCAGAGCTCGAGCAGCTCGCGAAAGCGCCGCTCCGAGAGCGGCGTGACGGAGTCGGGCCCAGAGAACGCCGTGAACGCCTGGAGCGCCTCCGCGTGCAGGGTGGCCGCCACCCGACTGGTGCCCGCGCGTACGGCAGCCGCAGCGTCCGTCGCGCTTGGGTCGGACGCTCGCCCCAGGACGGCGAGGGTGGCGAGCAACGCACGGGTGACGAGCTCGTCACGCACGGGACCTGGTTCGCCGCGACGCGCCGTTCGTACCAGCTCCCGGATGCGCAAGACCTCGGCGCGGACGTCCATCCGTGATGACGAGGGAACGCGCACCCGCAGGCGTTCGGGTTGGCGCAGCCAGACCATCCGCACCATGCGCCCGAGCGCGCTTTTCAGCGATTGCGACAGGCGGCCGGGCGAGAGCCTCAATGCGGTGCCGACCTCCACTGAACTTGCAGCGACCCTCACTTTTTCGTGGGTCGATGGCTAGCATCGTCGAGGCCAGACGGCCAGCGGTTCGCTGGCCCGCAACTCCCCGAAAGACCTCACGGGTCGTTCTACGGCCCAGTGACGGGCGCTTGCGTCATTGCACCGGAGGTGCCTTTCCCGAGCCACCGCGTATGACGCAGCTCGAGCCATCGAGCGGCGCTTCGAGCTCGATTGTGAGTGGCCTCGCGCCGCCCTGCTGTCCGGGCGGCAACGTGAACTGGTGCATCTCCTCCCCACTGAAATCGGTCTTGGCGAGGAGCGTGTCACCCCAGGTCACTTTTGCGTGGTGAGCATTCCAGGTCGAGTTCTGGATCCAGAGCCCGTCGGGTGGGTCGAGGTGTACGCGGCCGAAGGTCAGGACGACGGTATTGGCTTGGTGGCTCGAGACGCGGACGCCCGGCCAGAGTGCAGCGCCCTCGCCGCTGTCGTCGCCGACCCCTTTCGTGCCGAGCCAGCCTTCGACGATGACCTCTCCATCACCACAGACGAAAGCGTCGCGCCAGGGGACGGGCAAGCATCTCTTCGGGTGGCCATGGACCTGCCACTCTACGTCGAACGCGCCGAGTCCCACCAGCGTCGCGCCGTTGAGGGTGCGCGCGCCCTTCAAGCGCGCGACGCCGCCGATGACGAGGACCGCGAGCGCCGATGTCGCCAGGAGGAGCTCGAACCATCGCACGTGGCCGAACGCCGTCCCGTTCGCGAGTCGCAGTGCAGCGTCGCGTGCTGCCGCGAGCCGCGCCGCCATGCGCTCGCGTCGCCGCGCCGACGCGGTTCCCGAGACGCAGAGCGCAGCCGCAAGCGTCGTGAGCAGACCCGTGTAGTAGCCGGGCATCGTCCCGTCGCACGTCATGACGACATTGCCGTTCGTCGCGTGCACGAGCAGCTGCTCCTGGTGCAGTTTCGCGTCGGGGCGCGGGAGCCG
>CAYUAW010000659.1:0-1235 GCA_964442485.1 uncultured Polyangiaceae bacterium
CAGCACCACGATGAAGCATGCGGGTAACGCGATGCCCGACACCTTCTCCAGCGTCGCGAACGCCGCGGCGGTGCCCGCACAGACGAACCACCCGTCGCCGCGGCTCGCGACGGCGCGACCGAAGAAATAGAGCGCCAGCGTCGAGAAGAAGGCCCAGCCCACGTCGTCCGCGCCGAGGGTGCCGTCCAGTGCGAGATCGCGGCGCGTGAGCACGAGCAGGCCCGCGACGGCGCCGGCCACGTTCCCGAAGTGGTGCTTGCCGACCAGGTAAGTCGCGACCGAAAGCGCGGCGACGAAGCAGACGCCCGGGACCCTGACGAGCGCCGCGCTCGCGCCCCAGAGCCAGAAGAGCGGGGCCAGGAGGACGGGCTCGAGCAGCCCGTGGAGCTCGTGCAGGTGACGGATCGTGGACAGCACCCCGGCGTGGATCTCGACGAGATCGATGGTGTACCCCTCGCCACGGACGAGGCTCCGTGCCACCTCCGCATACTCGAGCGCATCGGGTGGCAACGGCGCGCCGTGCCGCGTGACCCACAGCGAGACGCCCAGGAAGATCGTCGAAAACGAGGCGACGAGGAGCAGGCACACGTCCCGGCGCAGGCGCTCGAAAAGGCTCGTCGGCAAGCTCGGCTTTCCCGGCGCGAAGCTTCGCCCAGAAGGGGCGCCGCGACCAGGGCTCCAGTCCGGACTACAGGAGGAGGCCTACGGCTCCCACGTCTTGCCCGTCTCGCAGTCCACGTGCCACATGCGCACGCGTCCGTTCTCCAGCCGTAGCACTCCGTACACGATGGGGAGCTGGAACCGCCGTGGCCCGATCGACCCCGGGTTGAAGATGCTGATGCCCCTGTCGCTGCCGATGAACGGGACGTGGGAGTGCCCGCAGATGACGAGCGCCGCGCCTTCTCGCCGCGCGAGGGCGGCGACTTCTCCGCGCAGCTTCGCGCCGAAGACCCCGATGTGCACGAGCAGGATCCTGAGGAGAGCCCGCCCCGACCGGACGAGGTCGAGCGTCAACGCCTCCGGGATCTCGGCGACCGGGGCGTCGATGTTGCCGCGAATGGCATGGAGCGGCGCGATCTTCTCGAGCCCCGTGAGCACGCGGAGGTCCCCGATGTCGCCCGCGTGAACGATGCAATCCGGCGCCTCCGCGCTTATGCGGCTCTCCCAGTCGGGGTGTGGGCTGCCGTGCGTGTCGGCGACGACGACCATCCGGAGCGCGCCGTCGCGGAGCTCGA
>CAYUAW010000659.1:1335-3304 GCA_964442485.1 uncultured Polyangiaceae bacterium
TCGTGACATGCATCGCGTTGCTGCGAGTCGTTCGCAGGGCCATTTCGAGCCCGATTCACGCCGCCAGCAGTGAATTCTTCTCGGCACCGAGTGTCGCGAAGAACTCGTGCTGGTTCTAGCGTGCATGGAACACGCGAATGCCTGCACGCGACGCTGGATCCAAACCGCGCGATGTGAATAAAGGACCTCTTCTTCTCTTCATTCCTTACATGAAACGCGCACCGATCCTCCTCGCAGCGACGCTTTCGGCGGCTCTCTCGCTCCCGGCGCCCGCCCAGGCTCAGAACGTCTCAGGGTTCGCGCTCGACCGCTTCGAGCCATCCGAACGCGGCAGCGACTGGTTCGCTGCCGATTCGCTCGATCTGCGCGGCGGCGCGCGACCGGCCATCGGAGTGGTCGGCGACTACGCCTACAAGCCGCTCGTCTTCTACGACGCACAGGGTAACGAAGTCCGGCCGCTCATCAAGCATCAGCTGTTCTTGCACCTCGGTGCGGGCATCAACCTGGCCGATCGCATTCGCCTCGCCGCGAGCCTCCCCGTCGCGGTGGTGAACGAGGGGCAGGCGGGCAGCATCGGTGGGCAGAGCTTCTCGCCGGCGACGGGCGCGCACGTCGGGGATCTCCGCCTGTCCGCCGACCTGCGGCTCTTCGGCGAGTACCGCTCCGTCATCACCGGCGCGCTCGGCGCCTCGGTGTGGGTTCCGACGGGCAGCCGCGCCGCGTACACCGGCGACGGCAAGGTGCGAGTGTCGCCCCATCTCGGCATCGCGGGCGAGGTGGGGCCGTTCGACTACGCCGCGCGCGTCGGCTTCGACTATCGCGCGCAGGACGCGACGATCGCGGGGCAGTCGCTCGGAAGCACCCTGTCGTTCGTGGCGAGCGCGGGCTTCCGCGTCGCCGACGACCGGCTCGTCGTCGGCCCCGAGCTCTACGGCTCCACCATCACGAAGGGCGGTCTGTTCAAGACGCGCGGTACGCCGTTCGAGGGCATCGTCGGCGCGCACTACCGCTTCGACGGCGGCGTCCGCATCGGCGCGGGCGTCGGCCCGGGCTTCACGCAGGGATACGGCTCGCCGGAGCTACGCGCGCTCGCGTCGCTCGAGTGGATGCCGGACATCGCGAAGCCCGCGCCGCCGCCACCTCCTCCCCCTTCCGATCGCGACGGCGACAAGATCCTCGACAAGGACGACGCCTGCCCCGACGAGCCCGGCGTGAAGAGCGACGACCCGGAGAAGAACGGCTGCCCCATCCGCGATCGCGACGAGGACGGCATCCTCGACCCGAACGACGCCTGCCCCGACGAGAAGGGCATCGAGAGCGATGACCCGAAGAAGAACGGCTGCCCCGACCGCGACGGCGACGGCATCTTCGACGCGGATGACGCCTGCCCCGACGAGAAGGGCGTCGCGAGCGACGATCCGAAGAAGAACGGCTGCCCGCCGCCGAAGGACACCGACGGCGACGGCATCATCGACGAGGAGGACGCCTGCCCGAACGATCCCGGACCGCGCAGCGACGATCCGAAGAAGAACGGCTGCCCGCCGGCGCGCATCGAGAAGGGGCAGATCCGCATCGTCGAGCAGGTGCAGTTCGCGACCGCGAGCGACGTGATCCTCCCGGCCAGCAACACGGTGCTCGAGGCCGTGGAGAAGATCCTCCAGGATCATCCCGAGATCGGGAAGATCTCGGTCGAGGGACACACCGACAACCGCGGGTCGGCGGCCTACAACAAGAAGCTGTCCGGGCGACGCGCCGCCAGCGTCGCGAAGTGGCTCACCACCCACGGCATCGATGCGAAGCGGCTCTCGAGCGTCGGCTACGGCTTCGAACGCCCGCTCGACACCAACGACACCGAAGAAGGCCGGCAGACCAACCGCCGCGTCGAGTTTCACCTCGTCGAGGTCGACGGCAAGCCCGTCGAGAACGACAGCAACGAGGTCAAAGAGTCAAAGCCATGAGGACCCCCTTC
>CAYUAW010000660.1:0-3301 GCA_964442485.1 uncultured Polyangiaceae bacterium
GCGAGCGTCGTCGGCTTCAAACCAAGGAGATCCGCCGCGCCGCCGCGCCCGTAGATGCGGCCGCCGGCGGTAGCGAGCGCGAGCTCGACGTTCGCCCGCTCGAGGCGGCGTATCTCGGATTCGGGTACGACGCGCGCGCTCTCCGCTGGGGCAGCCGTCGCGCCGCGTGGCGGTGGTATGCTCGGCTCGCGCTGCGCTCCGAGCGGCGGCAGCACGAGCTCTTCGGCGCCTCGCGGTGTGCTGATCACCGCACGCTCGAGCACGTTGGCGAGCTCGCGCACATTGCCGGGCCACGGGTATGTCTCCAGCACGCGCAGCGCGGCTGCGCCGAGCGACGGCGGCTCACGGTGCATCCGCCGGCAGATGCGCCCGATGAGATGCTCGGCGAGCAGCGGTACGTCCTCGCGCCGCTGACGGAGCGGCGTCGTCTCGATGGGGAAGACGCTCAGCCGGTAGAAGAGGTCCTGCCGGAATCGACCTTCCGCCACTTCGCGCCCGAGGTCCCGGTTCGTCGCCGCCACGATGCGCACGTCGACGCGCCGCGAGCGCGTCTCGCCGACTCGCTCGAAGGTGCCCTCCTGCAGCACGCGCAGCAGCTTCCCTTGCAGGTCGATGGGGATCTCGCCGACCTCGTCCAGGAAGAGCGTGCCGCCGTCGGCCGCCTCGAAGCGGCCGATCCGCTCGTTGGTCGCACCGGAGAACGCGCCCTTCTTGTGACCGAAGAACTCACTCTCGTAGAGCTCGCGCGGGATGGCCGCGCAGTTCACCCGGATGAGCGCCGCCGAGGAGCGCGTGCTGCGCCGATGAATCGCCTCCGCGACGAGCTCCTTGCCCGTCCCCGATTCCCCGGTGACGAGAACGCTCGCGTCCGTCGGCGCCACGAGCTCGATCTGCTCCTTGATCTGCAGGGCGGCGGCGCTCGACCCGACGAGGTTCGACGCCTCTCGGGCGGTGACGACCTCCCGCAGGTACTCGTTCTCGCGCTCGAGCCGCTCCTGTAGCCGCGCGATCTGATCGAAGGCGCGTGCGCTGGCGATGGCCGCCGCCGCGTGGCTCGCCAGGAGCCGGAGGACGTCGAGGGCGCCGTCGTCGAGCGTGACACGCACGAACACGCCGAGGACGCCGAGTACGCTCTCTCTATACAGGAGAGGGTAACCCCCGAAGCTCTGGATGCCCTCGGCGCCGATCCAGTCCGGCCGCGCGATGTGCGGGTCGCCGTTCGTGTCGCGCACGACGAGCGGCGCTCGCTGGGCAAGCACCTTGCCCACCTTGAACGCGCCGACGGGGATCCTGCGGAACGCCCCCTTGAGCTCTCTGTCGACCGACACCGGTTGCCCGCGGCCGCGGAGCGCGCTGGCCGCCAGATGAAGGCACTCCTGCTTCGTCGGGCAGACGGGCGCGTTCTTGCACGTCGCGCAGGTATCCGGTGGACCGAGCAGCCAGATGCGCGCGAGCGCCACGTCGTCGGAGCTCTCGGCTAGCCGCTGGACGATCAGCGGGAGTAGCGCGGCGAGCTCTCGCTCCTGCGCCATCTCGAGCAAGAGGTCCTTGAGCGCGCCGAATGCGTCGTCACCGGAGCTCGCGAGGAACACCTCCCGAGTTTAGCGCGAACAGTCGTGGTCGATCACGAGACCTCGTGATGCGAGAGCGACTTCTCGTGGCGCAATTCGTCGCCTCTTCGCGCGCGACGGGCACACGAAACACGTCGTTCACTCATCGAGACGAAATCGGAAACGCGTCCGACAAACTGAGGTGCGCGGAAACGCGGGCGTTACGCGAACGAACATCTTGCGCGAGTGGTCCGGGCCTTGCTGTAGGGGCGAGCAAGGATTCGACAAACCCCGAATCTCAAGGAGTGTGAACGATGCCCGCCGTCAATCTGCCCGCGCACAAGGAAGGCGACTTCTTCGTCGACTACGAGGAGAAGGTGTTCGAGGACGTCAAGGCCAAGCCCGGAGAGAAGGCACTGGTGACCTTCCACACCGTGGCCTTCGAAGGTTCCATCGGTCTCGTCAACATGCTGCAGGCGACGCGGCTGATGAGAAAGGGCTTCGATACGAGCGTCCTCTTGTACGGTCCCGGAGTGCTGCTCGGTGTGCAGCGCGGCTTTCCGAAGCTCGCCTCGGAGGCGTTTCCCGGCCACCTCGTCGTGAACCAGAAGATCGGCGCGTTCATGGCGGAGGGCGGCAAGGTCTACGCCTGCCGCTTCGCGCTGCAGGCGCTGTACGGGCACGGCGAGCCGTCGCTCTTGCCGGGCATCCGCCCGATCAGCCCGCTCGACGTGCTGGACATCGTCCTGCTGCACAAGCGCGACAACGCCTTCATCTTGAACACCTGGACGCTCTGAGCGAAGGACGCTCGCCCGAGGAATCGTCATGATGCGAGAAATCGTTCGCGCGGCCGCGGTGCAGCTCAGCCCGGTGCTCTACAGCCGTGAAGGCACCACCGAGAAGGTCTGCCGCGCGATTGCCGAGGCCGCTTCGCGGGGAGCAAGGCTGGTCGTCTTTCCGGAGACGGTCGTGCCGTACTACCCGTACTTCTCGTTCTTGCTCCCGCCCGCCGCGATGGGGAAGGCCCATCTCGAGCTGTACGAGCAAGCCGTGACGATTCCCGGGCCGACGACGGACGCGGTGGCCGAGGCCGCGCGACGACACGGGTGCGTGGTCTCTCTCGGCGTGAACGAGCGCGACCACGGATCCATCTACAATACTCAGATCCTTTTCGACGCCGACGGGGCGATCGTCCAGCGCCGGCGCAAGATCACGCCGACGTACCACGAGCGCATGGTGTGGGGACAGGGCCACGGCGACGGGCTCCGTGCGGTCGATACGGCGATCGGCCGGGTCGGGCAGCTCGCGTGCTGGGAGCACTATAACCCGCTCGCGCGTCACGCCCTCATGCTCGATCACGAGGAGATCCACTGCGCGATGTTCCCGGGATCCATGGTCGGGCAGATCTTCGCCGACCAGATGGCGGTGACGATCCGTCACCACGCCCTCGAATCCGGCTGCTTCGTGGTGAACGCCACCGGCTGGCTCACCACCGAGCAGCGCGCCGAGATCGCGAAGGGCACCGGCCTCGAATCGGCCCTCACCGGCGGCTGCCACACGGCGATCGTATCTCCCGAGGGAGTGCTCCTCGCCCCGCCGCTCACGGAGGGCGAGGGGATGGTGGTCGCCGACCTGAACCCCGCGCTCATCACCAAGCGCAAGCGAATGATGGACAGCGTCGGCCACTACAGCCGGCCCGACATCCTGAAGCTCACCGTCGATCACACGGCGCACGCCGGCGTGCTCGAGGG
>CAYUAW010000661.1:0-3270 GCA_964442485.1 uncultured Polyangiaceae bacterium
GCCGTAGGTATGGAGGTCGCCCACGTCCGGAGAGAGAATATCCGCGTCGGCCTGGTGACTGACGGCTCGAAACCGCGGCGAGACGCGACGACCGTGACGAATGGATGACGCGCGTGTGCCCGCGGTGCGTCGGCGCACTGTCTGCGCGTCGCGCTCGCACGTGCACGCGCTGCGGCGCCGCGCATGCCCTGCACGGTGTCCTCGCGCCGGGCGCTGTTCGTGACGTGATTCCGCCTCGGCCCGTGCGCATTCCCTGCGCACTACGGTGGCCTGCCGCGCACGCACTGCGGCGATGGGTGTGTCGAGACGTGGGATCGAGCCGCGCGCGGCGTGCGTGTCGGCAACTCGCGGCTCGATCGGAGAGCGCCGCGCAAGCTTCGCGTGAAGTATGCGCGAAACCGCGCTTCGCGCAGGCGCTGCGCGCCGGCAATTCGACGCGGATTCGCCGAGAAATCCTGCGCGATTTTCCCGACCGCCGACCTGGTCACACGACACGAAGAGAGAGCGACGACGCGGGGGTTCTCTGCAAACACGAGGTGATTGAAAATGACGAAACGGTTCCCTGTGCTCTGGTCTCTCGCATGCGTGTGCTCGCTCGGCCAGATCGCGTGCAGCTCTTCCGCCGACGTCGCTGGGGTGGGCACGTCGGAGGGCACCACCGGCACGACGCCGAACCAGGGCACGGCTGCCACGGTGGGCCAGGAGCTCGTGATCAAGACGAGCGCGTTCATGGTCCCTCCCGGGGGTGAGGTCTACAAATGCCAGGACTTCGCGAGCCCGTTCGGCGATCGGGCCGTCGGCGTGATCGGCACCGAGACGAACTTGACGGCTGGCTCACATCACATGTTCGCCTTCGTCATGCCGAACGACGCTCTGTCCCTGTTCGATCAGCTGCAGGACTGTCCCGGCGGCGGCACGGAGTTTCACGAATACCTGACCACGGCGGGATCGCCCCACACGGTCACCTCGTATTCCGACGGAATCGGCCGCTACGTGGCTGCGGCGAGCGGCTTCCGCATGAACGTGCACCTGTTCAACTCCACCACGGAGCCGGTGGAGGCGTTCCTCCAGATGACCGTCCACTACGTCGATCCCTCGGAGCTCCACTACAAGGCCGCCTCGATCTTCCTCAACAACGTCGCCCTGAGCGTGCCGCCGGGAGCGAGCAAGCAAGCGGCCAGTTACGTCCTGCCGACCGATATTTCGCTCCTTGGCGCCGCGAGCCACATGCACAGGCTGGGGACGCACTTCGAGGCGACGACCAGTGACGGTCAGATGCTCTTCCAGACCGACGAGTGGGCCGAGCCGCAGCCGGCGCACTTCGATCCGCCAATCCTCCTGACGAAAGGAACGACGATCGACTGGGCGTGCGACTACGAGAACGACACCGGCAAGACCATCACGTTCGGCGACTCCGCCGTGAAGAACGAGATGTGCATCTTTCCGGGGGAGTTCTACAATGAGGAGGGCGCGCAGCTCACGTCGCAGTATCCGTTCTTCTAGACCAGCCGTCAGCCCGCTTGCTTCAACCGCGCTCCGAGGCGAGCTCCTCGCGGAAACGCCTCTCGGCGTCCTCGATGGAGCGGCGATAGCCAGCCGGATCGATGAAGGGGTTCGAGCGGCTCCCGTCGTGGAGCCGCTCGTACTTCTCCTTCATGTCGTAGAACTCTCCGTGAGCGCCCAGGAACACGTCGCACGGCAAGGCCTTCCACGTCGTGAAGCTCTGCTCGAAGTCCCGGACGATGTCGGGGTATCGCGGATTGTCGACCAGCCGCACGCCCCGGTTGACGTTGGCGCTCGGAAAGAAGACGACGTCGAGCCGGCGGCCGTCATGGTCCACCTGCATCGTCCACGTGGTCGCGCCCTTCGTGTGCCCAGGCGTGAGATGCGCGGTCAGCGTAGTGCCACCGATCTCGACCCGTTCGCCGTCACCGACGATGCGGTCGACGGGGCACGGGCGCCACGAATAGACGCCGTCGTACACCGTCTCGCCCTTGCCGCCGCTCGCGATGAAGGCGGCGTCGGCTTCGGATGCAACGACCCTCGCGTGCGTGCGCTCCCGGACGACGGCGTGAGCCTGAACGTGGTCGATGTGCGCGTGGCTCGAGAGCACGACCTTGATGTCCTCGAAGCGATGCCCGAGCCCACGCACGTGCTCCGTCAAGCGCGGGACCGAAGCCTCGAACCCGGTGTCGAGGAGGACGTGCCCCTCGGGGGTCGTGATCAGGAACTCTGCAAGGTCCGTGCTGCCGACGTAGTGAACGTTCCCGATCACGCGGTAGGCTGGAAAATCTCGATCCCAGGGGCGCATGCGTGGCGGAACCCCGAACTGTCCGACGCAGGCGGTGAGCTCGACCGCGACGAGAGAGAGCCACTCCCTGCGCGACAGGACGGACGGCAGGCCTCGCATCTCGACGAGGTAGTCCCGGTCCGAGGGCGCCGTCCACTCGATCGAATTCGCAGTAGCCCCCCGATAGCTTGCAGTGCGCACCGCGCTCGGGAGCTTCACGCCGCCGGGACAGGCACTTCTCCTGAAGGCGGGCTTGACGACGAGCGCAGTCTGGACAATAGTTAACCAACAACAACTATTGTCCATGGGAAATCAACGATGACCGCTCAGGCCTGGAACGCCGAAGGATATGCGAAGAACGCCAGATTCGTCGCCGAGCTCGGCGCTCCGGTGCTCTCGCTTCTCGCCCCCACCTCGGGCGAGCGCATTCTCGACCTCGGCTGCGGCGACGGGGTGCTCACTCGCAGGATCGTCGAGCACGGCGCCGAGGTCGTGGGCGTCGATGCGAGCCCGGAGCTCGTACGCGCGGCCCGTGAGCTCGGCGTCGATGCGCGCCTGGGTGACGGTGAGGCGCTCGAGTTCGACGGGGAGTTCGACGCAGTGTTCAGCAACGCCGCTCTCCACTGGATGAAGCGTCCGGACGCCGTTCTCCACGGCGTCCACCGGGCCCTGAAGCAGGGGGGACGGTTCGTCGCGGAGTTCGGCGGAGCGGGGTGCGTGCAGACGCTCAGGAACGCGATCGAGGAGACCCTCGCATCCCGCTCCATCGATCCGAGCGACTGCATGCCCTGGTACTTTCCGTCCACCGAAGAGTACGCTTCGCGACTCGTGAGTGCGGGCTTCGCCGTGAAGAGGATCGAGCTGTTCGAGCGCAAGACGCCGCTGCCCACCGGAGTCCGTGGCTGGGTCGACACCTTCGGCGGCGCCTACCTCGCGAAGGTCCCGGACGGACAGCGAGACGCGGTCATGGCCGAGATCGA
>CAYUAW010000662.1:0-3252 GCA_964442485.1 uncultured Polyangiaceae bacterium
GGCAGTCGGACCCCCTCCGTCCAGGTAGCAGCTGTATGGACGGAGGCAGTCGGACTTCTCCGTCCATACAGGTGACTGGTGGGACGGAGGCTCGCCTCGATGTTCTTGACGGCTAGAACCAGTGATGTCGCGCTATGGGTTCTTCCGGCTGGAGCTCAAGGTACGTCGATCGCGTAGAAGCGCAGCGCGTTGTCACGCAGGAGCGCCCTCGGTGCGGCCGGCCCGCGCTCCATCGCGAGCTGCGTATACGCCTCGAACAGGTCAACGTACGAGGCGCTCACTTTGTCCATCGGGAAGTTCGATGCGAAGAAGCAGCGCTCCACACCGAAGCAATAGAGCGCATGGCGTAGGTACGCGCCCAGCCGGTCCACAAGCTCTGCAGCGCCAGGTTGCACCGGCCGCTCGTGGAACCCGAAGCCCACTACCGGCATGACGAGGCCCGAGAGCTTGCAATGCACGTGCTCGTGCTCGGCCACGCGCGCAAGGTCGTCGCGCCAGGCGCCCACGATGCGCTCGCGCTCGGCGCGGGTGTGCCCCACGCCCCCGACCGGCCCTTCCGCGCCCACCGGCGTGCCGAGGTGATCGAGCACGATGGGCACGTCCGGAAAGCGCTGCGCAAGCGCGCTGACGTCCGCCAGCTGCACTGAATACGCCCAGGCATCGAAGCGCAGCTTGCGGGCTCGAAGCTGCTCGAAGCCGCGCAAGAACTTCCGATCGCGGAACAGTCCCGGTCCTCGACACCAACGAAGCACGCCCCGGTCGGGATGGTGCGCCGCCATGTGGCGGATGCCGCGCACCTTGTTGCTGGCAGCGAGATGTGCGTCGAGCACGGCGCCGACCCGCGATGAGCGCAGATCGACATGCGCCACTATCGCACCCAGGCGCGCACCTGCCCGCGCGTGGTCGAGTGTTTCCAGCCAGCGCGTCTCGCCGACGGGGGCAAATGCTCCGAGCCCCAGCCACTCGGCCTGCACGTGAACGGTGGCCTCGGTGCGCAGCGAACCTGCATCGCGGCTGCGGTCCGCGGGCAGATACGGCCGTAGCACGTGGTCGGTCTTGCCGATGGAGTCGAGCAAGGCTCGAGGCGACAGCAGCGCGGCGACCTTGGTGTAGATGCTCGGCCAGCGCCGCCCGAGGCTGCGTGCCAGCGGCGAGCTCCGGCGCGGCGTGGTGTACGGATCCCAGTGGTGGACGTGCGGATCGACGATCGGGAAATCAAGGTCCGGTATACGCCGCAGCATGCACCTGCTTTGTAGCGTGCTTCCATTCACGGAGGAGCCCGATCTCTGGTGTGAGGTCGCCACCCGTGGACGTGCCCATCCCGTCCCTGCGCGCTGGGCCGAATCCGTGGGGCCGCCACGGCAGCCGCCATTGGCAACGAGGTGTATGACTTGATCTTCGAGAAGGTCCTCAGGCGTCTCGCGGAGCGCGTGCCGGGTATCGAAAGGGTCGAATCCAAGGTCACAGAAGAAGGGCGTGTGCTCCCAAAGTTTCAGGACGGCGCCTTCGAGGATCCGTTCCTCGCTCGTTACGTGTCGGACGGTACAATAAAGATGCTTGCGTACCTGCTGCTACTGCTTGACCCCAAGCCGCACCCGCTTCTATGCGTCGAGGAGCCAGAGAACCAGCTGTATCCGGCGCTCCTTAGTGAACTAGCAGAAGACTGGCTCGCTATCGCCCAAGCTTTCAGCCGTCCGCAGCTGGCCCATCAGGCACAGAAAGCAATCTATCGAAACCCTGATCGTCTCGCTCACCCCGTCACCGAACTTCGGAAGTTCATCCCCGACTACCAGAAGAGAGAAGGTGCTCGTCTCCTGGGACCCTTGCTTGAGCCAGGACGAAACCAATCCGTGAGTTTTCGAAAATTCTGCGCGGGGCTCCAGAAGCTCGTGGCCGATGCGCCGTGACGACGGCCAATCAATTCGCGATGGGGTCAGCGGCTGCGCACCTACGTGAGCGGCGTCGGGTTCTCGAACGACGGTACGTTGCTCGCGACGTCCGGGTAGATCGATACCTCGAATCTGTAGGCGTGCTCGCGGTCCGGCGACGAAACCTCCTCTGGCCGCGCATTGCGACCGGAACCCCGCTCTCGATCTCCTCCCGTCCCAGCAAGTACTGTTGTGTACGCGGTGCCCCGCCGGACGAGAGCTGCGCCGACGTATTCTATCGCTGCGCGTGGGGCTCTGACCGAGGCACGACACACGAGGTGAGCGTTTCTCGTGCGCTAGAGCCGCTGCAAGATCGTTCGAGCAAGCTGCTCGAGCTTGTCGAGCGGGGAGTGCCCCATTACGAGAACCACCGTCCCCTTGCCGAGCGTCGAAACCCCGTGGATCGGGCCCAGGGAGAAGGTGAACGCAGCATCGCCCAGACCTGGCAGAGCCGTGGTCGGTTGGCCGTTGTCGTCGTGCCCCTTTCGAATCGTGGCCATGTCGCCCAAGCTTCGGCCCGTCTCGAAGCGAAGGGTGAGCGCTCCCGAGCGATTTTCCCCGTCGAAGCTGCACATGGTGACGGGCGGGACGCTCTGGATCTCTGGCGCCCTCAGCTCGGGCAAACCGAGTGCCGCGGCAGCCTCGGCCGGTGATACCAGCGTACAAGGCGACGCCGCCGCAGCGACGGAAGCCGCAGCACTCGTGGCCGAAGCCGTGCTCGCCGCCGCCTCGGAAGGGGTCGAATTGCGACAGCTAACCATCGCAAGCACCGTGACGCCCGCGGCCTGACACAGCCTTCCCCGGGCGTATGTCTCTCGAAACCCTCGAGATCGTTGCATGTGAGCACCTCTATCACAGGAGTGGCCGCATCGACGCTCGGCGGGATTCGGCGCGCACTTGCAGCTCGATCTGGCGTCCAGAGGGTCAGTGCTTCGCGGACCGCAGCCGACGCGATCACGGATCACGATGTCGAACACACGTGATGCGCGGAACGCAGGCACCGTCAGTCCGATGTCGAAACACTGGTGATGACCGACGGTGAAACTCATTCCAGCGGGCCGGAGTGATGCTTGATGCACCACTGACGGTTGCGGCGTTGGTTTGGCGACGAGTGGGGGGTATATGTTGTCTTAACTACCTAGCGGGGGAATGGCGTCATGATCGATGTCAAGCAAGCCAGCGACCGGATCCGTCCACGCCCGAAGGGCGAGTCGCTGAGCGTGAGCGGGCTGTCTCCGGAGGAAGCGTTCGCGCTACTTCACGAGCTCTGGGTGCATCAGCTCGAGCTCGAAGCGCAGAACGAGGAGCTGCGCCGCACGCATCT
>CAYUAW010000663.1:0-3237 GCA_964442485.1 uncultured Polyangiaceae bacterium
CTGATTGCACGACGTGACGCCATGCGAAGTCGCCGATGGCTGCTCGGCGGGGCGCTGGCCACCGCGGGGTGTCATTACAATCTGAGCGATCTCGTCGTGAGCGAGCAGAGGGACGCGAGCGTCGGAGAAGACTCAGCGAGCGGCGGCGCCTCCGCGACGATGGCGGGCGGCACAGGCGGCGGGGTTCCCGGCGCATCGCGCGATGCGAGCGCCTCGGGAAGCTCGGGCGGCGGTCGGGGGAATCACGGCGCGCCGGTTGATGCCTCCAGCGACGGCCGGCGCTCCGGTGACGCCAGCGACGCTGCGGGCTTCGAGGCGGCGACGAGGGCAGGCGTCCCTGGAGCGGCCGCCGACGCCGGCAATGATGCGAGGCCCCCGCTCCTCGAGACGGCCTTCGCGTTCTCGGACGTTCAGCCGCGGTGAGGACGAGCTCCGAGCATCCGACCGTCGGTGGACCATCGCCCGACCGTCGGCGCCAGCTGATGGGTGCCTTCCGGCTCCCTTGAAGGGGCTCGAGCCGTGGCACGCCGCGTGGATCATGAGCCGTCGTGTTCCAGCGACGAATCACAGGCGCGTTTTGGGTCTTGCTGTGCGGCGCGGCGTCCGGCTGCATCAACGGCGCTCCGCAGGACGGTCTCGACGGAGGGGCGGCCGGAGGCGATCCTGCGACGAGCGGCGATCCGGGAGGCAGCGACGCGCTCGGCCTGCGCGGCTCGGGAGCCACCAGCGGGGCGGGCTTCAATGGCGCCGGCGGACGAACGTCGGGATTCGGCGGGATCGGCGGGCGCGCCAGCGTTCCGTTCGGTGGGAGCACGGGGAGGGGTGGAGTGGGGGGAACTCTGTTCGGCGTGGCCGGCGCGGACACGGGCGGAACGCCGCCGAGTCCGGGCGGGGGAGCGGCTGGAGTGCCGAGCAGCGCCGGAGGCGCCCCCTCGGTGTGCCCCGACGTGACCGCGACCGCGTGCTCGAGCGGCATCTGGCCGAACGGCATCGTCTACTACACATTCGCCAGCGGCTATGCGGAGCAGCAAGCCGTCCGCGCGGCGATGGACCGCTGGGAGGCCGCATCGTCGAACGCGATCCACTTCGTGGAGGACGCCACGCGAACGGCGAAGGTGCTCATCACGGAGTGCACGGGCTCGGCCGAAGCGAAGGGATACGGCTCCTGCACGAATGGCTGCACGACTCCCCTTTGCAACAATTTCGACCACCAGCTTGGCCACATCATCGGCCTCGGCAACGAGCAGCAGCGGTATGATCGTGACCATTACGTGCGCCTTCGGTACCGCTGCTCGGAGCCGGGGGCGCAGCTGCCGCGCTGCGGGCTCGCGGACAACGTGACGGACCTCGGGCCCTTCGACTACGAGTCCGCAATGCTGTACCCCGTCACCGACCCGACGGTGCAGCGCTGGGACGGCACACCGGTCTGCCCCGGCAGCGCCGGCTTTCCGTGCCCGGTGAGCACCGCGGGGCCCGGCGGGTCGCCCACGGAAGCCGACGGCGCCGCGGTGGTCGAGCTCTACACGCCGTCGTGGAAGAAGCTCGCGCGGACGCTCGACACCTCGGCCCCGTCCTCTTATGACCCTGCCGTGCAGTCACCGTTCAGCGACGATCCGTCGAGCACGGTGACCATCCCGCGCACGTCCAGCCCGGCGCTCGAAACCTGGGAAGGAGCGAGCCTTGCCATCTATCTTCGCGGGTCAGACGATCGAATCTACAAGAAGTTCCTCAACGGCGGCTGGACCACGTGGACGTCCCTCGGCGCGCCGGCGGGAAAGGGGCCAGTCTCGGATCCGGCCATCGTGTCGTCGGTGCCGGGCCGCTCGGATCTCGTCGTGGTTCGCGACGGCAAGGTCTTCATCATGTCGACGCCCACGTGGAACACCTGGGAGCCGCTTCCGGCGCCACCCGTCGCGGCCGCGTCGGGGCCCGCCATCACGTCATGGGGCCCGGACAGGCTGGACGTCTTCGTGCGTGGCACTGACGATCAGGTCTATCAGGACACCTGCACGGCCAGCTGCGTCGGCAGCGCAGGGACCTGGAGCGGTTGGAACGTGATCCCCGGAGGCACCATCAGGGGGAAGCCCGCGGTGGTCGCGCGTCAGGGCGGTATCATCGACCTGTTCGTCCACAGCGCGGGGGTCGATCTGTGGAGCAACCACTACACGGATTCGGCGGGCGGCTGGGATCACTACTACCAGCTGGATCCTGCGCAGATCTTGAAATGGGATCCGACGTGCCCCGACTGCTGCTCGCCCGCCGCAGGCTCGCACGACGGGACGACCGCCGACGTGTACGTGCGGACCGCCGACGACAAGATCGCCACGGGCAGCATCGGACCCAACGGCTGGAGCGGATTCACGTCGCTCGGCGGCGTGTCGAGCGCGAGCCCTGCCGCCGTTGCCCAGCAGCGGACCACGAACAGGACGGACCTCGTGATCGTCACGCCGGAAGAAAACGACGCCGGCGAGATCCACTACGGCACATGGTGGAAATCCCGCACCTACTAGCCAGAGGGACGGGCGCGTTCCTGGCGGCGGTGCTCGCATGTTCGCGCGCGTCCGCCGCGGACGACGACCCGACACCAGCGCGCGACGAACCCGTGCACTCGAGCGAGCACGGACGGAGGGTCGCGCACCCCGGCCCGAGCGTCGTCCTGCGCGCGGGCATGGAGCTCGGCTACCGGCGCTTCGACGACACCGAGCTGCGCGGCGCGCCGCGACGCTACGAGGCGCTGCCGATCCCCGCGGTGTTCCTGGGCGTCGAGGTCGCCCCGAGCGGCGACGGCCCGCTCGCGTTCGAGGCGTCCATCTCGCAGTCGCTCGGTCTTCATTCGACCACCGACGACGCCCTGGTGAGCGACAGCACCGTGAGCACCCTGAGGACGCTCGGCACGTCGTTCACGCGCCTGGACACCGCCGCGAAGTATCGCTTCTTCCTGGGAAACGCACGCAGCGCCTACGTCGCGCCGCTGCTCGGCTTCTCGTACTCCCGCTTTGCGTTCGACGACGCGCCGCACGGCTCGGAGGTTCCATCGGGGACCTACGACGTCGTCCGTGCGGGCGTCGAGGGTCGCGTCTCCTTCGCGTCGCTCGGCCTCTTCGCCGCCGCAGAGTACGACCAGCTCGTCGCGATCGGATACCTCGGAGAGTCGGCACCGGCATCGTCCGGGCCCGGCACGACCGTCCGCGCGGGCGCCTCGCTCGCGCTCTTTCACTTCCTCTCGGCGAGGCTCGA
>CAYUAW010000664.1:0-3207 GCA_964442485.1 uncultured Polyangiaceae bacterium
TGGCGACGCTCGCCTACTCCGCGTCGCTGCGACGTTCCTCGCCCGGCCGCGCCGTGCGCAGCACCTTCGCGACGGTCGCGCTGCAGAGGCCGACGCGCGCGCCGATGAGACGCGTCGTCCAGCGGCTTCTTCCGACGGGCGGCGTGGACTCCGCGATGGACAGCACGAGACGCTTCTTCTCGATCGGGACGGCGTGATCTTTACGGCCGCCGCGCGGCCTGTCCGCGAGGCCCTCCAGCGACGCTTCCTGAAAGCGGTGACGGATCCGCGACACCTGACCGACGGAGAGACTCAGTCGATCCGCGATCTCGTTGTTGCGTAGACCCTGCGCTGCGAGCAGCACGACCTTCGCACGACGGACGTGTGAAGGCTTCGCGTCGGCGCGCGCGACGAGCGTCTCGAGCTCGACGCGCTGTCGATCGTCGAGAGCGAATCTCTGGCCCCGGGTCACGAGCGCATTGTCGCATCCATTCATTGCGCTCAACTCGTACGCAGCGCGTTTTGCGGATCGCTTCACGAGCGAAACCGACTGAACGAATGCGTGAAACGAATTTTTACTTTGTGGCCATCGCGCCCACACGAACACGAAACGACGCGTCGAGTATTCGATCACCATCTCGTAAACGACACACGTCGACGCGGTGCCGGCCAGTCGGTCCGACATCCGAAACGGGAACAGGGTCGAGTTCGACACTCGTCGAGAAGCTTCGTGCGTCTTCGCGGTACTCGCGGAGGCCGTCATCCCAACCGCGCATCGCCTGAAGGAGTTCCCATGACGATTTCGTTACTTCAACCCGCAGCCCAGGCTCGCTGGGCGGCCAAGCTGTTCGCCGCGGCAATGTTTCTTGTCGGATGCAATCAGGCGAAGGCCACGAGCAGCACGTCGAGCGAGGCTCCGAAGGCCGCCAGCGGCTCGACGGCGCCCGCCATGGCCGTCACCGAGAAGGAGGTGACCGTCGGCCAGCTCCACAGCGCCACCGGCACCATGGCAATCAGCGAGACAGGCTCCATCGAAGCCGAGCGCCTCGCCATCGACCAGATCAACGAGAGCGGCGGCATCCTCGGTCGCCAGATAAAGATCACGCAGGAGGACGGCGCGAGCGACTGGCCGACCTTCGCGGAGAAGGCGAAGAAGCTGCTCGTCTCCGATCACGTGGCGTGCGTCTTCGGTTGCTGGACGTCGGCGTCGCGCAAGGCCGTGCTGCCCGTCTTCGAGAAGGAGAACGGCCTCCTCTACTATCCGACCTTCTACGAGGGACTCGAGCAGTCGAAGAACGTCTTCTATACGGGGCAGGAAGCGACCCAGCAGATCCTGGCGGGGCTCGACTGGCTCCAGAAGACGAAGGGCGCCAAGACGTTCTTCCTCATCGGGTCGGATTACATCTGGCCTCGCACCTCGAACAAGATCGCCCGAAAGCACATCGAGAACGTGCTCCACGGCACGGTGGTCGGGGAGGAGTACTACCCGCTTGGCCACACGCAGTTCGGCTCCCTCATCAACAAGATCAAGGCGCAGAAGCCCGACGCCGTGTACGCCATCGTCGTCGGCGGCAGCAACGTCTCCTTCTACAAGCAGCTGAAGGCCGCGGGGGTCACTTCGGAGAACCAGACGCTCCTGACGATCTCGGTCACCGAGGACGAGCTCCTCGGTATCGGCGGCGAGAACATGGTCGGGTTCTACGCGGCGATGAAGTATTTTCAGAGCCTCGACAACGACAACAACAAGAAGTTCGTCGCGGCGTTCAAGGCGAAATACGGGCCGAAATCGGTCATCGGCGACGTGACCCAGGCGGCGTATCTCGGGCCCTGGCTCTGGAAGGCGGCCGTCGAGAAGGCGAACAGCTTCGAGGTCGACAAGGTCGTCGCCGCGTCACCCGGGATCGAGTTGACCACGCCGCCGGAGGGCTACGTGAAGGTCCATCCGAATCATCACCTCTGGAGCAAGCTCCGCATCGGTCAGGCGCAAGCCGACGGCCAGTACAAGGTCGTCTACGAATCCGGCCTCATCGAACCGAATCCCTTCCCCAAGGGCTATCAGTAGGTCTCGTTCAGGGGGGGCTTCAATTCCACATGTCGGGGGAGCTGCGTTCTGGGTAGGAGCGTCAATTGAACAACCTATCAATATTCGCCATGCAGGCCTTCAACGGCTTGAGCACCTTCTGTGTTTTGCTGCTGATGGCGCTGGGGCTCGCGATCATCTTCGGCCAGATGGGGGTCATCAACATGGCCCATGGAGAGTTTCTCACCATCGGCGCCTACACCACCTACCTGCTGTCCCAGTTCAGCGAGCGCTGGGCGCCGTGGCTCCTCAATTCGTACTTTCTCGTGGCCATCGTCGTCGCGTTTCTCCTGGCCGGAGCGCTCGGGCTCGCGGTCGAGCACTTCATGATCCGGTATCTGTACAAGAGACCTCTGGATACCTTGCTCGCCACCTGGGGCTTGAGCCTCATCATGCAGCAGGTGTTCCGGTCCACCTTCGGCGCGCGCGAGGTGAGCGCGACGCTTCCGAACTGGCTGATGGGCTCGGTGAAGCCGACGGCGAGCATCGACATTCCCATCAACGGCCTCCTGCTCATCGCGCTGACGGTGACGCTGACGGCGATCGTGTTCTTCGGTCTCTTCTACACGCGCCTCGGCGTGCAGGTGCGCGCGACGATGCAGAACCGGGCGATGGCGGGCGCCGCGGGCATCAACACGAACCGCGTGGATCGGCTGACCTTCGCCTTTGGCTGTGGGCTGGCGGGCATCGCCGGGGCCGCGTTCACGACCATCGGCTCGACGGGGCCGACCAGCGGCTCGCTCTACATCGTGGACACGTTCCTGGTCGTCGTGTTCGGCGGGGCCCAGAGCTTGATCGGAACGATCGCGTCCGCATTCAGCATCGCGCAGACGCAGGCGACCACGGAGTTTTTCATGACCGGCTCGATGGCGAAGGTCCTCACGCTGTCGGCGGTCATCCTCATCCTGATGCTGCGCCCGCAGGGGCTGTTCGCCCTGAAGGTACGAAGTTGAAGAGCAAGCCATGAGCAATTCCGTAAAGCCATCCGGCGTCCGGCGGCTCGCGTCGCTCGCCCTCGGCACGCAGAAGAGCCGCGAGAACCTGTCGTTCCTCGTCCTCGCGGTGCTGCTGCTCGCCGTCTTTCCGCTCCTCCTCGACGTCTTCCGGCTGAATCTCATCGGGAAGTACCTGACGTATGCGTTCGTCGC
>CAYUAW010000665.1:0-3202 GCA_964442485.1 uncultured Polyangiaceae bacterium
CTCGGCGTCGCGAGCGCAGGCTGCTCCGCCGATGCACGGAGCGCCGGGACCGTCGATGCGTCGAGCGCAGGGGCTCGTGACGTGGTCCCGAGCACGGGGGGCTCCGGCGGCGCGGCGAGCTCCGGCGGCGCGGGCGGCTCCCGTACCGGCGGCAGTGGTGGCGCTCTTGCCGGGTACGGTGGCGCCGGGGGAAGCGCGGGCTCCGGCGCGGCCACGAGCTCGGGCGGCAAGGACCAATCCACGGGCGGCTCCGGAGGCGACGTCGCCGACGCTTCTTCCTCTGGCGGCGTGTCGACGAAGTCCGACTCGGGAACCGACGCCGGCGATCCGTCGAAGTGCGGTGCGGACTACTGCGTGTCGACGACGTGCGTCGGGCTCGCTTGCGGATACGCGCGGTGCTGCAGGACGGAGCTTCCGGTCTGCGTTCACGGCGCGACGCGTTGCCCCGGGGAACCAGCACAGGCAACGCTTCAGTGCCGGCCAGGGTCGCCGGCCAGGACCGCCACGTTCGACAAGAGCTGCACGCAGGATACGGACTGCATCGTCGTGGAGCACTGGAACGGGTGCTGCTCCGCGAGCGACATTTCACTGAAGGCCTCCGAGAAGCAGTCCTTCGACGCGTTCGAGCAGAGCTGCGGGGGGCAGCCCGCGTGCGGCTGCTGCTGCGATCGCGTGTACGCCGAGGATGGCTACGGGGTCACCGCGCCCGCGACCGCGCGTGCAGTGTGCTTCCAGGGAGCGTGCATGGCCGTCGGACAGCCGCCGCCCTAGAACGTCCTCGCCGTCACACCATCAGACTTGCAACGATCGAGCACTGGCCGGTTACGTTCGCGTGCCCGTACGGTCGCGGCATCAGCGCAGCTCGATTCCCGACACACTTGTCACTCCCGCCATCCGCTCGCGGGCGCTACGACATCTCCTGCGCATCGAGAGTCAGGTCGTGCCGAGAAGGCGGCGCGACCGACTGACCGAACGAACGAAGACCCGAAAGGAGACGACGAGCGATGGCGACACATCAGACGGCGACACGCGGGGAGTGGCTGGCAGCGCGGCTCGAGCTTTTGAAGGCGGAGAAGGAGCTGACTCATCGGAGTGACGACGTGGCTCGGCAGCGGCAGGAGCTGCCCTGGGTCCGGGTGGAGAAGCCGTATCGCTTCGAGACGGACGAGGGGAGCGCGACATTGGCGGAGCTCTTCCGTGGCCGGTCGCAGTTGCTCATGTATCACTTCATGTTCGGGCCGGATTATTCGGCGGGCTGTCCGAACTGTTCGGCGATCGCGGACGGGTTCAATGGGCTCGAGGTGCATCTGGCGAATCACGATGTGATGCTCTGGGCGGTGTCGCGGGCTCCGCTCGACAAGCTCCGGGCGTTCAAGAAGCGGATGGGGTGGACATTTCCGTGGGCGTCGTCGTTCGGTGGCGATTTCAACGCCGACTTCCACGTCTGGTTCAGCGAACAGCAGCAGCGCGATGGCTCCATCGAATACAATTTTCAGCGTGAGACGCCGGCACCCGAGCCGCTCGCGGGGAAGACCGTTGGAGAGTGGGAGACGCGCGACGACAAGCGCCCCGTCGCCCAGATCGCAGCCTCGGTCGGGACCGACGTCCCGACCTTCACGCGCGAGCGGCCGGGAGTGAGCGCGTTCGTGCTCGACGACGGCGTCGTCCATCACACCTATTCCGCCTACTCCCGCGGGCTGGACGGGCTCTGGGGCATGTACCAGTGGCTCGACCGCGCACCGAAGGGGCGCAACGAGCAGGGCGTCTGGGTGCGCCACCACGACAAGTACGGGCCGCCTTGAACGCGCAGCAACCACGCGCACGATTCGCTCCGGCGCGAACCTCCGAGCACGCGTTCTACGCAGCGTCGGTACTGCTGTTCGCGCTGAGCGGAGGAGTCACGATCGCCTGGTGCGCTTCCATGTCGGTGATGGGGCAGATGTCGATGCCCGGGGGCTGGACGATGTCGATGGCGTGGATGCGGATGCCGGGACAGACGTGGGCCAGCGCCGCGCTGTCGTTCCTCGGGATGTGGATCGTCATGATGGTCGCGATGATGCTGCCGTCCCTCATCCCGATGCTGCGGCGCTACCGCGAGGCCGTCGCTGGAGCCGGCTCGACGCGGCTGGGGCCGCTGACGGCGATCGTGGGCGCCGGGTACTTCTTCCTGTGGACGGTGTTCGGCGTCGCCGCCTTTCCGCTGGGCGTGGCGCTGGCGACGCTCGAGATGCGTGAGCCTTCGCTGTCGCGCGCCGTGCCGCTCGCAGTCGGGGTCGTCGTTCTGGTTGCCTCCGCGGTGCAGTTCACGGGGTGGAAGGCGCGTCACCTGAGGTGCTGCCGCGAGCCACCGGGTTCGCGGCGCACGCTGCCGGGCGACGCAGCCACGGCGTGGCGCCACGGCGTCGGTCTAGGGCTTCATTGCATCAATTGCTGCGCAGGGCTCATGGCGGTGCTGCTCGTGCTCGGAGTCATGGATCTCCGCACCATGGCTCTCGTGTCGGCGGCGATCACCGTCGAACGACTCGCGCCCGCCGGTGAACGCGTCGCGCGCGGCGTCGGTGCGCTCGGCGTCGCCTATGGCGTGTTCCTGCTGGCTCGGGCCGCCGGAGGCGTCATCGGGTGACGTGACCAGTGGCCATGCCGGTGGCCGGTGATGCGGCGAGATGTCCCGTACGCGCGGTCAAATCGCCCGAGATCGGCGATTGTGGGGCCATAGTTGCGCTTTTCGCGAGACGAGCCGTGGCATGTGCCTTGCTCATGCGAATGCCCCATGAACCGTACATTTGTTAGAAGCGTAGCGATCGGCGGGCTGGTGGCGGTGGGCTCGGGCGTCATGCTCGGCTGCGAGCACGAGCATCGCGCAAGAACGGAGAACGAAGCCTACGTGGGCCCGGCACACGCCACCGACGCACCGGCGCTGCCCGGCTCGAGGGGTGTGGACTCGGCACGCCACGAGATCGTCGCCGCGCGCTGCGACCGGGAACAGCGCTGCGCGAACGTCGGCAGCGGCAAGGACTACGACACCATGGACGCCTGCAGGAGCAAGCTCGACGGCAAGACGGAGAGCGACCTGAACACCAACGACTGCAAGCACGGCGTGGATCGCGCAAAGCTGTCGGAGTGCCTGACGAAGATCCATGACGAGGACTGCGGGAACCCCATCGATTCGCTGAGCCGCCTCACCGCGTGTCGCACCGGTGCC
>CAYUAW010000666.1:0-3186 GCA_964442485.1 uncultured Polyangiaceae bacterium
CGCTCCGGTACGGTTTTCGTGACGCAGCAAGGCGTTCATCGGCCTGGCTCTGCAGGTTTTTCCGGCTAGTTTGTGACCGCCACGGCACTTGCACCATAGGACGGGCGAGTGGAAGGTCGATGAAGCCATGAACGTCAAAATCGGAGCGGCAGTCGTGCTCGGCGCGGGTCTCGTGTGGGCCTGCGGCAGCGGCAAAGGCGGCACGGGCACGGTGTCGACCGCGCTGGAAGGCGGAGCGGGCCAGGACGTCTGTGCGAGCGAGTTCGCGAGCAGTCCGCCGACGGCCATGCAATTCAGCGCAGGGGTGAGCTCCACGTCTCCGGACGGCTCCGCGAAGGTCGCCATCGACTCCACTCCTGCAGTGCCTTCCCTGGGCGATCACAGCACCTGGAAGCTGACGGTCACGGACGCAACCGGTAGCCCCGTGCCCGCGGGAACGAAGGTGAAGGTCGTGTGCGTGATGACGCACTCGGGCTTCTCGCATGGATGCCCGGCCACGATTTCCGTGAAGGAAATGGGCGGCGGCGTCTACGAAGCGTCACCCGTGATCTTCAACATGCAGGGACACTGGCACATCGACATCGGCGTCGACCTGGCGACGACCGAGGACGTGCCGTTCGAGTTCTGCATCGAGTGAGCGCTGCCGTCCGGCGGCGATGGGGGTCGCCGGCGTGTCGCGCCGTCACAGAGCCGGCGGGGGCATCACCCCGAACTTCGGCTGGGTGTTCTCCAGGCACGTCAGATCGGTCACCACGTAAGCGACGTCCGGGTTCGAGGCCTGGGCCAGAGTCCACTCGAACGTGACGGGCGTGTTGTCGGGTGTCGGATCCGGGCGCGCGGCCGCGAGCAGCACGGGGAAGCGCTGGACCTTGTCCCGGATGGACTTGTCGAGGAACGTCGACTCGACCATGTCGTCGATGACGTCGAGCCCGATGGCTTCGATCCAGATCGTCACCGTGACCCGATCCGGCTGGGTGACGCCGGAGAACGGCCTGTGGCCGAGGACGTTCTGGGTGGGCATCGCGCTCGTCGACACCGGGATTACCGTCGGATTCAGGTTCGCCACGTCCCAGAACATGTGAGCGGGCGTCTTGTCGACTTTGGTCGCCTGGTCGTAGAGGATCCAGGTGCCGGCGATCGTGGTGGCGGCAACGCCCGCTGGCACCACGCCGGAGGGCAACGCGGCGTCGACCGGGACGGTGCTGGGCGACTTGAGCTCGGTTCCCTGCTTGTAAGCGTGAACCTCGATCCAGAAACGCCGGTCCTGCGTCGCGCCGCTCGGCATGTTATGGCCGGCGCTGAGGTTCTCCAGCTGGATGGTGACGAGCCCCGTGCCCAGCGTCTTCGGGCCGTCGGCGCAGATCTGGATGCGGAACTCCGTCGAGAGCTTGTCCTGCACGGCGGTGAGCTGCGCGTCCTTCTCCGGAAAATCCGTCAGCGCGGTGTCGATCGCAGGGAAATTGTGCAGGTGACGCGCTGACCGCGTCGGCATGGTGGGGTGGGGGAGCGGTGGGTTCGCGATGGGTACCCGCGCCTCCCGATCCATGTGACAGCCGCCGCCGCTCGTGCAGTTCAACCGCAGGTTGGTGCTGTTCGGGTCGGCGAAGACGGACGTCCCCCACTCGGCGAAGGTCTGCTCGAGCTTGACGTCGTCGGTCGAGCCCGAGAAGTGCCCTGGCACGACGATGTCGTGACACGAGCCACAGAGGCTCGAACTCTGGAACCCCGCCTGGGCCGCGTCGTCGTCGAAGAGCTGCGAGTACTCGGCGGGGTGCGCGCCAAACGGCGTGGGCGACTTGATGCCGCCGCGCATCGTACGATCGTTGGAGAGCACCAGCGGGTTGTTGCTGTGAACGTCGGTGACCTGCGAGACGTTGTGACAGAAGTAGCAGGTGATGCCCTGGAGCTTCTGCGGGACGGAGTCGAGGTTCGTGCCGTCCTGAGTGGCGCCCGCGAGCACGGCCATCGGCGCGTGGCACTTGACGCAGAAAGGGCCGAGAGCGCCGTTCGTTTCCTTCTGGCCTCGCGCGTTCATGGCCCGGAATACCGGATCGGTCGAGGCATAGGCGTGCATGCTCCCGGACCACTCCTTGAAGTGATCCTGGTGGCACGTGTTGCACGTGTTGGGGTCCTGCAGCGCCTCGAGCGTCTGAGCGGGCAGCTGCTGCGTCGGGGGCAGACCCCCATCACTGCATGCGGCAACGAGCCCGGTGAGTACCGGCGCCATCCACCCCAACCTTGCCCCGAGTGTCTTCATCGCTTCGCTCCCATCGCGATCCACTGAGCGATCGAACATACCTCACCGTCTCGTAGCGTCGCGCCCTGCGGCGGCATGGAGTACGACTTGTCCTTCGACTCGAGGCGTACGATGACCTTGCCGCATTGCACGTTGCCCTTCTCGATCCGGGGCTCGCCGGTGGTGCTCTTCGCGGTGATGTTCGTGTACGCCTTCTCGATCTCGTCGAGCGCCATGTTCCCGGTCGGCTGCGCGCCGCTGTGACATCCCGTCGCCGCACAGGTGGTTGACAACGTATTCATGAAGACGTTGTCGAAGGTCGGCTCGTACAGCGGCGTGCAGGTGGTACTGGCCGGCGCCGGGAGGCATGTTGGTTCGTCACTGCCGTTGCTGCTTCCGCAAGCCGCCGCGAGGGCCGCACACGAGAGGGCGATGAGCCCGCTGAACGCGGTAAGAAAACGCATGTAAGTTCACGACTTCGTAGAGGTCCACCTGAGCCCCGTCAAGCTCGAGAGGGGCCGCCATGGTCCCAGCTGAGGGCGTCATGAAGGGTGCATCAGGAAAACCCTGGCGGTCGGCAGAAAATTGCCGGCAGGCAGATCGCCCTCGCGCGTCAATGGCGGTTCGTGAGCGTCTCGGCAATCGTGGAGGACATGCGCGCGCGCCTCGTGCCCGCGGCTCCACGGCCGGCGCGGCTCGTCCCTCCATCGCGCTCAGCGCGCAGTAGATTCCCATCGACGCCGACGTCGTCCCCGAGGCATCAAAGATGCGGAGCTTTGCAAACCGCACCCCGTGAGCGCCGCCGCCACGCCGTAGCGCAACGCGAGCGGAGCGAGCGCGCCGAAGGCGGCGGGGGGAGCAGTTCGCCGAAGGCGAAGCTGCGGGGGGCTAAGGACCCCCGTAATTAAGAGCGAGCGCGCCGAAGGCGGCGGGGGGAGCAGTTCGCCGAA
>CAYUAW010000667.1:0-3184 GCA_964442485.1 uncultured Polyangiaceae bacterium
GTAGAGTAAGCTAGGAGAGTGCGAGCGCGCCTCCTCATCGTCGAAGACGAACCGACCATCGGCAGGGCGCTCGCGCGGGCCTTCGAGAAGGACGGCTACGCGGTCGACGTGGCTCGCACGCACGCCGACTCGCTGGCATTCGACGGCACCTACGCGTGCGGCGTGTTCGACATCGAGCTGCCCGACAGCGACGGCGTCGACCTCGCTGTGAGCCTGCGGGCGCGGGGTGTAGTGAAGGAGATCGTCTTCTTCTCCGGGATGAGCGACGGGAAGAGCGAAGCGCGCGCGCGTGCCCGCGGCGCCTACGTGCACAAGAGCGAGGGGCTCACGCGGCTCCGGACGGTGGTCTCCGGCCTGGTCGGCGGCGGCGGCTGAGAGCGCGCTACTTCAGGTCGAACCCCGGCAGCACCGAGAAGGAGTTCGCCAGATCCTGGATGCGCTCGGGCAGGTGCTGGAGCACGTTGTGGTCGAGCGTCTTGATGGGAACGAGCCCACAGCCGACACCCACCGTCGGCTCGACCTTCGCCTCGTCGAGGTGACGGGAGTCGGCCGAGAGCTTCACGTGCACGGCGAGAGACCCGGCGACGACGCGCTTCGCTGCGTTCCCGAGCATCTCCGCGAGGAAGCTGCCCACGTGCGCCGCGGCCGCCGATTGGGCGACGGCGGCGCAGGGAAGGTTGCCCGAAAGGTTCATGAGGATCGTCGTGTACGCTTCGTGGCGGTCGATGCGGCCGTCGCCGCTCATGTCGAACGCGGACGCGCGCACCCGGCTCCGGGACAAGGTCACCGTGTTCCGGTCCTTCGACACCGCGAGGTCGGTGCTGAACGTCGTGGTGTTCCCGAAGAGGAAGCCGTCGAGCTCCACCGGATGCGGTGGAACCCACCCGACGAGCCGTGCGTCGAGCTTTCCGGTTACCGGACCCTGGGCGAGGCCCCGCCCGAAGACCAGCGTCGCCTCGCCGCTCGCGACGACGCCCTTCGCGGGGAGCGGGATGCCCATCGGGCCGGCGAGCTTCGACAGCTCCGTGGGCGTCAGCGTCACCGTCAGAGTCGGCGCCGTCACCATGTTCTGTACGGTCGCGCGGATTGGCGCCGAGGTAGGGTCCGTCGCGCCGAAGCCCATGGTCACCGTCGCGGCCTCGCCTGCCCACGACGCGCCGACGTTACCGATGTCGACGCCCGCGACGGTCGCGTGATTCGCCGAGAACGTCGCGCCGGTCGGCGACGCCGTCATCGCGCCGTCCGTCGTGGTGAGCCAGGGCTTCTCCTCTGCAGAAGGGCGCCAGGTGACGGTCAAGGAGTGGGCCGAGACGGGCACCTTGTAAGCCTGGGGATGATTCTTCGTCCACTCACCGACTGCGAGCGCGAGATCAGGCGCGGAGCCGACGACGTCGATGTGCATCTCGGTCGCCTCGATGGCGCGTGGCTCGAAGTGCGCGAGCGAGACGTCGATGGTCCGCGCCTGCCCGTCGATCCCGGGGACGCCGATCAGCTTGAACCGCACGCCCTCCAGGGAGGCGTTGAACCACCAGAAGTTCATGCCGTCGAAGGTCATCTCCACGCCGAGCTCGCGAGCTTGATCGATGACCTTGCCGCGCATGAGCGGCCCCACCACGAAGAGCGCGGCGATCGATACGCCGCCGACGAGGAGCGACAGTACCGTCACCGCGATCACGACCCGCGGCGAGCCGCGCCGCGGCGGCGTCTGGGGCATCGGGACCGTATCGGGCATGCTCTTCCGCGACCAGGGGGGGTCGCGCCTACCGTACGAGCGGTAGGCGAGCCTCCCTGGGGGCGCAACGCCGAACGACTCAGAGCACCGCCGCCTCGCCCGAACCGACCAGATCGATGGTCTTCCAGCGACCCGAGGCGAAGCGCAGGGACAGCACGACACCGAGCAGCGCGACGTACGCGATGAGCGAGAGCATCACCGCCCCGATGCCGCCTCCGAAGTGGAACACCGCCGCCCACGCGGCGGGCGTGAACACGACCCACGCGAGCACGATGCGCGCCGCCATGCACCATACGGTGTCGCCTGCCGCGCGCAGCGCCTCGCCGACCGTCATGTTCAACGCGTCGAAGAGCTGCCAGAACGCCGCGAACCCGAGCATCGTCGCGCCGGCGTGAACGAGCTCGTCCGCGGGCAGATCGTGCGGCCGGAACCAGTCCAGCAGCGGCGTGGGCAGCGTCGCGTACACGATGCCGATGGAGCCCATCCAGATTGCCGCGACGGTGGTGGACAGCCGCACGATGGGCCACACCTCGCGCTGTGCGCCCCTTCCGATGGCCTCGCCGACGAGGATGGCGCCGCCGGAGGCGAGGCCGAAGGCAGGCATGAACGAGACGGAGTTCAGCTGCATCACGACGTTGAACGCGGCGAGCGTCGTCGTGCCGAGGTGGCCGACCACGACGTTGATGAAGAGCGCGAACGCCGCGAACTCGAGGAACCAGTTCATCCCGTTCGGCAGGCCGAAGCGCAGGAAGCGCCCGAACTCACGGATTCCGAGCGCGCCCAGCTGCGAAAGCGCGTGCTTTCGCTCGCGCGCGAAGAAGCGCACGGCGATCACCAGGAAGCCGAGGAAGCTCGCACCGACGCTCGCCCACGCCGAGCCCTCCACGCCGTAACCAGGGAGCCCGAAGCGTGGAAGGACGAGGACGAAGCAGCCCGCGACGTTGGCGATCATCGCCGTGACGGCGGCCACCATGGGCGGCCGGGTGTTCCCGAGACCGCCGTACCAGTTGCCGAGGGCCTCCGTCCCGACGGCGGCGCCGATCGAGAGGAGGCGTATCCGCAGGTACACGCTCATCAGCTGGTGCACCTGGGGCGCGTAGTGAAACGCACCGAGCAGCGATGGGACGAAGGGAATGGCGAGCGCCGACAGCGCGCCGGCGATGAGCGCCACGACGAGGCCGTACCAGGCAAACCGCGTCGTTGCCGCGGTTTCCCCGCGACCGCGGAGCTGCGCGACGAAGCTCTGCACGATGAACACCGTGCCCATCGGCAAGATGAGCGCCGAGAAGGAGTTGAGCGCCCCGGTCGTCACGGCGGCGAGCGGCGCCTCGCCGAGCGGCGCGACGAAGAGCGCGTCGGAGAAGCCGATGACCGACTGCGTCGCACGCGTCAGGATGATCGGCCAGGACAGCTCGACGAGGGAACGGAGCAGCCTGCGCTTCGGTCCGGCAG
>CAYUAW010000668.1:0-1905 GCA_964442485.1 uncultured Polyangiaceae bacterium
CCGCGTCGTGGGCCCGAGCGGACGCCCGCCGAACCACTGAAGCGGGCCGACGGCGTCCTGCATATCGAGCTTCGCGTGCATCAGCGCGCTCTGGTCGATCTTGCAGCGGCGAGCGTTGACGTCGATGTTGAAGAGGCGCGCGCTGTTCAGGCCGAGGACCTTGCGCTTGATGTCGTCGGTTAGCTCCGGGTAGCCGTACTGCATCTGGAACTGCGGCGTGATGGAGAAGCTCCAGAATGCGTCCACGTAAGGCTGCGGCTTCGCCGTCCAGATCGCGTCGGTGCCCCACAGGACGTTGTTCTCGCCGACATAGAGCAGGAGCTTCCCGATGACGTGCGCCGCTTCCGTGGGGTTCGTCATCACTGTGTTCCAGACGCCGGCGAGGTCGCAGTAGATGTTCTGGTTCGGGCCGATGCCGCTGCCCTTCATGACCGTGATCAGGCTGTCGATGCCGGTCATGGAGCCGTTCACGTAGGCGCCCTCCCCCGTGCTCCCACCGAAGCTGAAGGCGGAGTGGTAGCAAACCCAGTTCGTGTCGGGATACATCTTGGCGACTGGCCCGAGGTCGCGCGGCGAGCAGTGCTGCGCGTTGAACAGAGGCGCGGCGATGCCCTTGTGGCAGCAGAACGTCTTCACGCCCACCGTGCGCGCGCGCTCGATGAAAGGGATGCCCACGGCCGCGTCGTCGAGCCAGTAGCCGTCGGGCGCATTGCCCCACGTGTTGTTCGGGCCCCACTCGGTGTGAACCTTCCAGCAGATGACCTTGTTCGTCTCGACGAGGCGCTGCATGCCGTCGAGCTGCTGCTGCAGGTTGACGTTCGGCAGCACCTGCCCCTGGATGACGACGCGCTGGGAGTGCGCGAGCTGATTGATGTAGTCGCGCGACTTCGCCATCTCGTCGTTCGTGATGGGCAGCTCCGCGTCGACGGCGGGAACCGCCGAGAGCATCGTGAGCGACGTGTTGCTCTGCAGGAACATCAGGGTGATGTATTCGTCTTGCAGGAAGCAGCCGGGCAGCCCCTTGCCGCACGCCGATTGCGCCGGATACCCGAGCTGGAAGAAATTCGTGTACGACGCGTTCCCCACCCGGTCGATGTGGTGCGACTGCACGTCGAACACGAACTCCTGCGACGCGTCGAGCATGTTGGCCGCGGTGCACGCGGGGTCCATCGGGTCGCCGGTGTTGTACATGCCGCCGACGCCGTTGCCGCCTGCCGCGCCGGACGCACCCCCGGCGCCGGTTGCACCTGCCGACGACCCGCCGCCGCCGGGTGCACCGCCGGAACTCGAACCACCGGGGCCCGTGCCGCCGCCCGTTCCCATCGCGCGCCCGCCCGAACCGAAGCCGCCGCCCGGCTGCATCATGCCGGCGTCCGGGGTTCGGCCGCCCGCGTTCCCGACGCTCCCCGCGAGCCCGCCGTAGCCGCCGCTTCCGGTTCCGGCTCCGCCGGCGCCTCCGACCGTCGCGTTGCCGTTCGAGCCGCAGCCTGCGACCCAGTTGATCACCGACAGGCTCGTGGCGACGCCCATGCTGCTCGCGAGAAACTGACGCCGATCGATCCCGTGCTTGCGGGCGCCCTCGTCGGCGCGCTCGAGGATGAGCTTCCGGATCAGCCGCTCGCGCGGCGTCTGCTCGTGGAAGTACTCACCGTTGCTGTGATTGCCGAGCCAGAACGGTGGCTCCTCCGACGGTTCGGACCGGGACTTCTTGAGCAGATTGAGCCACGGATACCGCTTCATACTCCGGCGATAGCACGCCGATCGCCGTGTGGGTCACCGTCACCGGCTCTCCATCGAGCTACTCGCGCCCACGGATTACCCGAAGGCGCGAAAGATACGACTCGAGTTCAGTGCAAGCTGGTTACAAAGCGCTGGAAAGGCCAAATCCTGCATCCCCGGAACTAC
>CAYUAW010000668.1:2005-3164 GCA_964442485.1 uncultured Polyangiaceae bacterium
GCGCGAGCTCATCCGATACCTCACGCGCGTTCACGGTCCGCTCCTCTTCCATCAATCCGCCGGCTGCTGCGACGGAAGCGCTCCCTTGTGCGCGGCGAGTTTCTCACCGGGTCGCGCGACGTGCTCCTCACGGTCGAAGACACTGATTTCTTCATCGGCGGCGACCAGTGGGAGCTCTGGAAGCACACCCGGCTCCTCCTCGATTTGGTCCCTGGTTGCGGCGCGGGGTTCTCGCTCGAAGCACCGGAGGGCGTCCGGTTCATCATCCGGTCGGAGGTGTGCGACGGCGACGCAACATTTGCGCACCCCAGCTAAAAAGAAAAATCTGGAGGCCGTGGAGGTAAACCGTGTGAGTCGCTGGTCGTTGCGGTAAGTAGCAGAGTGCTCGAGTTGCAGACGCGATGACATGGCGGGGGAAACGATGACCACATGGATACTGGTCGCTGGACGGACGGGCGCGAAGATCTTCGAGAGTGCGGAATGGGGCCTCCGGCGGCTGGAAGTGCTGTTGCCCATGAACGAGCCCGAGATACCTCAGACGGAGACGTCGCCATCTGCGTTCGCCCTCCGGCTCGCAGCGCATCTCGAGCGGGCCTACCAGCGTGGCGACCTCGAGCGACTCGTGCTCGTCGCGGACGCGGGTTTCCTGGGTCTGCTGCGGATGTGGCTGAGCAAGCCGGTCGCTGCGCTAGTGCTCACCTCGATCGCGCGAGACCTTGGCGAGCTCGACGACGACGACCTGCAGGCTCATCTCGATGATTCGATTCCGCCAGGCGCGCCGGACCTTCCCTTGAGCGCGATGCCGAGGCGGCTCCTGCTGGCTCATCCGCGTGCGACGATGGAATCGAAGTGAGCGAGTCTGGAACAACGGCCGGCGACGCGTAATATGGCCGCGTGGTTCGCTCCGCCGGGGCCCGCGGTCTCGCGCACCGATGCGCCCTGCAAGGCGTGGTCTTCGTCCTGGCTGCCTTCCCCGGTTGTACGCCCGGCCGTGGTGCGGTCGCTCGTCATGACGACGGATCGCTAGACGACGAGAGGAGTGACGGCTCGCAAGAGGCATCGGCGCGCCGTGTGCGCGACGCGTCGCCAGGGCCGTCGGGAGCCGGTGGGAGCGGCGGCGCGCGCGCGAGCCGGTCCGATGCTTCGATGGACGGGATGG
>CAYUAW010000669.1:0-1713 GCA_964442485.1 uncultured Polyangiaceae bacterium
AGGGAATCCCATGAGCTTTCTGAAGCCGAAGGCCACCCCCTACGACCCGCTCGAATGGGTGAAGCAGCCGCTCGCGTCCCGCGCCCGGATGGTCTGCGAGGCCTGGGCCCTCGACGGGTATGGTTCGCCGCTCGGGGCCTACACGTTCTACGTCGTGAAGACACTCCTGTACGTGGGGGCGTGGGTCTACTTCTGCAGCCTGTCGCCGAGCCTCGGGTCGCCCTCTGAAATCGCGCGCTGGTGGCTCGCGCCGCTCGCGTTCCAGAAGGCGATCCTGTGGAGCATGCTCTTCGAAGGGCTCGGCCTCGGTTGCGGGAGCGGCCCGCTCGGCGGCCGTTACCTGCCGCCAGTCGGCGGCTTCCTCTATTTCCTGCGGCCAGGCACCCTGAAGCTCCCCCTCTTCCCCCGTGCCCCGTTGATTGGCGGTACCCGGCGAACCTGGTTCGAGGTCGCCCTCTATGCAGCGCTCGTGAGCGTCATCGCGTCCGTCCTCGTCAGCCCGACGGTCGCACACGGTTCGCTCATCGTCATCGCGGTGCTCTTGCCCGCGCTCGCCTCGTCCGATCGGACGATGTTCCTCGTCTTCCGGGGCGAGCACTACTGGACCACGACGCTCTGCTTCGTGCTCGCTCCGAATTTCATCGCCGGCGCGAAGGCGGTGCAGCTTGCTCTCTGGTTCTGGGCCGGCTTTTCCAAGCTGAACCACCACTTCCCGGCCGTGGTGTGCGTCATGACGAGCAACAGCCCGGTGCTCCGCTTCGAGGGCATCAGGCGCCGCATGTACAGGAGCTTCCCCGACGACCTCCGCCCCGCTCGCCTCGCGGAGTGGATGGCACACGCCGGTACCGCGCTAGAGATGGGGGTGCCGCTCGTGCTCTTCCTGTCGCATGGAGGGCCGTCCCTCGTCGTCGGGATGGTCCTGATGCTCATGCTGCACGGGTTCATCACGAGCAACGTGCCCATGGGCGTGCCCATCGAATGGAACGTCATGGTGGTGTACGGCGCCTTCGCGCTCTTCTGGGCGCATCCCGACGTGAGCCCACTCTCCATGGGCATGCCGTTCGCGCTGGTGTGTGCAGTCATGCTGGTGGTCCTGCCGCTCGTGGGGAACATCGCCCCGAAGCTGCTCTCGTTCCTGGTGTCGATGCGCTACTACGCCGGAAACTGGGCGTGCGGGGTATGGCTCTTCCGCGGCGACAGCCACCGCAAGCTCTCGAAGCTGAAGACCGCGCCGTGGATCTACGATCAGCTCGAGCGCGTCTACGACCACGGAACGTCCGTCGGGTTGATAGGCAAGGTGATGGGATTCCGGCTCATGCATCTGCACGGCCGTGCGCTCCCCGGGCTCATCGCGCGCGCCGTCGATCGTCTCGAGGACTACGAGTATCTCGACGGCGAGGTGGTCGCGGGGCTCGTCCTGGGCTGGAACTTCGGAGACGGCCATCTTCACGACGAACAGCTCCTTGCCGCCGTTCAGGAGCGGTGCGCGTTCGAGCCGGGTGAGCTTCGCTGCATCTTCATCGAATCACAGCCGCTCGGACGCTCCACGATGGAATACCGGATCGCGGATGCGAATGCGGGCGTGCTGGAGAGGGGCACGCTTTCGGTTCCGGCTCTTCGCGAGCTCCAGCCGTGGGCCGGGGAAGCGGCCACGCCGGGCACACCCCATATCGAGACGGAAAGTCCGCCTGCCGCCGCGATATCGAACTGAGC
>CAYUAW010000669.1:1813-3139 GCA_964442485.1 uncultured Polyangiaceae bacterium
TCTCTTGAGTTAAGATCGTCGGTCTACCCACATGCTCCCCGCCCGTCGCTGTGTGCGCGTGATCGGTGCGCTCTCGTTGCTTGGGCTTGCCGCGTGCGGCAACAGCGCCCCGCAGGAGGGCGTGCCGCCGAGCGGCGCCCCGGCGAAGGCCGTCGGGAGCGTCGGGAAGCCGGCGGAGACGCCCGCCGCGGTGCAGGCGAGCGCAGAATCATTGCCGTCCGCTTTGCCGCCGCCGGGTGCGGCACAGGCTCCGCCGGTCGGCACCGGGGAGGGCGCGGACCTGATCGAGCCGACGCGAGAGCTCTTCCGCGTGGCTGCGTGCGGGGAGACGGGTGACGTGCCTGCGCGGTTCGACTCCCGGCTCGTCGCCGCGCACTGCACGTCGCTGAAGGCGACGTATCAGCGCTATCGCACGCGGTGGCTCGACGTGGCGATGCCGTTCATCGCCGCGCTGCGGCCCCAGGGCTTGCCGCCGAGAGTCGTGTATCCGTTCGGCGGCGGGGATCTGGTGACGGCGCTCGCGGTGTATCCCGACGCGGAGGAGATCACGACGCTGTCGCTGGAGCCGGCCGGCGACGTGCGGCACATCGACGTCATCCTGCCGATCCGGCTGAAGGGCGCCTTCAAGGTCAACGACCACAACATCGGGAAGCTCCTCGGGCTCTCGTACAGTAACACGATCAACCTCGGGCGCGGCGACCGCGCGTGGCTGCCGGGGGAGATCGTGCTGCTCCTCGCGGCGCTCTCGGTGCATGGCTACGAGCCCACCTCGCTGCGTTATTTCAGGTTCGGCGTCGACGGCGCTCTTCACTATCTGACCCTCCCCGAGATCGACGTCGAGGCCAATCAGGAGCACCCCGAGCCGGAGGGTGGGCGCGCACCCCTCGCCAACATCGAGCTGCACTTCCGGAAGCTCGGCGGCGGCCCGGAGAAGATCATGCGCCACGTGGCGCACGATCTGGCAAATCGAGAGGTCGGATTGGACCCGGGCTTGAAGAAATACCTGGAGGCGAGGGGAGACGTCGCCGTCATGACGAAGGCGGCGAGCCACCTGCTGTGGGCGGACGACTTCTCGGCCATCCGCGACTATCTGCTCGAGCACGCGGCCTGGATGATCTCCGATTCCACCGGCGTGCCCCCCCGCTACGCGAGCGCGGCGGGCTTCGTCCAGGATACGTTCGGGATCTTCGACGGCCCCGCGCCCTTTGGCCCCATCGAGGCGCTCGACGGCCACGCCTTCCGGCGGCTCTTCGCGGAGAACCCGCGTCGCCCGCTCCCGTTCAAGTTCGGCTACGGGGACGTCCACCACCGCTCGCATCTCGTCGT
>CAYUAW010000670.1:0-1864 GCA_964442485.1 uncultured Polyangiaceae bacterium
CGCACTCGTTTCGTTCGAGGTGTCGGCGTGGCTCGGCGTCGCGGTCGGCGCCTGGGCGATCCTCGCGGCGGTCGCGTGCAGTCTCACTCCGCGGAAGCGCAAGCTCGGCGTGCTTCTCTCCGCCACGCTCCAGACCGCCGTCGCCGCGCTCGGGCTCGTGCTCCTCATCGGCGCGCCCGACGTCCGTCTCCTGGGCGGCGCCTACGGCCTCGTCGGCATGTGCCTCCTCGCGACGTTTCTCGTCGAAGGCCGTCGCGCGTGAGCACCGCAGCCTGAGCCGCCTCGCGCTCGATGGACGCCGTTGCGGCACTCGCGGCGCTCGGGGCCTTGGCGCCCGGCCGCTCACGGAGTCAGCGGCGAGCTCTTTTCATCGCTGCCATGTCCCGGAGATTCTACAGTTCTCTCTCAAGGAGGAGCGCATGAGGCATCCGAAGATTTTTCTGTTCCTTTCCGGCCTGGGGCTCGCCGCGTGCGGGTCGACCGAGGTGTCGTTCAGCCCGGGGGTCAGCGGCGAGGCCGTCTGCGCCGGTGGCATCCACGGGAAGCGATACACGCTCTGCGGCAAGCTGACGTCGACCGGCCTCGGGCCGGCGGGGGCGAGCGGGCAGCGGGTCGCGGGCTCGTTCGACGCGACGCACGTTCCTCTGGTCGACCGCTACGCACTCCGGGGAGGGTCGTTCCATGTGGAGCGCTAGGCGAGCCTTCCTCGCGCTACAGCTCGTGGGCCTCTGCCTGGTCACATCTGCCCGGGCGGAGGTGACGGACAAGGTGATGTACCAGGGCGCGCTCTTCGACGGAGAAGCGGCCGTCGACGGGACGTTCGACGTGAAGTTCGGGCTCTTCGACGGCAAGAGCGGGGGGACCGCGGACGCGACCTTCGAAGCCACGGGCGTCGAGGTCGCGAGCGGCGCGTTCAGCGTGGACGTCACGTCACTCTTCGCAGACGTATCGGGCGGCGATCTGTGGCTCGAGGTGTCCGTGAAGGGCAAGGCGGACGCAGCGTACGACACACTTCCACGTGTGCCGGTCGCCGCGGTGCCGTTCGCGCTGCACGCGAGGACCGCCGACACGGTCGACTGGCAGAACGTGAAGAACGTGCCCGCGACGCTCGCGGGTACGCCAGGCCCGACTGGTCCCGCTGGACCGCGCGGCCCTGCCGGAGAACGGGGACCCGCCGGAGCGGACGGCAGCGCCGGAGTCGTCGCTCTGTCGCTCGACGTGAGCGACGCGCACTGCCCGTACGGTGGCGCGAAGTTCACCGCAGGCAACACCACGACGTACGCGTGCAACGGCGCATCGGGCGCGGCGGGTCCAGCAGGCGCGGCGGGTCCAGCGGGGGCACTCGGTCCGGCGGGCCCCGCGGGTGCCACCGGCGCTGCAGGCGCGGCAGGTCCCGCTGGTGCAGCCGGTGCGATCGGTCCAGTGGGCCCCGCGGGGGCGAGAGGCGCGACCGGCGCAACGGGACCTGCGGGTGCGACAGGACCAGCAGGCGCGACGGGCCCCGCAGGGCCGCAAGGCGCCACCGGGCCGCAGGGCGCGACCGGGCCCGCTGGCACCTTCAGCGGCAGCTTCGCGAGCCCGAGCGGCACGTTCCGGCTTCAGGTGACGGACAACGGCATCCGGCTGTCGGGGCCCACGGGGACGATCATCCTCGACCAGAACGGCATCCGCGTGAACAGCCAGGCAACGCTTTCGATGACCGGCGTGCAGACGACCGTCACTGGCACGACGCAGGCAACCGTCACGTCGAGCGGCACGGTCTCCGTGGGCGGTTCCATCACGCAAGTCGGAACCGGAGCGTCCTGCGATCCGAGCGTCAGCGTGAGCGACCAGGTGACCGTTTCACCCGCGACCAATACTGGAA
>CAYUAW010000670.1:1964-3138 GCA_964442485.1 uncultured Polyangiaceae bacterium
GCTGGGCTCCGTCGCTCGCTCTCTCGGCGTGCATCGCCTGCGCACCAGGCGCAGCCCAGCCCGTCGCCGCCGCTCCAGCGCCAACGTCGGTCGGAAGCTCCCTCTCGCCCGCTCCGGCGCCGCTCGTCGCGGATCCACCGCCAAAACCGGCGCTCATCGCCTCCTCGGCGTTCACGCCGTTCGGCCGGGTCGTCGCGATGGACGAACGACAACCTCCGTGGTCGCTTCCGGCAACGCCGCGCCCCTCGGCAGGCGCGCCCGCTCGTTACGAGCGCTGGCACGAGAAGGCAAAGAGCACCGTCGGCTACGGCTATCTCTCGATCCTCGACCTCTCACTCGACCAGCGCTCGCTCCTCGTCGTCAGCGAGGACGAGGCGAAGCTCCGCGTGTACGACTTTCCCTCGCTCCGCCTCGTCTCGAGCATCGCGGTCGAGGGCTACAAGCAGTACGCGCGGGGCGATTTCGTCTTTGCGCCCACGCAGGCGTCGCGTCCCTTCGCGGTGTTCGCCGGCGAGAACGGCCTGTTCCAGCTCGACACCGCGTCGCCGACCGCCGTCGCGCTGTCGGAGCTGCCCGCCGACAGCCTTCGCTTCACCGACGATCACGCGGTGCTCGGGGCGTCCTGCGCGTTCATCCCCGAGCAGCGCTCGCGCCTCGTCTTCTACGCCTTCACCCGGGCCGGAGCGCTCGAGCCCCTCCTTTCGCTCGACTTCGCGGAGCGCGTCGAGGAGTGGGACCTGGACACGGCGAAGAAGCGGCTCGCCGTCACCTACTATCCCTCGAACGAGACGGAGCTGCTCGACCTCGCGTCGCGGCAGGTGCTGTGGACCGCCGCCGCGCCGCCGTACTCGAACAGCGTCGACATGTCTCCCGACGACACGAAGATCGCAGTGGGCGGAGCCTCGGTCGTCGTGCACGACGCCGCTACCGGCAACGTGGTCGCCGCCGACGCCCACTTCGGCAACAACGTCCATCGCGTGCGCTTTTCGCCCAGCGGCGACGCGCTCGCCGTCTCCTCCTACGAGGGCAAGCTCCGCATCTTCGACGCGAAGGCCCCCGGCCCCGCGCTCCCGCTCCGACGTCTCCTCCGTCACTCCGGCACCGCCAACGTCTATGCCCTCGCCTTCACCAGAGACGGCAGCGCCCTCGTCTCCGGCTCCGGCGACAAGACGGT
>CAYUAW010000671.1:0-3124 GCA_964442485.1 uncultured Polyangiaceae bacterium
GAGACGCGCAGCGGGCGCCGGCGTCGAGTCTAGCCCCCGGAGAGCTCGACGTCTGCCCACAGGATGGACAGGTCGAGCTCGATGGCGTCGAACGGCTCGGCGCGTACCAGGTCGCTCCCCGCCCATGTCCCCGCGATGACCCAGCCCTCGGCTCCCCATCGGAGGACCTCCAGAGTACGCAGGATGGGATCGACGAGCCACACGTGCCCGACGCGCTCTCGAGCGTACACAGGAAGCTTCTGCTTTCGATCGAGCACCGCGGTGCTGCGCGAGAGGACCTCGCACACCCAGTCCGGTGCGATCGTGAAGTATGCCTCGTCGTCGAGCATCTTCGGCATTCGTTCACGCCGCCAGCCGCCGAGATCGGGAACCAGGATGTCTGCACCGAGATGAAGCTCGGGCTCGTCGAGGATGATCCAGCCGCCTGGGCCGCCCCGGCCGCGCTTGAAAGGTGGGCCCAGCTCCTCCCCCAGTGCAGTGGCCGCTGCGGCGTGCGGCTTGCCCGGTCTCGACTGGAGGCTGAGGTCTCCGTCGAGTACTTCCGCAACGAGATGCTCCGGTGCCGCGAGCACGTCGTCATAAGTCGCGCGCTTCCGGGCGGGGTCGGCCATCTACCCGCAGTATAGCCTCGCTGAGCGCGAGAGGCCTCACCCGAGAGCCAGACGCTCTCCGGGCGCTCGCTCTGGGAGGCGGTGCACGATTTTCTCGCCGAGCGGCACGTCGCGAGTCAGGCCGAGGTCCTCGCATACTTCCACCGGGACGACCTCCAGATCGTCCGTGGCGTTCTGAAGGACCTCGTCGACAGTGGCCTCGTGTTCCGCGCGGGCCGCGGCCAGTCGTCGACCTACAGAGCCGCGACGCGGGCGGATCTCGAGCACACGACGTCAGCCGGGCGAGACTCGGAGAGCGCGGACATGCTCGTCTGGGCGCTCGTGTATCGCCTCGGGCCCGTGAATCACGGCACGCTCACCCGGCACGTCTCGCTGTCGGGCGCCGAGCTCGACGTCCGCAACACCGCTCGCGCTAGACTCACCCCCACCCTACCGCGACGTCCTCCTCGAACGGCACCCAGAACGCGCTTTCCTGCGCGCAGCGGCGCGTTCGACGGAACCAATCATGTCGGCCTATGAGACGACGCACGCCGGCCGAGAGAACAGTCGTCGGCCGCGAGCTCTTCACACCGCATCCACACCGATTCACACCGATCCACACGGTCTTTCACACCGTGTTGACACGATTCCACATGCGTTTTCATGCCAGGTAACGTCGGAACTTTCTGACTTTCGCACGGAATACGCGGTGACGCTCCGGAGTCTCATTGGTGACCCGGTGATGCGCACCGGGACCTGCAGTGAGACCACACAGAGAACGGAGAAGCAACATGCACACCATCGAGTCGACGCTCGACAGCGTCCTCAGCAGAGACGCGTCCAGAGGTTCCTCGGAGCTCCAAGCGACGCATTCGGATCGTTCCAAGCATGATCAGCGACAATTACTTTTGCAGGCCGTGTTGCCTCACGTCCGGATGCTACTCCGGTTCCTCGTGAAGCTCGCTACCGTCGTCGTCGTGGAAGCCGCAAGGTGGACGGGCTGGAACCGCGCGTCAGGTTTTGAGGGGGGTCCGGGGGGAGACTGACAACCGGTGGATTCCTGTGAATATGCCCGTGGTCGCTGTGGATGCTCACTCCGCGGCGGGTGCGATCGCAGTCTGCGAGAGCGGCGGCCCCGGATCGGGGAGTTGCGCGAACACGAGCCGACGCGCGGCGACCTTTCGCCACTCTTTCACTCTCCGCTGCAACGAGCGGAGTTGCCCGTCAGGGAACGCACCCGGGCATTCAGCTTGCAGGCGTTCGAAGAGCTCCTTGCCGGTTCGATCAGGCTCTGTTTCAAGCCACAGAAGGACGCGCGCCCAGACCTGCTCGAAAGGGTCAGCGCGCGTGCGCCAGTGCCGCGGAGGCTTCGGCCCCGCTCGATGAGTAGGACGGACCTCGCCCTCCTTCCAAGCGGTCGCGAGACTCTTCAGGTAGCGTTCGAGGTCCGCGTCACGGTGGGGGAGCGCGTGAATGACCTCCCCTGCGGCCAGCCCCGCGAGATGGTGCTGAACGGTTCGAATCTCGTCGAGCAGTCGAAGCGGGTCGAGCGTGAGAGCCGCGGCCCGCAGTTGCTCCTTGGTCGACTCACTGATCTCCTCGCGCTTCAGCAGTCGCGCACTCGGCGTCTCCGGCGGGTGGTATCGCTTGCTGATCCGTGCTCCGACTCGTGTCTTCTCCGCGAGCTTGAACGACGGCTGGAAGAAATTCACGAAGAGCCGAGAGGCGCCGTACAGTCGAGAGAGGGCCTCCGCCGCCCCTATGCCTTCGAGTCGCCCATAGCCGACGAGCCGACGTACGATTGATCCGTTCTTCTGCTCCACCCAAGCTTGGTCGTTCTTGCGATGCGGCCGCGATCGCGTGAATTCGATATCGTTAGAGGAGCAATACGCGAGCAAGGTATCGTTGACAAACTCGCTGCCGTTGTCGGTGTCGATCCCGCGAAGCAGGAACGGCATCGCCCCTCGGAGGCGCGCGATCGCGTCGACGATCAACGTGGCCTCCCGAACGAGAAGGCCGACGCATTCCGTCCATCCGCTCGCGACGTCCGTGAGGACCAGCGTGTGCATGAAGCTACCGCTAGCGTTGCCACCGCAGTGCGATACCAGGTCGACTTCAAGAAAGCCTGGCACGGGTTCCTTCCAATCAGCGAACGTTCGAACCGGAATGCTGGCGCGCACCGCAGGCTTGTTCCTCACCGCGCGGCGGCGACCTCCGGCACACGCGCGATGGTTTGCAAGAACACGATCGAGCGTTGCCGCGCTCGCCGACAGAACCCGCGTGCGAACCGAAGCGTCGAGTCGCAAGTGACCGTGGCGTTCGAGCGCCGGGAGCAACACCGGAACCAGTGCCTTGAGGCGCTTCCCGCAGACGCGATCGGAGGCCTCCCAGAGAATCGTGAGCGCCTCCCGAACCGCCTCGTCGTACACACGCGGGCGAACGCTCCTGGTCACGCCCATCCGTGCCGCCTGCGGAGCATTCAGAACCCGGAGGGCATGCTTGCGGTGATACTCGGTCAGCGCGACGAACTCGTC
>CAYUAW010000672.1:0-3105 GCA_964442485.1 uncultured Polyangiaceae bacterium
TCGAATGGGAGATGACAGTGGGGGTTGCGAATGTCATCCTTGGCAGCGGAACGATCGGTACTTTGCGGTCTGGAGACACTTCTATGAACGAGATGGTACGGGTGGCACGCGGCCCGATCACGTCGGCGCTGGCCCTATTTGCTTTGGCACTTGCGTTCGGAGGCTGCTCGGCGAGTACGGGCACCAACAAGATCACGGGGTCCTCTTTGGGCGGCGGAGGGGTTACCGGTCAGCCCGCGGGCGGCGGCGCGATGGCCGGCAGCGCCAATGGCACGAACGGGGGCTTCCTCTCCCAGGGAGCGACCGGGCCGGGAATGATCAACGTCGACCCCGCTGCCGGCGGCTCCATGATGGGCACCGGCGCCGGTGGCGCCCCCCCGACGACGAGCGACGGACATATCGGGCCTCCGATGACGGCCAGCTGCGCCGACCCGTCGAAGTTCCAGAACCCGTCGGGCGCGGTGAAGCTCCTCTACCCCTACGACAACACGGTGTTTCCGCGGGGCCTGAGTGCCCCTCTGTTCATGTGGGATGGCAACACCCCCGCCGATCAGATCTACATCGAGGCGAAGTCGGGGAAGTGGTCGTACATCGACTGCCCGCAGACGCCCGACAAGGTCCGCTACGCGCTGAGCGACACCGTCTGGGCAGGCGCCGCGTCGTACAGCGACGGCCCAGCCGACCCGCTCGTCGTGAAGATCTCCATCTCTTCCGGCGGCAAGGTGTATGGCCCCATCACCGTAACGTTGAAGTTCGCCCTCGCGTCGCTGAAGGGCGCCATCTACTACAACACGTACGGCTCGATGCTCGCCAACAACAACGGCGCGGTGTTGAAGCTCGTTCCGGGGCAGGCGCAGCCCACGCTGTTCCTGACGGCCAACGGCGTCGGTGCCTCCGGTCCCTGTCGATCGTGCCACGCGCTCTCGGCGAACGGCACCACGATGACCGTGAACCTGCATACGTATCCGGGGAGCTACGTCAGCGAGTCGTACGACGTCACGGGTCCGATGCCGACGCTGGTCTTCAACAACCTCCCGGAGGCGGGCTTCGCCGGCGTGTTCCCCGACGGGTCGCGGCTCATGACGAACGGACCGCCCAATCCTTCACTCAGCATCTTCTTCCCGACCGCGCCCGGAGATCTGACGGCGCTCACGCCCTCGACCTCGAAGATGCTCGACACGAAGACGGGGATGCCGCTGACGGTGAAGGGCTGGGACATTCAGCACGCACAGATGCCGACCTTCTCCCCCGACGGCAAGCACATCGTCTACAACGACTACGACAAGGGGCCGCAGACCATGGTGATGGCCAGCGGCAACATGTACACCGTCGGCGGTCACACGCTGTGGGTGCAGGACTTCGACGCGGCGACCAACACGTTCTCGAATCCTAAGCAGATCTACAGCGACGACACGCTGTTCCCAGCCTGGCCCTTCTTCACGCCTGATTCCAACAAGGTCATCTTCGCGACGGACACCCGGTCCGACTTCGCCAGCCAGGTACCGGACATTTTCGGGCCGCCGCAGATGACGCCGACCGGAGCCGGGCACCTCGTGATCGTGGATCTGGCCTCCGGCATGGTCACGCCGCTCGACGCGGCGAACGGCTACGCCGGCGGCAAGAGCTATCTGCCGGCGGGCGAGATGCGAGACAACAACTTCGAGTTCTTCCCGACGGTGAGCCCCATCTCCGGCGGCGGCTACGCCTGGGTGCTCTTCACCAGCCGCCGCACCTACGGCAACCTGTGGACGCCGACCTCCGACGATCCCACCTCGAAGAAGATCTGGGTGACGGCCGTCAACACGGGGCTGCCCGCGGGGATGGATCCGAGCAACCCGGCATTCTTGTTGCCCGGTCAGGAGATCGGCAGCGGCAACATCCGTGCTTTCGCGGCGCTCGAGCCCTGCAAGGAAGACGGCTCTCCGTGCAAGTCGGGCTCCGAATGCTGCAAGGGCTTCTGCTCGAAGATCGATCCCACAACCGGGATCGGCATGTGCGGAAAGACGATCGATCACACCTGTTCGCGCGTGGACGAGAAGTGCACGACCGATGCGGACTGCTGCACGGACGCGAACAACGGCGTGCTCGGTCGCAAGCTCTACTGCATGGCCACCGCAGGGACGGCCTTCTGCGAGCTCCGCTCGGTCAACTAGTACCTCGGCCGCGAAGCGTTCGAAGAGCTCACCGGCCCCCACCTGGGTGAGGGCCGGTAGGTGATTCAGTCGTGCAGCTGTTCCGAGAGATAGAGCTCGGTCCCGATCTGGCGCGCGAGGTTCAGCTGCGCCTCGAGCCAGTCGATTCCTTCCTCTTCCTCGTGGAGGATCCCCTCGAGAAGCTCCCTGGTCCCGTTGTCCCCTTTCGCGACCGCGAGTGCGATCCCTTCGTTCAGGCGCTTCACGGCTTCGAGCTCCAGCGCCAGATCGACCTCGTGCTGCTCGATGGGATGCTCGCCCACGCGCACCGGCGACAGCCGCTGCATGTTCGGCGTGCCATCGAGGAAAAGTATGCGCTGGATGACGCGATCCGCGTGCTTCATCTCGTCGATGGACTCGTGACGCTTCTTCGATGCGAGGCGCTTGTAGCCCCAGTTTTCGCACATCCGGAAGTGAATGAAGTACTGGTTGATTGCGGTGAGCTCGGACGTGAGCACCGCGTTGAGCATCTGGATGATGTCTGGATCGCCTTTCACGGGGGACTCTCCTGGCGGGGCGCGCGGTGCGCCGTTGCCACTTTCGCCCCGATCGGGGCCTGGTGGGATGTTGGCCGCGTTTTAGTACTGTTTTCGAGCAGATAGCAACGCGCGGGCCGCTGCGCAGGGGTCAAATTTCGCTATCGATATTGAAAGTCACTTTCAAGTTGCTACATTACGGATCAGCGATGCTCGTCTGTCACTGCCTGGGAATCACCGATCGAACCATTCGTGAAGCCGTCCACGCGGGCGCGGAGACGCCCGAGGACGTGCGTGACGCCTGCGGCGCCGGCGGGGGCTGCGGTGGCTGCAAGGAGCTCGTGAGCGACGTGATCGCCACCGAGTGCCGCGGCGAGCGTCGACATGACGTCGTGCCGGCCGACCGGCTCTGCGGACGGCGGTCGCTCGAAGACGCT
>CAYUAW010000673.1:0-3103 GCA_964442485.1 uncultured Polyangiaceae bacterium
AGCGCGAAGCCGAGCTCCGACGCGGCGCTCCGTGCGAGCGCACCCCAGTCGATGGGCACGGGGTCCAGAAGCCCCCCGAGCGACAGCCCGTAGCGCGTCGCGCCGTCGGAGGCCGGATCGCGAAGGCAAAGGACATAAGTGACGCCGAGGAACGCCAGGCCGACCGCGCTGGCGGCGTGTTCGGCGGGCACTCCATAAGAGAGCGCCGTGACGAATGCCGTCGTGAGGGCCGCGACTGCCACCGGGCGTGCCCAGGTCGCGCGCTCGAGCGATGCGGTCTGCGTCACGGACCACCAGAGTATCGCGAGGTCCAGCCTCGCCACAGTTTTTCATCGATACGCGGGCGAGCTTCGTGAGCGGGCGAACGAACCGTCGCCGGCTCCCCGTTTACGGACGCATGAGATAAGGTCACGCTCTCGCGAAGCCGAGACTCGTTCTCCGGTGGAGGCACCATGCTGGAACCGAATCGCCCGAACATATCCTCGCGGCCACGTCCGCCCTTCGTCCATGCGGCCAAGTGGCCCCCCGACGACGACGTCGGCGGCCCCGGCGGCGGCATTCCGGCCGGAGGGGGTTACGGTGGCGGAGGATACGGGGGCGGCGACGGCAACTTCAAGAAGGGCGCGATCAAGCCGATCGCGGTGCTGGTCGGCATCCTGGCCGTCGCCGGAGCCGCGGCGTTCTTCCTGATCGGGGTGAAGCAGGAGGAGAAGAAGGTCCCCATCGAGAAGGCCGCGCAGATCAAGAAGGAGCTCCTCGTCCTTCCCACGGCCGAGCAAGTGCCCCGCTGGCGCGAGCTCGCGAGCTCGGACAGCTCGTACCTGAAGCAGGAAGCGCTGAAGCATCTGGCATGGGCCGCTGATCCCGAGGGGGTCGGCCTGTCCGTGAAAGCGCTCTCCGATCCGGATCAAGCGGTGCGAGCGCAAGCCGCCACGGCCCTGTTCGAGTACGGCACGCCCGCCGCAGACTCCGCGAAGCCGTCGCTGCTGAAGGCGCTCGCCGAGTCGAAGCAGGAGTCGAAGCCGCAGATCACCTGGGCCCTCGTCGAGCTCGGCGAGAAGGGCGCATTGAAGACGGTGCTGGAGGAGTATCGCGCGGGGCATCTAGCGCAGGTGCGCAAGCTGGACGGCGCGTTCGCCTTCGACCCGAACAAGCTCGTGGAGCTGATCGGCCTCGACGAGCTCGCGAACATGGCCGGCGATCCGAGCCCGGCCGTCCGCCAGCTCGTCGCGACGGTTCTCTCGCGGCACGCCGAGGCGAAGTACACGGACGCCCTCATCAAGCTCCTGGGCGACGAAGACCCGGAGATCTCCCGGCAAGCAGCGCCGGGCCTCGGCAAGATTGGCGATCAGCGTGCGCGCACTCCGCTCCTCGAGAAGCTGAAGGGCGCCGACAACGACAGCCGCACGAAGTACCTGGAAGCGCTGCGCGACGGCGTCGGGACGGAAGGCCTCGTCGTCTCCATCGACAGCATCCCCACGGAGGACCGCGCGAAGGAGTGGCACCGCGACGATCAGGTCTTCACCATGATCCGGAAGCTCGCCGATCCGCGCGGCGGGGACGCGCTGCTCGGGTACATCGGGAAGAAGCCGAACATCCACTGGGAGACGTTCGCTGCCTTCGCGATGGCGGAGGTCGGTGACGTCCGCGCGGTGCCGACGCTGGCGCGCCGCCTGCGCATGGATGAGCAGAAGATCTACAGCGACGACACCGACTACGAGATGATGGTGAAGCGCAACAACAACGAGCGCGTCGTTGCGTGTCGCATGATCGCCGATCTTGCGTCGATGTACCCGGACAAACGGGCCGAGATCCGCGATCAGGCCGAGGACGCGGTCATCTTCTGGATCCACGAGATGCCGTCGCCGCACGCCAACGGGATGCGCGCGCTCGCGCAGATGGAATCGAAGAAGGACATCGCGGCGTTGCGCAAGTGGGCGAATCCGGCGAAGCCCCTGCCGCTCGAGGGCCAGCAGCCTCCGATGCCGGAGGAGTGGGTCATCGCGCAGAGCGCGCTCCGCTACGTCGGCATGATGAAGGACCCGTCGATGTACCCGGTGCTCTTGAAGTCGCTCACGCGTCGCGATCCGAAGCTCGACGTGACGATGGACGGCCTCATGAGCGGCGGCCTCGCCATCCTCGGCATGACCCTCCGCGCGCTCGGCGTGGGCGCCGCGCAGGGGCTCAGCGAGTGGGGCGACCACAAGGCCGTGAAGCCGCTCTTCGACTACATCGAGGAGCCGAAGGAGAACGAGCAGTCGCGCATGGAAGCTTGCAGCGCGCTCGCCTGGGTCGGCGATGCCGACGACATGGTGACCGTCGCGAAGAAGATCGACAAGTACGCGGGCGGCGATCCGAAGGACGAGTTCCGCCGTATGTGCCTGCTCGAGACGCTCATCACGCGCCCCGTTCCCGGAACGGCCGCGGCGATCCTCGAGCTCATCAAGCCGAGCTCGTCGATGGGTACTCGTCACCAGGCGGCGCGCGCCATCGGCAAGGCCGGCTTCGACGCCGGCATCGAGGCGAAGCTCTTCGACATGATGAAGGACGAGCAGCTCATGGTCGACGCGACGCTCGCGCTCATCCTGGGCGGCAACACCGACACGGCCGCGCGCGCGGTCGCGATGTGGTCCGACAAGCCGAAGGAGGCGCTCGATGAGCTCCAGGACCTCTGGTACAAGTCGTTCGGGTACTGGTCCACGGAAGACCTGGTGCACAATCACATCTTCCGTTTCGTGGACAACGCCGAGGCGATCTCGAAGGTGGAGATCAAGGACATCCCGCAAGGGTGGGCGTCCGTGCTCCTGTCGCGTCAGTTCGAGAACCTGGACTTCGACAACGGGCCCCACTCGTTCACCCGCGTCGTGCTCCGGCACAAGCTCCTCGACATGGCGAAGGGCGACGACGCCGTGAAGCGCGCGGCCTCCATCCGGACGCTGCGCTTCATGAAGGAGCAGGGGCCACTCCTCTCGCTGCGCGACGCGCCGGGCGAGACGGGCAAGCTCGCGAGCGACGCCTATCACGAGCTGATGAACCCGAAGGTCGTCTCCGGCGTGAAGATGCCCGAAGAGGACAACGCGAAGTCCGCCTCGCAGTAGTCCCG
>CAYUAW010000674.1:0-1170 GCA_964442485.1 uncultured Polyangiaceae bacterium
GAAGCGGATGACGTCGTGGATCGTGTCGCCGGACTCCACGTGGCCGCCGGGCGAGTTGATGACCAGCCGGATCGGGTCGTGGCTGAGCGTCGCGAGGGCGAAGAGCTGCGCGGAGACCTCCTCCGCGAGCTCGGCCGTCACCTCGCCGAAGACGAGCACCGTTCTCGCGGCGAAGAGATGCTCCGTCGCGAGGAAACGGGAACCACGGGGCGATTCGGGCTTGTTCTGTTCTTCTTCGGGCATGAGGGGACGTGTGACTCGCCCCGCGGCTCCGGCCATATCCGGGACGCTCGAAGACATTGCCGAGGGTCTCTCGGGTGGACGACGCCCGGCCCCGGCTCAATGATCGGGACATGGATGTGGCATCCGTCGGGGTCGAGGTGCATCGGCTGCGCGCAGGCTCTCACCGCCGGCTGGAGCGCAACCGGCCAGCTCTGATGGTCGTCCTGAAGGGGCGAGGGATCTGCAGCACCGGCCGCCGCTCCGTGCAGCTCACGCAGGACGCCGCGCTCGTGGTCCCCGCGGAGCACGCTCAGGTGCGTGCGCAGGACGACCTGGTTTTCCTCGCCATCGAGTCGTTCGGCGGCGTGAAGGATGGCCTCGTGCTCTCGCCGGAGCTGGTGACGAGAAGCCCGGCGCTGTCGGTTCTCGGCGAGCTCCTGCGCGCCGAGACTTCGGAGCCCGCGACGCGCAATGTCGCACTCGTCGCAGCGCTCGCAAAGAGCTTCGCCCTCTACCTGGAACGCGCCGTCGCCTCCCGGGCACGGAAGAAGGCGCTCGGGAGCGAGATCGGCGACGCTCAGGTCCTGCGGGCCATGACCCTGATGCAGACCGATCCCGCCAGGCGATGGACCGTCGAGCAGCTCGCCCGCAACCTCGGCCTGTCCCGCCCCGTCTTCGCGCGTCGATTCGCTAAGAGCGCGCGCGTCACGCCGCTCCGATACCTCACTCATTGCCGGATGGAGCTCGCGGCGGAGCTCTTGTGCGACTCCGACGCGGCCCTCGCAGAGGTCGCCACGAAGGTCGGCTACGAGTCGGAATTTGCCTTCGGTCGGGCGTTCAAGCGGCATCACGGCGTCTCACCAGGCGTGTTTCGCCGTCGAAGCTCGCCGTCGGCGGTGACGATGATGCGGTCGGCGGCGTAGTCGTACGCGGGGGCCAGCGGGTCGT
>CAYUAW010000674.1:1270-3099 GCA_964442485.1 uncultured Polyangiaceae bacterium
CGCCACCCTCGTCACCACCCTCGCGCTCGTCGCGGGTTGCAACAGCAAGACTCCGGTGGCCGAGCTCGACAGCGGCGTGACGAGCACGACGGGCAGCACGTGCAGCGGCAAGCAGGGCGCGCCGGGCAAGACGACGGTCACCGTATCGGAGCCCGGCGCCCCGGACGGTGGGTTGCGAAGCGCCCTCGTGCACGTGCCCGCGTCCTACGACGCGAGCAAGCCGACGATGCTCGTCCTGAACTTTCACGGGCTGCTCGAGCCGAACACCCTGCAAGAGACCATCACGCACATGTCGGACGCGGCCGACGAGCGCAACTTCATTGTCGTGTATCCCGCCGGGCTGTCCGTCGGGGTCGGCCTGAGCTGGAACGCGGGCAACTGCTGCGGGAACAGCACCGACGACATGACGTTCATCCTCGATCTGGTGAAGAAGCTCGAGGGCGACTACTGCATCGACCCGAAGCGTGTCTTCGCGACCGGTCTCTCGAACGGCGCGATGATGTCGTACCGGCTCGGCTGCGAGGCGTCGGACGTCTTCGCCGCCGTCGCTCCCGTGGCAGGCGCCGTGCAGGTGGACCCGTGCTCGCCGAAGCGCCCGGTGCCGATCCTCGCCATTCACGGTACGGGCGACACCATCGTCCCGTTCAACGGCGGCAAGGACGGCATCTACCACCTGCTCGAGTTCCCTCCTGTGTCGTACTCCATCGATCTCTGGAAGAGCCTCGACGGCTGTCCGAGCTCGCCGGCTCCCGGCGCCTCCAGCATGATGGAGATGCCCGATGACTCCACTCCCGACGGCGGTCCGAATCCGTCGCTCTTCGCCGGAGCGACGACCGTGTATCAGAAGGGCGACGTCACCTGTCACGACTGGTCCGGTTGCAGCGCGGGCAGCGAGGTCGAGCTCTGCACCGTCGTGGACGGCGGTCATGCGTGGCCCGGCGGAGGCCCCCTCATCGGCAAGACGAGCCAGAACATCGACGCGACGAGCGCCGTCCTCGACTTCTTCGAGAAGCATCCCATGCCGTGAAGCGCGTCGAGGCCGGGTGAAAGCTTCACGCCCAGGCCGAATACGACGGAATGCGAACCAGCGGCACGCCCTCGCGCGAACCGTCGGGCTGGTTCGCTTGCCACACTGTACGGGGGCTCTTTGCGCCGGCGCCGCGCAGCACCGTGCACACGTAATGCTCGCTGGCGCGCTTCCACCACCAGGCCAGCGGCTCCGGAATTCCGGTCGCCAGGGAGTCGACGCGGTTCGTATCCTCTCGCACGATCTGAGCCTTCCCGAAATCGTAGATCTGCTGGTGGATGCTCCCGAACCGCCGACACACGGCGATCGGGGAATCCATGGCGAGCATTGCCTTGTAGACGCCGGTCATGTCTTGCTCGGCGTGCCAGACGGCGGAGCGCTTCACGTACTCGAGCTTGTCGACCTTGAGCACGGTGCCAGCCGCCTGTGCGATCGACAGGATCGGCATCAGATCGTAGAAGGCCGTGGGCAGGAACATCTGCGTCAGAAACTCGCGTATCCGCGGCGACAGCTCTGCAGAGACCGCGGCGACTCCCCCGGGGATCTTCGCCTCCATGAATGCGCGGATGCCCATCCAGAGCATTCCCTTCGCGTGAAACGGACTCTCGGCGACTTCGGTCGACGGGACGGTATTGGCACGGTCGCTCCGAGGCAAGGTCGCACGGTCGGCCATCTGGACCTCAGAAGATCTCACGCCTGTTCGATGAACTCCAGATCACAACGATTGTAGAATTTCGCGAGCGTGGGAGCGTGTGTGTCCGCGGAACACACACGCACCACTGCCGTTTCCGGGCCAGCCCAC
>CAYUAW010000675.1:0-3085 GCA_964442485.1 uncultured Polyangiaceae bacterium
TACTTGAACCACTGGCTCGGCGGCGGGATGTAGATGCCACCAGGACCGGTGCGGCGCCGCGTTCGCTTCACGGTGTGCTCCTCCGTCACCCGCGTGCGCCGTGTCTTCTTCGTCTTCGTCGTGCCCGTACCGCGTTCCGGCAACGGCTCGGCCCTCTTCACCTCGGCGCTCGCCCGGGGAGACGCGGACGAAGGCAGCGCGGGAGCCGACGGCTCGGGCGACGCTTGCTCCACGGTGCCCGACGCGGAGGGCGGCGCCGTGTCGAGCGCCGGCGGAGCGATCGAGACGGAAGGCTCGACGGAGGGCCGATTGACATCGCTGGTCGTGGTGCGGAGCGCGGCGTAGACGAACGCTCCGACGAGGAGGAGCGCCCCCGCGCCGAGCCACGCGGGCCGTCGCTTCGCTCCCGAGCCCGCCGTCGTGTGCGCGACGGCGAGGCGTCCGGACCGCACCGAGACATCGGCGGCGGCCTCTTCGATGAACGCGGTGGGCGCCGTACCCGCCTTGCGGCGTTCGATGATGGACTCGAGGGCGTCGGCGAGCTCCACCGCGGTCTGCATACGCTCGACGGTGTTGCGGGCGAGAAGGTGCGCGACGAGCTCGGTGAGCTCCTTCGGGACGTTCGCTGGCAACGGGGGCGGCTCTTCGGTGAGCTGCTTCGTCAGGATCTGCGTCACATCCGCTGCCACGAACGGCAGATGTCCCGAGAGCATCTCGTAAAGCACGCAGCCGAACGCGTAGAGATCAGCGAGGTGGCTCACGGCCTGACCGAGCGCCTGCTCCGGCGCCATGTACCCCACCGTGCCCATGACCACGCCGACTCGCGTCAGCGTCTTGCCGGGAACGGCGACCTCGCCGTCGCCCGCGCTGAGCTTCGCAATTCCGAAATCGAGCACCTTGACCCGATCGGTGCCGTCGGGCTGCACGACGAGCATCACGTTGTCGGGCTTCAGGTCCCGGTGAACGATACCCACCTCATGTGCTGCGACGAGAGCATCGGCCACCTGACGCGCGATGGCGAGGGCGCGACCGAGCCCGAGTGGCCCCTCGTCGAGGAGCGCCCGCAAGCTCTTTCCGTCCACGTACTCGAGGACGAAGTAGAGCGCCCCGTCGTCCAGGTGACCGAAGTCCATGGCCTGCGCGACGTTCGGATGGTCGATGCGCGCCGCCGCCACCGCTTCGCGCTCGAATCGGGCGACTATCTCCGGAATGGCGGTCATCTCGGGGTGGAGCACCTTGAGCGCCACCGGCTTTCGCATGAGCACGTGTTCGGCGAGGTAAACGCGCCCCATGCCGCCCTCGCCGAGTAGACGCTCCACCCGGTACCGCCCCGCGAGCACTGCACCGATCAGCTCGGGCGCGCTTTCTTCACGGGCGGACTGGCGGCTCATCAAGGAAAGGCCATTTTGACCGATTCCGCGGTTCGATGCAGAAGCGAATGGAGAGCAACGTCAGCGGCCGGCCGCAGAAGCTTCCGGGACGACCAGCAAAATGCTCGGTAAACCTGCGCCGACACAAGTCGACGGAGAATCGTCTATGATGACCCCGGATAGATGGCCGACCAATCGCTCAGGCGAGTGGAGCGCGAGCGAGACCTGTACAAGGGCCTGCTGCGGCTGAACGCGCGCACCGAGCTACCCCACTTCCTGGAAGAAGCGCTGCGCCTCGTCGTGAACGTGGTCGAGGCAGAGCAGGGGTACCTCGAGCTCTTCGAGACGCAGGACTCCACCGACGAGCAGACGTGGTGGACCGCGGCGGGGTGTTCGGACGAAGAGGTTGGCGAGATCCGGGCCCTGGTGTCACGGGGCATCATCGCCGAGGCGCTCGGGACCGGGGAAGTCATCGTGACGCCCTCGGCGTTGCTGGATCCGCGCTTCCGAGATCGCACCAGCGTTCAGCGCTCGAACATCCACGCGGTGCTCTGCGCACCCATCGGAAAGGATCCGCCGCTCGGCGTGCTGTACCTTCAGCGACGCAGCCTGCAGCACATGTTCACGGAGGAAGATCGCGGCTGCGCAGAGATCTTCGTGGAGCAGCTAGCCCCTTTGACGCACGCGCTCTTCGAGCGCCGGCGCTTCGAGGGTTCGCGAGATCCCACGCATTCCTTCCGAAAGCGTCTCAAGGTCGAGCCGCTCGTGGGTGCGTCGCCGGCCCTGGCCTCGCTCTTGCGAGAGGTGGAGCTCGTCGCGCCGCTCGACGTGTGCGTGCTGCTCACCGGAGACACCGGCGTCGGCAAGAGCCAGGTCGCGCGCGTCATCCACGCCAACAGCGCACGCGCGGCGGGTCCCTTCCTGGAGATCAACTGCGCGGCATTGCCGGAGAACCTGCTCGAGGGCGAGCTGTTCGGCGCGCTGCCGGGCGCGCACTCGACGGCCACCAGGAAGGTGGAGGGCAAGGTCACCGCCGCGCGCGGGGGAACGCTCCTGCTCGACGAGATCGGCGAAATGACGACCACGGCGCAGGCGAAGCTCCTGCAGCTCCTGCAGACCCGCGAGTACTACCCGCTCGGGTCGTCGCAGCCGGTGACGGCCGACGTGCGGATCGTCGCGGCGACGAACGTGGACCTGCGCAAGGCAGTCGCGTCCAAGCGGTTCCGGGAAGATCTCCTCTACCGGCTGCAGGTGCTGCCGATCCGGGTGCCCTCCCTCGCCGAGCGTCGCGCGGACATTCCCGTGCTCGCGCGCCACTTTTGCGAGGCGGCGCAACGAATGCACAAGCTGCGAGTCATCGAGCTCTCGCCCGGAGCGCTGCGCTCACTCTCGGCCGCCGAGTGGCCGGGCAACATCCGCGAGCTTTCGCATCGCGTCGAGGCCGCCGCGATTCGCGCCGCGGCCGATGGCGCCGCGCAGATCGAAGCGGGCCACCTGGGCCTCGGGGCGCCGACAATGCCCGCAAGCAATTACGAGACGCAGACCTTCCACGAAGGCACGCGCATCTATCAACGCGGCTTGCTGCGCGCGACCCTGGATGCCACGGGTGGCAACGTGTCCGAAGCGGCCCGCCGGCTGGATTTGACGCGTGCGCATGTCTACACGCTCATGAAGACGCTCGGGCTCGAGCGCGAGTGACCATCGTCGAGCCGTCC
>CAYUAW010000676.1:0-3084 GCA_964442485.1 uncultured Polyangiaceae bacterium
GGAGATGAGCCGTTCGTAGGCGTCGCCGTCGAAGCCACGCTGAAGTGGCGATTCGAGCCCGCGAACCGAGACGGCAAGCCAGTCGCCTCCATCATTCGCTTCCAGCTGACGTTTCACGCGCCCGCAGCTCCTCCGCCGGAAACCCTTGCTCCAGTGCCGCTCCCGGGCACCGCGGAGACGACACCGGGCAGTCCGCCCCCGAAGCCCGCCGAGGCAGCGGAAGTGGTGGTGCACGGAGAGCGGCTCGCGCCTGGGGTTTCCTCCTTCACCAAGGCCGAAATTCGACAGCTGCCTGGCGCGTTCGGAGATCCGTTTCGTGCGATCGAAGCGCTGCCGGGAGTCACGCCCATCGTGTCGGGCCTCCCGTTTTTCTACGTGCGGGGCGCGCCGCCTGGCAACGTCGGCTACTTCTTCGACGGCGTGCGAGTGCCCTATCTCTACCACGTTGGGCTCGGGCCTTCCGTCGTCCATCCGGGGATGATTGATCGCGTGGACCTCTATCCGGGTGGATACCCGGCGCGGTACGGCAGGTTCTCCGGGGGCATCGTCACAGGTGACGCGACCGCCCCGCGTGAGGACTTGCACGCGGAGGGGAACATCCGCCTCTTCGATGCGGGCGCGCTGGCGGAGGGCGGATTCGCGAATGGTCGGGGCACCGTTCTGGTGGGCGGACGGTATTCGTACACGGCAGCCATTCTTTCCCTCATCGTGAAGAACACCACCCTCGACTACCGTGACTACCAGGCACGCATCACGTACGACCTTACGCCGCGTGATCGATTGAGTGCGTTCAGCTTTGGCTCGTACGATCTCCTCGCACAAACGACGGGCGGCGTGTCGAGCATCCTGTTCGGCTCGGAGTTCTACCGGCTCGATCTTCGCTACGACCACTTCTTCGGAGCCGGCAGCACGATTCGCTCCGCCGTCACACTCGGATACGATCAGACGCGATTCCTCGACCAAAGGAACGCCCAAGATCGCTCCGTCGGCGCGCGCATCGAGCTCCATCATCCCGTGAGCAAGGGGGTCGTGTTCCGTGCCGGGACCGACTTCACGCTCGACGGCTACACGGTGGACAAGTCAAGCTACGTCGATCCCGAAGATCCGATCATCAGGCACTATGACAGCCTGTTCCCAGCCCGACGGGATCTCGCGTGGGGTTCCTGGGCCGACGTCGTTCTCGATGTGACTCCACGCATCCAGATAACCCCAGGCGTCCGGGTGGATGTCTATTCTTCCGCAGGGGCGACGACCCCGGCCGTCGACCCACGGATATCGGCTCGGTTCGCGGTCACCAACCACGTTCGCATCATCCACGCGTACGGCATCGCCCATCAGCCACCGGGATTCATCGTGCCGGTTCCAGGGCTCGTTCCCGGCGGACTTCAGGGCGGCCTTCAGACCAGTCTTCAGGCGAGCGCTGGCGTCGAGGCAGACCTTCCGGAGGCGATCACCGCAACCGCGACGGCCTTCGACAACGTCTTCTTGAACATGAGCGATGTCCTGGGAACCAGCACGGGCGATCTCGCCCAGAACATCGATCGACGAGCACTCGGATCCGCCGTCGGACTCGAGTTCTTCATCCGTCGAAATCTCAGCAAACGACTCGGAGGATTCCTCACCTATACGCTCTCTCGCTCGACCCGTTCACTCGGCAATCAACGCTTTCCGAGCGCGTTCGATCGAACTCATGTCGCGAACGCCGCCCTCGGTTACAATCTGGGCCGAAACTGGCGGGCAGGCACACGACTCGTCTTCTACACGGGAGGGCCGAAGATCATCACGTACCGGGGTGCCACTCCACCCCCGCCTAGCGTGAGCCCTGATCGTGAGCCACCTTTCTACCGCCTGGATCTTCGCATCGAAAAGCGCTGGAACCTGCGGAAGACTCAGTGGCTCTCCTTCGTCGCGGAGATCCTGAACGCGACTCTGAACAAGGAAACCGTTCAGTCGCAGCAAATCGGTCCCGTCACGATTCCCAGTATCGGACTCGAGGGAGGATTCTGACCATGGGTTGCATTCAAAGCCCGTCTGAGTCTTGCGTGGTCTTCTGCGCGGCAATCAGCCTCGTGTCCTGCCTCCCCAATGACACGCGACCCATACCAGGAAGTCTCGAGGTCACGGTGACTGCCGATCCGCTCGTCCTCGGCGGCACCCCTTCGGTGTCCACGGTGGACGGGTGGACGGTCTCCTACGATCGCTTCATGATCTCCATCAGTGCTTCCCTCGATGGCGACACCACGTGCTCGAGTTACTACAACGACGGATACCGCCGGATCCTGGATATGGGGGTGCCGGGGCCACAGAAGGTGAACCTGCTGTACGCACTCGGTCACTGTGATTTCGGCTTCCGCGTGGCGAGCACCACTCCGGACCCGTACTTGCCGCTCGGTCGAGGTGTCACGATGGCCGACGAGAACCTGATGGGTGCCGCGGGCGCAGACCCTTACACGACCGACAGAAATGGCAAACCCCAGCCCACCGGAGTGGCGTTGTACGCGAGAGGCCGAGCAACGAAGGACGGCGACACGAAGACGTTCACCTGGGAGTTCCGGCGGCGTATATCGTATCAGAACTGCGCCGCGCCGTTGAACACTGGAGACGCAGGGCCCGCGGGCGATACCGGAGCCGTGGAGAGCATCGGTGACTCGGGCGAGTCTGGAAGCATCCGAGACGCCGGAGACGACGGGAACGCGGCCGACGCGGGCCCTCGTGGACCGCAGGGAGTCGATCTGGCCAGCAGGGAGGCCAAGACCGTGGATATACGCATCCACGGAGAATCGCTGTTTCTGGATTCCACGAATGCCGCGGAAGGCAGGCTTCGTTTCGACTTCCTCGCCGCCGCAGACGACAAGTACGGAAACGGCGACGGCGACATCGCGCTGTCGGAGCTCGGACTGGTGCCGCTGACCGATATCGGCCTCGCTCGCCGCTACGTTCAGGCTCCGGGCGATCTCACGGCGGCTGCCCCGGCGATGTCGGCATGGACGACTCTCGAGGACTTCGTGTACCTGGGCCTCTTTCCCAAGGTGTCGCGATTCGAGAACGGCGGAACCTGCGACACGAATCTCCGCGGGCGCTGAC
>CAYUAW010000677.1:0-1364 GCA_964442485.1 uncultured Polyangiaceae bacterium
GTCGCGACTGATGGCTCGCCGTACCGCGTGATCCTGCGTCTCGCCGCGCCCACGGTGCTGGCGATGCTCACGCAGAGCGTAGTGAACGAGATCGACATCGTCTTCTTCTCGCGGCTCCCCTGCCCCGAGTCGTCGAACGCGCAGGCCGCGCTGTTCCCGTCGCTCATCCTGCTCTGGATGTTCGGCGGCTCGCTCAGCGCCGTCTCGGTCGGGACGCAGGCCCTCGCCGCGCGGCGCTACGCCGAGGGCAAGCACGACGACGCCGGCGGCGTGCTCCTGAACTCGTGGATGTTCGCGCTCCTCGCCGGGATCGTGTTCACCGCGCTCGGCTACGCCTGCCTGCCGCTGGTGCTCACCTTCCTCATCAAGGTCCCCGCGGTGCGCGAGGCTGCGCACTCGTACATGCAGTGGCGGCTCCTCGGCATCGCCAGCATGGCGATCACCTTCTCGTTCAAGTCGTTCTTCGACGGGATCGGGAAGACGGTCGTGCACATGGTGAGCGCCATCGTGATGAACGCGCTGAACATCGTGCTCTGTTATTCATTCATCTTCGGGAATTTTGGGGCACCCAGGATGGGCATGGGCGGCGCGGGGTTCGCCGGTTTCGTCTCCACGTGGGTCGGGCTGCTCGTCATGGTCGCCTGGGCCGCGAAGGCCACCTACCGCGCGAAGTACCGGCCGTTCGCGCTCGCGAAGCTCGACCGCGGCCTGGTGTGGAGCATCCTCCGGCTCTCCATCCCGAGCGGCGTCGCGACCGTCGCGGTGATGACGGGCTTCGCGCTCTTCTCCATGATCGTGAGCCGGCTGGATTCGGGTACGACCGCGCCGGCCGTGCAGGCCAGCTGCGCGAGCGGCCACGCCGAGGCCGTCAACAGCGCAGCGACGATGGTCATCGTTGGCATTCTGAAGCTGACGTTCACGGCGTGCCTGGCCTTCGGCACCAGCACCGCGACGCTCGTGTCGCAATCGCTGGGCGAGCGCGACGGCGAGCGCGCCGCGAGGTTCGGCTGGGCGTCCGTGCGCCTCGGCCTGGTGATCTTCGGCGTCGTCGGCCTCCTCGAGGGCGTGCTCTTCCCGGGCCAGCTGCTCTCCGTGTTCACGGGGAGCGACGCCGTCGCTCACGCCGCGATGATGCCGATGCGGCTCATGGGGATCTGCACGCCCATCATCGCCGTCGCGATGATCCTGTCGCAGGCGCTCTTCGGCGCCGGCAACACCGTGTTCGTCATGATCGTCGAGCTGATCTTGCACTTCATGTGCCTGGTGCCGCTCGCGTGGCTCCTCGGCATCACCCTCGACTACGGCCTGGTCGGCATCTGGAGCGCCGCCATCACGTACATCCTCCTCCTCGCGACGGCGATGAC
>CAYUAW010000677.1:1464-3084 GCA_964442485.1 uncultured Polyangiaceae bacterium
GAGTCCACGTCCGAGACGAGCGCGTAGGCGAGGTCGCCGTCACGGAAGAGGACCAGATGAAAGCCCTGACGGCTCACGACGGTCGCTTCCACGCGGCCCATGCGGACGGAGGGGTGCGACGGCCACGACAGCCCCTCCGCACGCACGACGAACAGGGAGATGTCGTGGAGCCGTCGCTTGAAGAGGAACGTCGCGGCCTTCCGGTCCACGAAGTAGGCGACCGAGCCGCCGAGGAGCGGGAACTCCTCGTCGCCGCCGAACGCGACGGCCGGCGCGAAATCCAGCCGCCCGAGGAACCAGGGCTTCACCTGGTGGATCCCGCCGCTCGGGATCTCCACGGGGTGCTCGGCGTAGAGCACGCGCAGGTGATCGTGGAGCGCCTCGTCGACGACGGCGTCGCCCCTCGCCCAGGGCGGCCCGTTCAGCGCCACGACCGACGTCGCGGCGACGACCGCCGCGGCGGCGAGCGTCGTGAAGAAGCTCGGTCGGGTCCGGACCTTCGCGATGAACCGCGGGCGCGGCCTGAGCGGCGCTTCGCGGGGAGGCCTTGACGGCGTCTTCGCGGCGAGCTCCGCCTCGAGCCGCTGCCGGAGCGACGCCGGCGCGGGGTGCCGCGGGAGCCGCTCGCGGAGGAGCGACGTGAGGGCGCGGTCCTCGGTGTTCATCGCGCGTATTCCTTCAGCTTCGTGCGCAGGACGGCGCGCGCCCGGGAGAGACGCGACTTGATTGTCCCCGGAGCACAATCCATGACCTCCGCCATCTCCGCCTCCGTGAACCCCTCCACGTCGAGGAGCACGACGGCGCGCGCCTCCTCCGAGAGCGCGGAGAGCGCTGCTTCGATGTCGACGGCAACCAGGCCTCTCAGGCGGTCGAGCTCGAGGTCGCCGCGCAGGCGATCCGGTGCGCGCTGGTCCTCGTCCGACGCGAGCTCGAGGTCGAGCTCGCCGCCCACCGGGCTCTTCCGGTTGCGACGGCAGCTGTCGATGAACGCATTGCGGAGGATGCGGAAGAGCCACGCCCGGAGATTCGAGCCGGGGACGAACTGATGCCTGGCCGCGAGGCACTTCGTGAACGCTTCCTGGACGAGATCCTCGGCCAGCGCCGCGTCGCGCGTCAGGTAGTGCGCGAACTGGTGCAGCGAGTCGAGGTGCTTCAGCGCCTCGGCGGCGAGCGCGACGTTCGGCGCTGGCGCTTCTGCGCGCGCGGCGGCGCGGTCGGGCCAGACGCTCGCCAGGGGCCCGAGGAAGGAGCCAAAGCTCGGCTGGGCGGCGTGGGAATCATTCAAGCGGGCCTCGATGAGGAGGACGCTCGAGTGCCCGGATGGTTCCCACGAAGAGCAGATCTCTCCCGGGCGGAACGTCGTCCCGCGAGGCATCAAAGATGCCGAACTACGCGAGCGGAGCGAGCGCGCCGAAGGCGGCGGGGGGAGCAGTTCGCCAAAGGCGAAGCTGCGGGGGGCTAAGGCCCCCCTTTGTTAGGGAGCTAATTCTTTCGCGCGACGACGGCGTGCATTTGCTTGCCGTGGACGGACAGGCGGCGCGCAGCGACGACGTGCTTCGCCGTCACCTTCGCGGGCGGCTCTTCCGGCGCGGTCGTGGGGTCCTCCTTCGGATCCTCCTC
>CAYUAW010000678.1:0-3082 GCA_964442485.1 uncultured Polyangiaceae bacterium
GCCAGATCTACCGCATCGATCACTACCTCGGAAAAGAGACGGTCCAGAACCTGCTCGTCTTCCGCTTCGCGAACAGCATCTTCGAGTCGCTCTGGAACCGCGAGCGCGTGCGGGCCATCGAGATCACGGTGGCCGAGGATCTCGGCGTGGGGACGCGCGCCGGCTATTACGACAGGTCCGGCGGTGCGCTGCGCGACATGATCCAGAATCACATGACGCAGCTCGTGACGCTGGTCGGGATGGAAGTCCCTTCGGCCTTCGACGCGGACGCCATTCGCTACGAAAAGATCAAGGTGCTGAAGTCGGTCACGCCGATCGATCTGAGGGACGTCGTGCGCGCACGCTACGTCGCGGGGGAGATCGGCGACAAGTCCGTCGTCGGATACATGGACGAGCAGGGGATCCCGCCGAGCTCGCAGACCGAGACGTTCGTCGCGCTCAAGCTCGGCATCGACACCTGGAGATGGCAAGGGGTCCCCATCTACCTGCACACCGGGAAGCGCCTCGCGAAGCGTTACACGCAGATCGCCGTGCACTTTCGCGACGTCCCGGTCAGTCTGTTCAGGAACGTCTGCACCGGGCTCGACTCCCCGGACGTCCTCGTCATCACCGTGCAGCCGGACGAGGGGTTCTCTCTCCACTTCGACGTCAAGACGCCAGGCCAGCCCTTCAAGCTCCAGCGAGTCCCACTCGAGTTCAAGTACAAGACACTCTTCGCGGAGATGCCCGAAGCGTACGAGACCTTGCTCGATGACGTTTGGCACGGCGATCAAACGCTCTTCGTCCACGCGGACGAGGCGCGCGAGTCGTGGCGCATCTACACGCCGATCCTCGAGAACCCGCCGCGGCTGGTGAGCTATCCCGCCGGCACCTACGGTCCTCCCGAGGCCGAGCGGCTCACTGCGACGGGAGAGGGGCTATGGATTCCGACGTAGGGCGTCCGGTTCGGGCAGCGCGGGTGCACCGCTTGAGGGACCCGCGCGCGGTCGCGGAGGCGGCCGCGCGCTTCGTCGCGAGCACGATGGAGAGCGTGATCGCGACGGCGGGCAAGTGTCGGCTGGCGCTCTCGGGCGGCAACACGCCGCGCGCGACCTACGAGCGGCTCGCCGAGCCGGATCTCTCCGCGCAGATTGCGTGGTCCACCGTGGAGGTGTTCTTCGGTGACGAGCGCATGGTGCCGCCCACGGACCCGGCCAGCAATTCCCGCATGGCTCGCGAGGCGCTGCTCGATCGCGTGCCGCTCCGCGCGTCGAACGTGCACCGCATCGAGGGCGAGCTCGAGCCGTCGGTCGCCGCGGAGAAGTACGCACACGAGCTCGGCACCGAGCCGCTCGACGTCGTGCTGCTCGGCATGGGTGACGACGGTCACGTGGCGTCCCTCTTTCCCGGGAGCGCCGAGCTCCTTCGCACCGACCGGGCCGTCCTGACGAGCCATGCCCCGGTCGCGCCGCACGAGCGGGTCTCGCTCGCGCTGCCCGTGATCAATGCGGCCCGGGTGGTGGCGCTGCTCGTCACGGGTGAGAGCAAGGCGGCCCGGGTGGCAGAGGTCTTTCTCGAGCGCGCCAGCGGCGCGGCTCGGCTACCAGCAGCAAGAGTCGCTCCGCGGCGAGGGGAACTACACTGGTTTCTCGACGCGGCTGCCAGGTCGGTGCTCGAGGCGGAGACGAAGGAGAAATGACGGCAATGAAAAAAGCGCAGCTGGGGATGATCGGGATGGCCGTCATGGGCAAGAACCTGGCGCTGAACGTGCTCGACCACGGCTATTCGGTCGCGGCGTACAACCGCGAGCTCGACATGCTCGAGGACGCCGTTCGCGGCACCGCCCTCATACCTTGCAAGACGCTGCAAGAGCTCGTCGCGTCGCTCGAGCGTCCGCGCTGCATCATGATGATGATCAGAGCCGGCGCGCCGGTGGACTCCGTGCTGGCGGATCTCTCGCCGCTGCTCGAGCCGGGGGACATCGTCATCGACGGCGGCAACTCGTGGTTCGAGGACACGAAGCGCCGCGAGGCCGCGATGCGCGACAAGGGGCTCTACTTCTTCGGTATCGGCGTCTCGGGCGGTGAGGACGGGGCCCGTCACGGTCCCTCGCTCATGCCGGGCGGTGACGCGAAGGCTTACGAGCAGATCCGCACCATCATGGAAGCCATAGCCGCGAAGACGGAGTCCGGACCGTGCGTCGCGTACGTCGGCCCGAACGGCGCCGGTCATTTCGTCAAGATGGTGCACAACGGCATCGAGTACGCCGATATGCAGTGCATCGCCGAGGCGTATCACCTGTTGCGCGACGTCGGCGGTCTCGGTGCCGCGGAGCTCGCCGAGACGTTCGCCGGCTACAATCGCGGACCGCTCGAGTCGTTCCTCATCGAGATCACCGCGAAGATCTTCACGGTGAAGGATCCAGAGGGCAAGGGCGCCCTGGTCGATCAAGTTCTCGACAAGGCCGGGCAGAAGGGCACGGGGCGCTGGACGGCGCAGGTCGCGCTCGATCTCGGCGTGCCGGTGCCGTCGATCGCCGCGGCCATCGACGCGCGCGTGCTCTCGAGCATGCGCGACGAACGGTTGCACGCAAGCGGTGTGCTCCCGGGTCCGAAGGGCGCCGCGAGCAACATCGACCGGAAAGACCTCGTGGCAGCCGTGCACGACGCGCTCTACGCGGCGAAGATCTGTGCGTATGCGCAGGGCATGGCCCTCATCACGGCCGGATCGAATGCCCACACCTGGGGGATCCTGTCGCGCGAGATGGCGCGCATCTGGAAGGGTGGGTGCATCATCCGAGCGCGATTCCTCGACACGATCTTCCGCGCATACGAGAAGGACGCGAAGCTCTCGAACCTGCTCCTCGACGACGTGGTCCGCGGCGAGGTCGACAAGGCTCAGGCGAACTGGCGCAAAGTGCTCGGGCTGTCGGCCGCTCATGGCGTTCCGGTGCCGGCCATGAGCGCAAGCCTTGCGTACTACGACAGCTATCGTGCGCAGAAGCTGCCGCAGAACCTGACGCAGGCGCAGCGCGACGCCTTCGGCGCCCACACCTACGAGCGCCTCGACGCGCTGGGGATTGCCGTCCACTCGAACTGGCTCA
>CAYUAW010000679.1:0-3080 GCA_964442485.1 uncultured Polyangiaceae bacterium
CCCCCGCCGCCTTCGGCGCGCTCGCTGCGCTCGCGTAGTTCCGCATCTTTGAACCTCGGGACGGCGTCTCCCCGCCGATGGGAATCTACTGACTGTTAGAAGCGTGAGTTCCTCTCAGGGTGCCCGGTATTCGAGCCAGTCCACTCGCAGCGTGGCGTCCGCGGCGGGGTAGTTCGCGCTCGCACGGTCGGGGGCCCAGTGCGTCGGCGAGTGCCAGACGTTGTACATGACCTGCAGCGGAACCCCGGGAACGTACGCCCGGTCGACCATCTTCCAGAGCGTGAGCTCGGCTCCGCCGGAGACGATGAAGAAGCGGACCGAATCGGGCTGCCACTCGAAGCCGATCTCGTAGAACACGTTCGGGTCGGGAAACCCCGGGAGCGCAAGACGGCCGTCGTTGCCGGCCCGCACGTAGGGGTAGTCACTCGGCGACGAGAGCGCGTACAGATCGCCGCTCGCGGTGTCGACGGCACGGCTCGTCTTGTAGAAATGCTCGGTGCCGTCGCTCGCCGTGTCGAAGTCCTTCCACACCGTGAGCACGATGAACGAGGGACGACCGCACAGCACCTGGAAGTCTATCTCGGGGTTGTCGGCGAGCCCGTTCGCATTCGCGTCCGTTCCGTCGTTGAAGAAGGCGAAGGCGGCGTTCACCGCTTCCTCGCCCGGCTGACACGTCGCGAAGCGCACCCGGGTACGCATGGTCCCGTACTCGACGAATTGCTTCGTCGAGATCTGCGTTGCGACATCGGGACCAGCGTGATCATCCGGGCCGAGCCCACGAATTCCGGGGAGGACGAGCGCGAGCTCCTCTCCGTCGCGCGCGAGCGGATCCGCGACGCCGAAGTCGACGGCAGAGCCCGGGACGAGCCGCTGACGGTCCCAGATCCCATCGTCCGTGGCGAAGTCCGCCGAGATGAGCAGCGGCGGGAGCGCGCCCGCATCACCCCGCGCCCCGGCGCTGTCCGCGCCCGCTTCGCGCACCGAGCCGACCACTCGATCCTGCGGCGCGCAGGCGACGAGCGCCGCGCCGACGAGCAGGAGACGGGCTCTCTCTAGACGCCGGGGCATCGTGACGCGAGCGCTCACGGCTGCACGATGAAACGACGGACGTTCGAGGCGTGCGGGCTGGCCGGGAACCGCCGCAGGAAGGCCTGGGCGCGAGCGGACGCGGCGTCCTTCTGCCCGCTCGCGGCGAGCGCTTCGACGGCGAGTGCATCCCTCTCCTGACCGAGCGAGCCGTGCGGAAAGTCGACCCGGGCCGCTTCGAGGAGGCGGAGGGCCGCCGACGGGTTCCCCCCGGCGAGCTCGGCGCGTGCGTCGAGCACCGCGCGCGCTTCCTCCGCCAGGCGGCTGTTCTCGACAGGAGCGACGGCGTGACCGGGAACGACGGGGGCGGCTCTCGGTCGCGAGGCAGCTCCGGGAGGGAGCTCGTCCGCGGCGGGTGACGGATGCGGGCTCTCGGCCACGGGCTCGGCGCTGGACGTCGCGACCGTTGCGACCACGTGCGTGGTCGGCGCTGATGCGCGGGCCGTCGCAGCGCCGGGTGGGGCCCTATGTGAAACGGCCCACGCACCGGCGCCCGCACCGGCGAGAAGCGTCAGCGTGGACAGACCCTTCAGCCAGCCGCCCTTTGCGAGAGACGTCGCAGCGCCGCCTCCCTGCGGCGTCGGCGCGACGGCGATCGGGATCAGAGCAGCCTGTTCGGCGATGGCGGCCCAGCGGCGCTTCTTCTCTTCAGGCGGCATGCCCACGCTGCGCGCCGCACGAAACAGGTCCTGCTCGAGCGCGGTCGAGCCAGCGTCCTCGTCCGCCCATCGCTTCGGATCGCTCATCGCCTGCCTCCGACGCGGCGCTCGTTCGAGAGCGATCGCGCCTCGTGTCGAGCGAGGGCCTGTCGAAACGCTTTGCGCGCGGCCCAGAGCCTCGAATAGACGGTGCCGAGTGGAATGGAGAGCGCTTCGCCGATCTCCTCTCCGCTCAAGCTCTCGAGCTCGAAGAGCACGAGTACGTTCCTCTGGTCGACGTCGAGCCGGTCGAGGAGCGATTCGAGCAGATCGACTTGCTCGCGACGCTCGACGAGAGCCGCGACGTCGGCGCGAAGATCCACTTCCGTGTCGAGCACGATCTGATCGAATACCTCGTGGCGCAGGTGCGAGCTGTTCCGTCGCTCGCGAGCAACGCTGCGACAGACGGTGAAGAGCCAGGTCGTGATGCTCGAACGACCCTCGAACCCGGAGAGGCTCCGGTGCACAGTCAAGAACACGCTTTGCACCGCGTCGCCGAGATCGCCGTGCGGGACACCCATGCGACGCAAGGTTCGCCACACGAAGTCCACGTGCTTCTCGTAGATCTCTTCGAGGGTCATGCTTCGCGCGTTCCCGGGTGGCTCGCCGATCATCAGAGACACCAGCGAGGCTCCGCCTTCATGAAATCCGCTACCACCTGCACGTCGATTCACCAGAGGCGAACGGCCGCGCGGAACCTTACGCCTCCTCCGACGGGGCTCGATTCATAAGCAATCCCGAGAGGTTCGATCGAGAAGGTCTGCCTTCGCACGGGCACCAGCAGCGAGGCTTCGAGCCCCCACACGAACCACTGGGCGATCGTTCCCTCGAGCTCTGCGCGACCCCCGAAGGCGAGCCAGGGGAGCGTGGAAGACGTGGTCGACGGGTAGCCCGTTCCGCTTCCGTGGAGCGCGGCGACGGAGCTCTCGGCGCAGAGAGCCGCGCGAAACACGAGCTTTCGCTGCCAGAGGCCACGACACAAGGCAAGCTCGCCTCCGAGCAGCGACACGGCGACCGCACCCGGAGGGAGTGAACGATCGCGCGGCAACACGAACTCTGCGCCGATGCGTGCGGACCACGACGGAAGGAAGTCGGCACCGAGCTCGAGACCGGGCGCAAACGAGGGAGCACCGACCTGGCCGAGAGAGAGGCCGGCGAGGATGCCGGCCCAGGGGGGGAAGAGAGGAGCGGCGGAGGTGGAGTTGGGGGGCGGGGTGGAGCTAGGGCTCGGGCTAGGGCTTGAGGTCGAGGGTGGGGGAGAGGTTGAGGGTGAGGAGGAGGTTGAGGGTGGGGAGG
>CAYUAW010000680.1:0-3074 GCA_964442485.1 uncultured Polyangiaceae bacterium
GTTGACTGCTCGAGAGGAGAAGCGTCGCAGAGACCGTCGATTTCGTCAGAAAGGGGAAAGCAGGTCGCCATCAACGACGTACCGGGTTCCGCGAGGGCCCGGGAGTGACTGGCCACGGCCAAGTACTGCTCGGGAAGGGTTCCGATGATGGCGAGGCGCAGCGCCCTAATGGCGCTTGGAATCGTGATTGGCGTCGGAGCCGCCAGCTGCTCGGCCAGTTCGTCGTCAGGGGGTAACTTCACGAGCAGCACGCCGCCAGCGGCAAGCGGCTCGGGTGGGGCTCCGGCGGGTAGCGCAGGAGCACCCGCGTCGGCCTCCAGCGCACCGGGGGGGCTGCTGGTCGTTCCCGGCGGCAACGGCGGTGCCGCGCCCGCGCCGACGGTCACGACTCCTCCTCCCCCCCCCGGCGTGCCGATCATGCCGGTGGCCATCGACGAATGCACTTCCGCGAGCGGTCTGGACTCCGCTGCGGTGCAGGCCCTGATGAAGGGTGGCGCCGCGACCGGAGTGCGCTTGCTGTATCCATACGACGGCACGGTATTCCCCCGGGGACTGATGCCGCCGGTCCTCATGTGGGACGGGCCGGCCGCGGACGCCGTGTACGTACACATCCACTCGAGCCTCTTCGACTACAAGGGTTGCCTCAAGCCCACGGGCCCCAATCAGCTCCAGCTGACCGACTCCGTGTGGCAGCAGGCGACGGATCGAACCGGCGGCGCGACGGACCCGTTCCAGGTCGAGCTGACCACCTCGAGTGCCGGATCGGTCGCCGGACCGATTGCCGAGAAGCTGGTCGTCGCGAAGGCGACGCTCAAGGGCTCCATCTTTTACAATACTTACTCGACGAAGCTCCTGCCGGCGGCTGCGGCAGCGGGGCCGTCGCTCGCTTCGGGCGGCGCCGTGCTCCGCATCACTCCAGGCAAGTCGGCGGAGGTATTCCTCGGCGCCTCCGGATGCACGGGCTGCCACTCCGTATCGGCGAACGGAACGCGCCTCACTGCGTTCGACCTCGCGAAGCTCGGTGGGCAGGCGTACCCACTCGTGCCCGGCGCTCCGCCTGACCCGCAACCCCTTGCAGTCGCGCCCGGTGCAAGCTTCGCTGGCATCTATCCCGACGGCTCCATCTACGTCGCCAGCGCCAATCAGGGCGGCGTGGGCCCCCGCGGCGCCGGAGCCACCGCAGCCGTGTACGAGACCAGCACCGGCAATCCCGTCGCCGGTACCAATGTTCCGACGACCGCGATAGCGCCCACGTTCTCGCCGGATGGGTCGCTGCTCGCATTCACCGACTACGCGATCGACTCCGGGCGCGGGCTCGCGCTCATGAGCTTCGACGGCGGCAAGCGCGTCGCGAGCGGGTACCGGCAGATCTACAAGGTGGCCGCGCCGAACTATGCGGGGTGGCCCTTCATCCTGCCGGACAACAACGGCGTGGTGTTCGCGGTCGGGCCGACGGCGGATTTCTCGGGCAACGGTGCGGGGCTCTTCTCGGGGCTCTCGGCGCTTGCTCCGGCGAGCGATCTCTTCGTCCTCGACAACGCGAGCGGCAAGGCCAGCTTGCTCGCGAAGGCAATGGGCTTCGCGTCACAGCAGGACGCGGACTCCAACACGACGTATCTCCCGTTCGGGGCCGCCGAGGAGATCCACCACAACTATTACCCCACCGTCTCGCCGGTAGCGGCAGGCGGGTACTTCTGGATCTTCTTCGACTCGTATCGTCACTACGGGAACCTCGGCCTCCAGCGTCAGCTCTGGGGGACCGCCGTCGACGTGTCCGCGGATGGCAAGTACGCGACCGACCCGAGCCATCCCGCCTTCTACCTGACCGGGCAAGAGTTCGGCGCAGGCAACCATCGCGCGTTCACGGCCCTGGACCCTTGCCACAAGGACGGCGATGCCTGCACGACGGGCATCGACTGTTGCGGCGGCTTCTGCACGAACGGCAAGTGCGGCCAGCCACCTGCGCCGCCGCCGGAAGCGGGTCCAAGGTGCGCGATGACGGACGAGAGCTGCGCAACCGGCACGGCGTGCTGCAACCCGACCGACCACTGCATTGCCGGGCATTGCGGCACGGTCATTCGCTGAACAATGAGCAATCTGGGCGAAGACACGGAAGCGTTTTTCCGGAAGGGCGACGAGGGCACCTACGAGGGCGGCCCCGGCTCCGTCATCCCGCTCGAGCTCTGCGACGACACTGCGGAGGACGCTCCCATCGGCGTGACGGAGGGGCAGCTCGAGCGGCGGCGAAGGTTCAAGCGGGTGGTCGGGACGATCGTCGGCACGCTCGGTTCCGGGCTCGTCCTCGCGTTGCTCCTCGGGACCTCCGCTCGCGCCACCGATGACGAAGGCCCGAGCGCCAACCCGCCTCCGCAACCTCCGTCGAAGATGGCCGCGGTTGCTGCGGCATCGACCGCGCCTGCTCCCTCACCTCGGGTGGCAACAGCGGCGGCGATTGAAGAGGCCCGGGTGCCGCCCCCGTCGCTTCCGTCGGCGAGCGCCAGGCCCGAAGCAACGACCGTGCAGAACGTCGCGCTCCCTCGCGCGACGCCCTCACTCGAGGGCCGCCTTCGCGTCAAACCCTCTGCTCTGCCGAACGGACGCGCCGCCTTCGCGCGCGCCGCGACCGTCCTTCAGAAGCCGTCGTTCCGGAGTCCGCCCACGGCGAACTTCCCGGACTGACGGGCAGCTCAGACGGGGCGCGTTCCGGAGGCCTCGGTCATGTCCTCGACCAGTACCGTGGCCGATTCGGTCGCTCCCCCGTCGGTCTGAGGAAGCGGCGAGTTCTCCACGGCGGTGGCCGCATCCAGGGCGGCTGCCACCGGAGCGCGCGCTCGCGGCGGATCCGAAGGGAGCCGGTAACGCTCGCATTCCGCGACGAGCGACGGGTTCCTCGTCGACCGGAACCAGTGGTCCATTCGCGCGCGGTGATACCGGGCCAGCTGCTCATCGAGCCCGGCGCGAGCGACTTCGGTCCAGGCCCGGTGGATCCTGCCGAGCGTCACGGCGCCCTTATGCGGCGTGTGCAAGGCGAGCAGCTCGGTGAGGCGCCGTTCGGCCTCCGCGGAGCGTCCGCA
>CAYUAW010000681.1:0-3071 GCA_964442485.1 uncultured Polyangiaceae bacterium
CGGCGGGGGGAGCAGTTCGCCGAAGGCGAAGCTGCGGGGGGCTAAGGCCCCCCTTCAGGAGATAACGAGCCGCTCGCCGGCGCTCTGCCACAGCGGCGTCATGCCCATCCGGAGGCTCGCGTCACGCGCGCGAGAGAGCAGCGAGCGTGCGCGTCTGACCTGATCACCTCCGCCCGAGTCGAGGAGCGCGAGCGCGAGCTCGTATGCCGAATGGGCGGCGCTGGGCGCGAGACCGGCGCTCTCGTTATGCTCGAGCGCTTCCTCCAGGTGCCGCACTGTGTCGCGTGTCCGACCGAGAGCGCGCGAGAGGATGCCGAGGAAGTGCGAGACCGAGCCGTCGCAGTGAAAGCTGAGATCCGCCCCGTGCAGGTGAGGGTAGGGGGAGAGCAGCGTGTACAGCATCTCCCCGAGCTCGAGCTTCTTTGTCGCGACGCTCGCCACGGTCAGATGGGTGAGCGTCGCGAGGTAGTCCCGATCGTGCGGGAGCCGTTCGAGGCTCTCGGCGGACAGCCCGTCGAGTGCCGCGCGCGCTCTCTCCGCGGCTCCGACCTCCACGAGCGACCGGATCTTCCGCGCGAAGCGATACGGACAGTCGGATTCGCGCAGGACGATCGTGCCGGTGTAGCGAAGGAGCGCCTCGGGCCCCTCCGTCTCGCGGAGAAGGACGCCCCAGTCCACCGCGCGTACCGATTCCAGCGAGAAGAGCTGGAGCTGCTCCGCGCGCTCCTGGAGCTCCTGGAGTGACGCCTTCATGCCCTGGAACTCGCCGCGGTTCATGCGCTGGATGGCGCGGGCGCGCTGGTGGTGCCACTCGAGCTCCGCATGCTCGAGCCGCGTCGCCGCCGCACCGAACGCGGCGATCGCGCGTTCGACGGCTTCCATGTCGCCCCGCTGCAGCGACGTGACGATGCGCGAGAACTCTACCTGGGCGGACCAGTGGATGCGGACGAGCGCCGGCCTCGCGCTGTACAGCGCTTCGACCCGATTCGCGATCGACTGCGCGAGCTCGGGCGAGTCCGGCCCGTTGGCGAAGTAGAGCTTCGCCGAGAGTGCGATGGCCATTGCATCGGAGTCTCCGGATTCCGTGGCGAGCGCCTCGGCGCGCGCGATCAGCGCGTCCGCGAGGGCCCTGTCGAAGCAATTGGGGACGGTCCACGCGAGGTGCGCGAGCACGTCGGCGCGCGACCGAGCGCTCTCCGGGGGCAGGATGCGGTCCGCCGCTTCGAGGACCTCGCGCGCCCCCTCCAGCGACGTGAACCCGGGAGCGAAGCTCATGTAGCGTCCCGCCTCGGCCAGCACCTCTCCGAAGCCGTGCTCGCGTCCGAGTGTCGCGGCCTCCATCAGGTGGGTGGAGAAGCGATTGTCGGCCGACGCTCGCTCGCACCGCGAGAGGTTCAGCAGCAGGTCGCACCGCACCCGCGGATCGGGATCGCTGGCGAGCTCGAGCGCTGCGAGTGCGCGCCGGAACAGCGCTGCGGCGTCCGCGAGCGCGCAGGCGTTCGCGGCCGATACGGCGGAGGCCTTGGCGACGGCGATGGTCCGGTAGAGATCTCCGAGCGGGAGCGCGGACAGAAGGTGATGCGAAAGCTCCGCGCGAGGTGGGGCGTCGCCCACCGGGTAACGTCGCTGCAGGGCTTCCGCGGCCCGCAAGTGCAGGCGCGCCCCCTCGCCGGGAGTGAGCCCCTCGAGCAGCACGCTCCGGATGAGATCGTGGCCGAAGGTGAAGTGCCCCGCTGCCTCGGCCCGCGGGAGGACGACGCTCGTCCGTCGCGCTCTGCCGAGGCCGTCCTGGACGACCTGCGGGTCGCGGCCGGTGACGTGCGCGAGCAGGCCGAGATCGAAATCACGGCCGATGACCGCCGCGGCGGAGAGCAGGTCGACTGTCTCTTGCCCGAGCAGCCGGATGCGCTGCCTGACGATGTCGAGCGCCGGCCCGGGGAGGGAGAGCTCCTCCGCGCGCGGCACGACGGCTCCGGAAAACGGGCGCAGGAGCTCGCGCATGAAGAAGGGGTTGCCCTCGCTCCTCGCGTACACGGCGCGACTCACGTCGCTTGCCGGCTTGCCCAGCCGGAGGGTGACGTACTCGGCGACGTCGTCCGACGTCAGCCTCTGGAGCTCGACGCGCCTGCAGTTGCGGTGACCGAGGACGTGCGCGAGGCGAGGGTCGTCCGACTGCGGCTCGGTGTTGCGTGCGGTCAGCAGGAGAACGACCCGAAGGTGTGCGATCTCCGGCGCCATGTACGCGAGGAACCCGAGCGACGCGGCGTCTGCCCACTGCAGGTCGTCGATGATCATGAGCCAGGGGCGCTCATCGCTCAGGGCTCGCAACGCGCTCGTGATGCCGTCGAACTTCCGGTGTGCGGCAGCGGCGCTCCACGTGCTCGTGCCGGCCTGCGCGCTCTCTTCCGGCTCGAGCAACGCGAGCGCGCGCTCGAGCGCCGCCCTCGTGGAGTCCGAGGAAGCGTGGCGGAGTGCGCCGCGCAGCAGCTGGATGACGGGCCAGAACGGCGGACACGTCTCCAGTGCCGGGCAGTGCCCCCACGCCGAGGGGACGCCTTCCTTGTCCGCGAGCTCCGCGGCGACCTCAGCCAGCTGCGTCTTGCCGATGCCCGGCTCACCCGCGACCAGCACGAGACTTCCGCGCCCCGCCCGCGCTTCCGTCATGCAGGCCATGACCGCCTCGAGCGCCGCATTTCGCCCGACGAACGGGCCCTCGAGCGCCGGCGCGGGCGGCGCCGACTTCGGCGCGCGCACCTGACCCGTGAAGCGATAGCCGACGCCGTGAACGTTCACGACGAGCCGATCGTCATTGCCGAGGGCCTTGCGAACCCGCGAGATCGCGCCGGTCAGAACGGTCTCGCTGAGGGTTCGACCGTCCCAGACGTGCTCGATGAGCTCTTCACGGGTCACGAGCTGTCCCGCCCGGCGGAGCATGTACGCGAGCAGGGCGAAGACCTTCTTGTCGACGCGCACCGACGTGCCGCACCGTCGGAGCTCGTACCTGGATTCGTCCAGCACGAAATCGCCGAACTCGAACTGCACGACAAAAACGTACCACGCGGCAACTCGGC
>CAYUAW010000682.1:0-3066 GCA_964442485.1 uncultured Polyangiaceae bacterium
TCTCACAAGACGCCCGTGGCGCTCGCGCTGGCCGCGGCGCTTCGCGGCCGCGGCGAGGCTCTCCATGTCGTCGGGCACGGTTACCGCGCGCGCGTCCCCTGCGCTCGCGCGGTGCACCGTGGGGACAGCGCGCGCACCGTGGGCGACGACGCAGCGTGGCTCGCCGACGAGCTTCGCGGCGCGGGAGTCTCCGTGTTCGTCGGCGACCGCGGTGCGGCGCTCCGTCTCGCCGCGGCGAACGCCACCGTCGTGATCGTCGACGGGCTGCTCCAGGCGCGTCCCCGGCGTCTCTCTCTGTCGCTCCTCGCCGTCGACGCGACGGACCCGTGGGGTGCAGGCGCATGCCCACCTGCCGGCGATCTGCGCGCAGCCCCGGAGGCGCTGCTCGCCGCCGCCGACGCGGTCGTCGCCGTCCACCCGGGCATCGTCGTGGGTCGGAATGGCTCCTGCCGAGCTGGCGCGCCTCACCGCCTGTCGGCCGGTCTTCGCCGTGGGAGCGCGCCTCGGCGCGACGCTCGTGGAAGGCGGTCGCGCGCTGTCGCTCGCGTCACTCGCGGGCACCCGCGTCGGCGTGGTCCTCGCGATCGCGCGCCCCGAGCGCGTCCTTCGCTGTCTCTCTGCCTCTGGAATCCATCCCGTCGCGACACGCCTGTTCGCCGATCACGCGCGCCCACGCGCCCGGGGCCTGGGCCTTCGCGACGCGGTGGACGTCTGGCTCACGACGCCGAAGTGCGCGACGAAGCTCGGCGCACACTTCGAGGGCGCGAACGTCGTGGTGCTCCGCCGCGAGCTCTCTCTGCCGGACGAGCTGCTCGCGCTCTGCACCGCCGCGGCGCGCGCGCCGGATGGTCCTTCGTAGATCGGGGCGGGCCACCCGACTCGGCAGGCCGTCGCCTTTGCTCCGGGCATGCGCCTCCGGGCGCAATTTTCCGGAGCGATTCGAAGCGAGGAGCGCTAGCCGCCGCCTGTCGGGGAGGAGGGCACTTTCCACTGCATTTCGGGCCGAGGACCCGTGGTAAGGTCGCGCCCATGTTCGTCGCGCGCACCTTCACTCGGTTCGGTTTGCTGGTTGCCCTGGTCGCCCCCGTTCCGTTCGTCACCGCCTGCGGTGGCTCGGAGCCCGAAGCGAAGGTGTTGCCGAAGGCGGGCGACATGCCCGACGGCGCAGATTGGTCCGGCGTCTACTTCAGCCCGACCTACGGCAACCTTCACCTGGTGAAGGAGGGCAGCGCCGTGAGTGGCAAGTGGCGCACCGCTGCCGGCGACAAGTGGGGAGCGATCCACGGCGAGGTGACCGGGAATCTGCTCCACTACGAGTGGGAAGAAACGACCATCGGGATGGTCGGGCCTTCCGCGAAGAAGACGGGACGCGGTTACTTCCAGTACGTCCGCCCGAAGGGTGACATGGTGAACGACGAGATCCGCGGCGAGTGGGGCCTCGCCCAGCAGACGACCGGCGTCACCTGGACGGCAGTGAAGCAGAAGAACGCCAAGCCCGACCCCGACTCCGTCGTCCCCGACGAGACGCAGAAGCTCGAGAGCGGCGGCTGGGACGACGAAAAGAAGAAGAAGTCGGGCGACGACAAGAAGTCCGGCGACTGGAACTGACATGCCCTTCGAAGGTTCGCGCGGAGCCCAGTTTTCCGAACCCAGCATCTTCGAGCGCGGCGCCAAGGGCCGGAGCGGCGCCTCGCTCCCGGCGCTGGACGTGCCGGCGGTCGACGCGGCCGCCGCGCTCGGCGCGTTCGCGCGCAAGGTGCCCGCGGCGCTCCCCGAGGTGAGCGAGCCGGAGGCGTTCCGGCACTTCGTGCGGCTGAGCCAGTGGAACTACTGCATCGACACGCAGCTCTACCCGCTCGGGTCGTGCACCATGAAGTACAACCCGAAGGTCAACGAGTGGGCGGCTCGCTTGTCCGGGTTCGCGGCCCTGCATCCGCTCTCGCCGCCGCACCTCGCACAGGGCGCGCTCGAGCTCATGGTCGCCCTCCAGTCGATGCTCGCGGAGATCGCGGGGATGGACGGCGCGAACCTCCAGCCCGCGGCTGGCGCTCAGGGTGAGCTCACCGGGCTCATGATGATCCGCGCCTATCACAAGGCGCGCGGGCGGGCGCCGAAGAAGGTGCTCATCCCCGACAGCGCGCACGGGACGAACCCCGCGAGCTGCTCGCTGAACGGCTTCGAGACCGTCCCGGTGCCTGCGCAGAGCGGCCTGGTCGATCCCGCGGATCTCCTCGCCGCCATCGATCGCGCCGGCGGCGAGATCGCCGCGCTGATGATCACGAACCCGAACACCATCGGGTTCTACGAGCGCGCCATCCCCGAGCTGTGTCGCCTGGTCCACGAGAAGGGCGGCCAGGTCTACGGCGACGGCGCGAACATGAACGCGGTGCTCGGCCGCGCGCGGCCCGGTGACGCGGGCGTCGACGTCATCCAGTACAACCTGCACAAGACCTTCACGACGCCGCACGGCGGCGGCGGTCCCGGCTGCGGTCCGGTGGCGTTCAAGCGCCACCTCGATCCGTTCCAGCCGAGCCCCACCGTGCGTCAGGAGGGCGGCCGCTACGTGGTCGACGAGGACCGCCCGGAGAGCGTCGGCCGCGTGCGTTCGTTCTGGGGAAACTTCGGCATGATGGTGCGAGCGTACACGTACATCCGCGAGCTCGGGCCGCAGGGCCTCCGCGACGTGACGGACATGGCGGTGCTCAACGCGGGCTATCTCGCCGCCCGTCTGAAGGACCACTACCCGCTCGCCTACGACCATCCCCCCATGCACGAAGCCGTCTTCAGCGATCGCGAGATCGAGTCGAAGACCGGCGTGAAGACGCTCGACGTCGCCAAGCGGCTCATCGACTACGGGTTCCATCCGCCGACCGTCTACTTCCCTCTCGTCGTCCGCGGCGCGCTCATGATCGAGCCGACCGAGACCGAGACGAAGCAGACCATCGACGCCTTCGTGGACGCCATGGTCGCCATCCGCCGCGAAGCCGACGAAACGCCCGATCTCGTGAAGCAAGCCCCGCACAACACCCGCGTCGGCCGCCTCGACGAAGCCCGCGCCGCGCGGCA
>CAYUAW010000683.1:0-3043 GCA_964442485.1 uncultured Polyangiaceae bacterium
GGATCCCTGCGACGATCTGTCGCAATTGAGACGCCGAAGAGTCGCAGTGCGCCGGCTTGACAATCAGGGCTCACTCAATAAATTCTCAAGAGCACCCGAGCACAGTCGAGATCGGGATCCGATGTCGACTGCATGGAACGCTTTTCGGGAATCTTCCAGCGGCCGCCGCCGTTCGCGTAGCGTGCAGTCGCCCTTCCTGAATTCGAAGAAGTCTTCATCGATGAGCCGTGCTCGTGCGTCCCGCGGAACGGAGGTCAGCATGCTGGAAGAGAGCGAGTGGGTCCGGTTGCCAGGGCTCTTCAAATGGGAAGAGATCTGCGAAGTGTTCGCCACGGAGGCGACGCCGGATCACGAATGGCATTTCCTCGTGCGTGCCGCCTCCGAGCCCGACGCCGCCGAGCGGCTCTACACCGTGCACGCCGCACGCGACGCAGCCGCGAAGCTTGCGGCCGTCGGCCTCCCGCGTCACGACGGCTGACCTGCGTTCGCGCGGGGCATCGCCCCGCGTCAAGGTTCAGCTCGCGATAGACCCGGGGGACGAACGCTCCGGCTCGTCGCTCAGCACCAGGCCACGGCGATCGATGAAGCGCGACAACGCGCTCGCTGCATACATCAGCGCGTTCCTGTCGTCCTCGCTGAACGAGCCGCCATCCGCGGGGTCGGCCACCTCGATGAGGCCGAGCTGGCGTCCGTTGCACGCAACGGGGGCGCAGAGCACGGAGCGCTTCGGTTCCGCGAGGGCCCAGCGCCCGCGTGCGAACCGCGGATCGCTCTGGGGGTCCTGCACCAGGACGGAATCGTCTCCCTTCATCACCTGCGCGATGAATGCGTCGTCCTCAGGCGTCGGATAGTCGACGAGCGCGGCGGCGCGGTTCCCCTCCGCACCGACGACGAGGTAATGCCCGGAGTTGATGTCGTAGAGATGCACGAGGGTCGTCTCGGGGCGCATCTTCTCCGTGAGGGTGCGGCAGACGAAGGCCGCTCCCTCGCGGACGTTCGCGAGGAAGTGCAGGCCGTGCAGGGCTTCGAACACGCCTCCGACGAGGCGATCCCCGGCCGGCCGCAGCGTCGGCGGCGCCTGGTCCTCCGCGTAGACCTCGTCGGCGGCGTCGAGCCTCGCCATGCCTTCATCAGCGTCGACGAGTGCTTCTTCGCTCTCGACCGCGGGGGCCACGCTCGCGGGCGCAGATGCCTCCAGGCTCTCTTGCTCGAACGGGACCGGCGGCGCTTCCGGGGTCTTCGGCTCCGGCGCGATGATGACGGATGGAGTGGGAACGACCTTCACGCTTCCTTGCCGCGAGGCAGAAGGCGGCGGTGGCATCACGCTCTTCGCGGGCGGACGCAGTGCAGCGTCGGCCACTGCCCGGAGCACCGGCTCGCCCGCAGAGCCCCGGGTCAGCTGAACGACGGCCGACTCCCAGGACGGATTCTTCGGCGGAGGCAGCAGCTGATCGACTCGCTCGTCTTCGGCTTGAAGCTCGAGAAGCTCCTCTTCCTCCGACAAACTTCCAGGTAGGAGGAGTGCGCTCGGTAGCGTGGCGCGGAGGACCATCCCGGTGACGGGCCCGTCCTCCATATTCGTGTCGGTGCTCCTCTCGCTTTCCGGATAGTCCGAGTCCTTGCCGAGCATCTCCGGAACGGTGTCCCGGAAGCGGCGCTCCAGGGCCGGTGGTCGCAGGCCCGTGTCCACCGGCCCCGAATCCATCCGATGATCGCTCGAGAAGACGTCAGGGGAGCCGGCCGGTGTGAACGTGAACGCCAGGCCCGCTCGAACGGAGAGGCGCATCATCGTGGCGGCGAGCAGCTCGCGCGGACGAGGATTCGACCGGTCGCACGAATGAGCGCGCCACAGCAGCGCGATGGCACCCCCGAGGTCGTCCATCGACTCGTGGATGCGCGCGGCTTCTGCGAACCAGTACGCGGCGGCGCGCGAATCGCGCGTCTTCTTCGCGGCGCAACGGAGCGCAGTGGCATACGCCTGCGGGTGGCCGCCCACGGCAGCATAGGCGCGATCGAGCGACGGCTGATCGAAAGGGCGCTCGAGCAGCGAGCTCACCACCGGCGAAAGATCGAGAGCGACTGAAGCCATCCCATTTCTCCGTAAGGCGTCACCGTTCCTATGTCACGAACCGAGACCGGGCAAGGTGGTCGTGGGCGCTCCATCCAGTTGCACGCGTCACGCAACGAGACGGCTCGTCGCCAGTGAACGGGCCCGAAAGCGAGCTCTGCTGTCGGTCGAATGGAAGATCCAATGACAGCAGATCCGCGAGCGCTCGCTGCTGTGCCCGACGGGGGCAGGGTCGCGCGCGACCTCGGCAGTGTTACGCCGCGCTCGTGACGCGGGCGAAGCTCGCTCGCCACGTCAACGAAACGCTGACACTGGGCCCGCCCCCATCCACGCATCCCCCATCAAATTGCCCGCCGGACGGGCTGGAAGTATGTTTCGCGCATGCAAGGTCACCGTCTCTGGTTCGTTGCATCGATGGCCGCTGCGGTTCACGTGGCCGTCGGGTGCTCGAACGCCAAGGGACACGAGCCCTTTGCCACCGCCACGTGTACGACCCCACCGTGCGGTGTGCCGGTCGTCACTTCCGGCGGTCAGCCCCCGGGAGCGGGCGGTACCGGCGCAGCGGATGGGGGCCTCGCGCCAGACGCCTCCGGAGCGTCCTGCTTCGTCGAGATGACCTCCGGCCTCACCCTCTGCGCGACGACGCCGCTGTGCACCGGAGCGTCAAGCGTGGTCGTCGATCAGACGCTCTTCCCGGGCTGCGGGTTCGTCAAGTCGTCGTCCGTCATCGATCTCGAATGCCCCTGCGCCCCGAATCTGCTGTGTCCGATCTCGGTGATGTCGTCGTGCAACGCCGCGGCGAGTCAGCTCGTCAACACGCAGAGCCAGAGCGTTCTCTGCGCGAGCGCGAGCAATGCAACGTGCCGCGACGTGAACAGTGTCTTGCCGACGACGGGTACGGGCGGTGCTGCGAACTGCAACCAGGTCTGCTTGAGCACGTGCGCGAACGCGCCCGCATGCGTCGCGGGATGTTGC